>CAYRBM010000036.1:0-38734 GCA_964422425.1 uncultured Odoribacter sp.
ACGTTTTCTTTCTTTTCGTAAAAGTTGCCTTCGGAGGCTGCTCCACGCAACGGAGCTTCGGTATGTTGGGTAATTTTTTCAAACATGGCAAAGCAATGATGAATGATTAATTATAGATGACAAGTGAAGTGTAAGTACCTGATTACCTAAGTAAAAGTGGATAATGAGAGATTGTACAGCAAAGACTTTTGCCCTTTTACTTTTATCTTTTGCCTTGGTTGTAATTATAAAACATGAGGCAATTGAATAATCGCCGGTAGGTTTTTACAAGGGTTGTTATGTAGATGGGTGCATCCATGATCAGCGAAATCATCTTTTACGAACTTGATCCAAAGATACAAATATTATAAATCGCAAAACTCCGAAAGAGATTAATCTAAACAACCGAGGGCGAATGCCCTCGGCAAAACTGTAGTTACAAGTTTTTGATGACTTCCAGTGCCACTGGTGGCACCGAAGGCAACCCCATATTGGGAGCAATCTTGTTGTAGGTTTCGGCCAGGGTTACGCCGTAGTCTTTCCCTTTGCGTAATAGTTTCAATCCTTTATGGAGGGTAGATTTTTCATCACTCAAATCATCGATAAACCGCTTTAAGCGGTTGGTCGCTTTGGTTGCTGGTTGCCCGCTTCGCGATTGTGCCGCTTCAATTTCTTTAAGTGCAATTTCCGCTTTTTCAATATCGCGGATGGTGACATCAATCTCATCGTCATTCATGCTTTTTTGCAAAAGCTTCCGTTCATCCTCAAAATCTTCTTTCAAAGATTGAACCTCACCGAGAATGGTTTGAATGTTGATGGTAACTGTACTTGTGGCTGTTGCATTTGAACTTGAAGAACTTGTGCTGGTCGCCGTGGCACTTCCTCCTTGGCTATAATTTGTAATTTGTGTCAAACTCATGCCCATTTCTTTTAACTGTTTTAGTAGCTGACTATCCCGATTTTCGTTTGCTGCATTCTCTACGACAATATCATTTAGAATTAAACCAATATTGACCAGTTTATAGTTCGATTTTTCACACTCCTCATAATAACTCCGGTTCAAAATTTTCTTTTGGAGTTTCTCAAATTCATAAAAAGATGGTTTGCCTCCCTTTTTCATCCATTCAATACAGGTTTCGCAATTGCAGGCAACAATCTCCTTAACAGAAATGTTTCGGAAGTCCTTGTGCAACTTATCAACAGCAGAGCGGATAAACGCCAGCATTTGTTTACATCCATTTTTATTGCCACAGATTTTAATGTCGATCACCTGTTGATTTTCTTCAGGATCGTTGTATTGTTGAATTTCTGCTTTCACCACTTTAGTATCAACTATACCCTTAAGGCGAACTCCAGTTTTCCAGTGCTGCTCGGAATCAATCTTCTCATGAAGTTTTACGATTAACCTGGAGAACAAGCCATGTGGAATAAATCCATACTGATACCGGAAACGCAAGTTGGTTTCGTGTTTCCAATCCGAAGGTTTATCTGTAAGTAAAAGCAATGGTGTAATAAATACATCCTTTTCATCAGTTAATTCATAACAAATATCAAATTTGTCTTTCAATAGCAAACGAAGCAACATGGCCTTTTCTTCTTCGTTGTATCTATTCTTATCCCATTTCTGATAGGCTTGCTCACGGGTAAACCGTCCACCTGATTTCTCAATTCTTTTGTCAGACAAAATGTAATACATTCCCTGGGTAAGCCAGTTGTGATCGAGAAAAATGTGGGTACATAAATCGCGGTCGTCGAAATAAACCAGATCGCCCAATGAGCGAAAATAGGACAGGCACCAATCGGCCTGACGATGGTTTAGCTCTATTCCAGGCTTTGAGCAAAGCTCATAAAAGTTATCTTTTGAAATATATTTTTGTCCTTTTAACTTTTCCAGTTCATCGCGTACCAATCCCCACTTTTTAGGTACCAGTCGGTTTACAATTTCCATCTCCGACAATTTTTCAACGATTGTTTCATTCAGTGCAGCCCATTTCTTTTGATGTTTTCCACGGGTTTCCGAAAGATTCACCTCTATGGTTTCTATAACCAATTCAGGATACAATTCACGATATTTATTGAGTGCAAAATTTTCATTTGGTCCTTTACTTCCTTTCGGATTTTCGAGCACAATTACACTGCTCCTGGGGCCTAACAGATTGATGATTTGAAACCAGTAGTCAAACCCGGCATTTTCAGCCCGTTTATTTGAAACCAATACATAAAGGCAGTTCTCAGTAAAAAAAAACTGGTGCAACATTTTTTGAATATCCTGCCCGCCAAAATCCCACAAATGGGCTTTAATTGGAATACTATCAAGTTGATTGTGCGTAAATATCTTCCCCCGATGGACAACTATTCCTAAAGTCGAATCAATTTTACCCGACTTTACATCGTAATTTGGATCTAGTTGCAAATTGGCAAAGGTGGTTTTTCCTGATTCTCCCTGGCCTAAGATCATGAGTTTCGATTCGTAAAACGGCTCTGCCCCAAATTCTTTGATTTGCTCAAACCAATCCAATATAGCATCAGCTCCTTGCTCCACAATATTTATGGGTGGATTGATGATAGGGTTTTTGTTGAGCAAGATGCCCCCTTTTCCCCGATCAAGGTTTACCGAAACCCCTTTCTCCAGAATGGGAATCAGCGCTTGAATATTTCTGATTTGATTGGAGCTAAGATTTAGTCTGGTTAATGAGGTCATATTTCCAAGATGACAAATCTCGCTTATTTGGTTGGAGAAGAGATCCAATCTGGTTAATGAGGTTAGATTTCTTAGAAAACTGATATCGGAGATTTGATTTACCCCAAGATATAATCTTCGTAAAGAGGTTAACTTTTCAAGAAAACTGATATCGGAGATTTGATTATCGCTAAGAGCTAATATTTTTAGATTAATCAGGTTTTCCAAAAAATGGCAATCACTGATTTGATTGAAGCTAAGATCCAAAAAATTTAGACTTGTTAGTTTTTTTACAAAACTACAATCCTTAATTTGAGCATTATATAGATACAAATTATGCAAATCAGTTAGGTTTTCTAAGAAAGTATAATCACTGATTGGATTAGAACTTAAATCTAAACTCATTAAATTGGGAAGGGCTTTAAGAAAAATCGAATTTTGAATTTGATTATGGCTAAGATTTAAGTTTTGTATGTTAGTGAGATTTTTCAGAATGTGAATATCACTGATTCTATTGTCACGAAGATCTATATCTTCTATATGCAAAAGATTTTCCAAGAAGCGAATTTCTCTAATTTCATTAAAACAAAGATCCAATCGTTGCAAATTAGATAGTTCACCAAGTACTTCACAATTTTCTAAACTCCATCTATTTTTATAGTCACCCCCAAGGTATAACTTTTTGAGTCTTGAGAGTTTTGCAAATTCATTAGGAATTTCTTTTACTGTGATTTTATTTGACAATCCTATATTTAAACATTTAGTCCTACATAATTCCTTTTCATTCCATATTTCATCAATAAACGATAATTCTTCCAACCAATCTAATTCAAATAATTCTTTAGGGAAATCCGTTAATTCGCATTTTCCTAAATCGAGTTTGCCGGTTCGTTCGCGTTTTTCTTTTTCGATGAGTTGAAGGGCTAGTTCTGACATGGTGTTTCGGTTGGTGTAGTTTATAATGTAGCTGTCGGTGTCCCTTAAAATACTTGGTTGTAAAGGGCTTTTAAAAATAAGTATTATTTTCAATGAACATTTACAATTGGTAATAATTTATGATCGATTGCTTTATGCGGAGCGAGGTTGCAGTCGGGATGAGTTTCGCACCCAACCCCTTGTACACCAACAAACACCCGCCCCAACTTCCGTTTGCCTCCTTGTACCCCTACAAGCATCTAACCTGAACTTCGGGCGACACCTTGTAGGGGTACAAACGCCTCATCGGAACTCCGGGCAATGCTTTGTACCTCTGCAAACACCTGCCCCAGACTTACGGTGACACTTTGCAGGCCTGCAAGGAGGTGCCCGAATTTCAGAATATTTCGTTGTAGCCAGACAACTAATATTTTTGTTTTCAATGATTATTTCGCCCTTGCTTGATATTTTTTATTATAGTCATCTTGACTTTTAGTATAAAAAGCAGTAACTTACGTTAACTAATTTTTAAAATTTCACTCTTATGCAAAAACTTGAAACAATCGCCCTGACGCGCCTGCGCAACAACGAACATTTTCAGTTTATGACCGATGTTGACCAATTGATCAACACCTTTCAGCCATCCGAACTCGCAATCGACTCGCTTTATCCGGCCTTTAAAGCAGCATTGACATCGGAAGATGGAGCCATGCGGGTTGAAATTGGCAGCATTAAATCAAAAAATATTGAAGAACTGGACAAATTGCGCGATAAAACATGGAATGCCATTTCGCTACGCATAAAAGCCACGCAATTAAGTCCATTGGATAACGAAGCCGAAAGCGCCGAAGTCATCAGACGTATCATTGACCTTTATGGCGACATACGCAGCAAGTCGTACAACGAGGAAAGCGCCGGGATTTCGAACCTGGTTGCCGATTTACAAAAACCCGAAAATTCAGATCATATCAGCCGGGTAGGTATTCAACGTTGGGTAACGGAACTGAAAAAGCAAAATGATGATTTCCAGCTGGTATTTAATGAACGAAACACCGAACTGGCAGGCCGTGAGAGTGGCGACGTAAAGGCCATCCGATTGCAGATTGACCTCATCTATGAAAAGATTGTTGACCGGATTAATGCATCGGTAGTTATGGAAATTGCCAAACCAGCGGCTAGTATCTTTATCCCTCAGCTTAACGAGAAAATAAAGTACTACAAAACAACCCTTGTTTCACGAAATAGCCGCAGCAAAACCGAAGAAACAACACCAACGGCATAATCAGTAAAACTTATTTTTCGAAGATTTCAGACATCAGGGTCATTTTTTGGAGTTTACAAGGCTGTACCGGTTTCAATTCGGGCAGCCTTGTTCTTTTATTTAATTCTTATTGCAGTCCTTTTATTTATTTTATATATTAGACTACAAAATTTGCCTTGTTCTATTTCCGGATCAATTTTCCGGGGATGTCCTACAGAAAACAAACAAGATTTCAGATCAGAAACATGTAACTCAAGTGCTGGTAGTATTAACTTACCAAATACAATAATTGTTTCTGAATGATTAACTATACGAGCAAATGAAGGAAAATGGGGAAAAGGCGGGGATTGATTCAGCATTCGCTTCATCCAAATTGGTGTTGGACTATAAGTCACTTCTGGAAAATACAGGAATCTCCATTATAATTATTGACATTGACGGGCAATACATTTTTGCCAATTCATTTGCGGCAAACCTTTTGGGTTGCGGTGTCCAGGGTGTTGTTGGCAAGATGATGTCCGACTTCTTGCCTCCGGAAATAGCACAAAAATACCTGGAACGTAACCGACGATTAATTAAAACCGGAGGTGGAGAAAATTACGAGGCATCGTTCGATCTTCCTTCCGGAACCAAAACTTTTCTGATTAATGACCAGGTGTTAAAAGATGATCAGGGAAACGGATTTGCTATTCAAAGCAGTAGTATCGATATCACCGAAAGAAAAGTGACAGAGAAACGTTTGGCCGAAAGCGAGGCCAATGCAAGAGGCATCATGGAATCTACAGATGATGTGCTTGTCCTTCTTGATAAAAATGGAATCTTGATTGACTGTAATGAGGCCCATGCCCGGCGCCTGAATAAAACGCGAGAAGAATTATTGGGGAAGTGCATATTTGATGAATTTCCTCCGGATTTGGCCAAATCAAGAAGAGACGCGGTCGACTTATGTGTTTCTACCGGTGAATGTGTTCACGGAGAAGACTCCAGGTTTGGAAGATGTATTGAATATGTGGTTGACCCTGTTTTTTCAGAAAATAGGAAGGTTGAAAAAGTTGCCATTTTTGCCAGGGATGTTACTGAGCGTAAACGGACAGAGGAAGAGTTACTCAAGAGCAAGCATCTGTATGACGATCTGGTTTCAAAAATTAAAGTTGGAGTATATGTCCTGAGATCTAAACCTGATGGAACTTTCGGACTGGAATATGCTAGTCCACGAATGGCTGAATTACTCGGGTTGAGCGTTGATGATCTGCTCTCCAATCACGAAGCCATTTTTAAAGCCATTCATCCCGAAGATTTGGATAGCTTTATTCGGTTGAATCTGATAGGGATTCAGCATAAAATGCCCTTCGATTGGAAAGGACGAATTGTAGTAAAAGGTAATGTCAGTTGGTTGCACGTTTCATCATTGCCACAACTGTTGGAAAACGGAGATACTTTTTGGCATGGATTGGTCGAAGATATAACTGAACGCTTAGCGATTGAAGCTGAAATGAAGCTGAAAAATGAAGAACTTACAAATTTGAATGCGACCAAAGACAAGTTTTTCTCCATTATTGCCCATGACCTGAAAAGTCCGTTCAACAGCATTCTGGGCTTAAGCGAATTTATGGTCAGCCAAATTCAGGAAGGGAACTTTGAAAAGATGGAGGAATATGCATCTGTTATTAAAGACTCGTCTCAACGGGCGATGGACCTGTTGCAAAACTTGCTGGAATGGTCGCGTGTGCAAACCGGAAGAATGGTGTTTTCTCCGGAAAATCTGAAAATTGATTTGCTGATTCACGAGGCACTTAATTTGCTGAGCGAAACTGCCACTCAGAAGGGCATTGTTATCTCCAAAAATATTCAGGATAACCTGTTTGCGTTTGTTGATCAAAGCATGTTCTCAACCATTATCCGGAATTTGGTTTCAAATGCTATCAAATTCAGCTATCGCGGCGGTGAGATCCGGGTTGATCTGCGGGAATTAAACAACCAGATTGAAGTTTCTGTGAGCGATAACGGCATTGGAATTAAAGCCGACCAGTTGGAAAACTTGTTCCGTATCGATCAAAACCAGTCGAAACCGGGAACGCAAAACGAGAAAGGAACCGGCTTGGGATTAATTCTTTGTAAAGAGTTTGTTGAAAAACACGGGGGCAAAATTTGGGTCGAAAGCGAACCGGGCAAGGGAAGCAAATTTAAGTTTACTATTCCGAAGATCTGAACTCATAAATACGATTGGCATGAGCTTTTTGAACGCTATTGGAAGAAACAGGAAAATAGTACTTTCTGTTTTATTCGGCATTCTAAGTCTGCTTTTATCACCATACGGAATAACTGCTATTTTAGGACAAACCCGCATCGATATTCCCTGGGCGCTATTCTTGCCTATCCTCATTTCGATGGCTTATGGGTGGCGTTTTGGGCTTCTTGCCGGATTAACAGGCGGTGCCTTATTCCCGTTTATACTTTGGGCCAACAATGGCTGGGCCAATTTATCAACAGCATTGGTCTATTTGTTTTTCTATGCCCAGCTTGGTATCGCCTATAATAAGTCCATCTTTAAAAAGTTAAAGAAAATTCCTCTCCGGGTTTTAATCGTTCTAAGTTTTAATGTCATCATCTTTTACGTTTATTACATTTTTCTTTTCACCCGAATTCTCCGGTTAAATCCGGCTCCCTGGATTGAAAATACAATTTATAGCCTTCCAGTTGAGGTGCTTTATAGTTTTCTGTTGAAGGAATCTGTTAACGTCATCATACTCACCGTAATCTCAGGTACTTTAATCAGGCTCCCTCTGGTCAGACAGTTATTGAGCCTTTCTCCAAGGCGGGGGAGCCAGTCGAACCATAAAATATTCCTGATTACCTTAATGATTTCAATGTTGGTTTGGCTAAGTTTTGTCGGTTTGGACGCTTTGTTATTCGAAGATATTGATTCCTTGCTGTACCAACATGCGCTGCTATCACTTTTGGTATTTATTGGCAGTGGTTTTATTGTTTCCCGCATTGTTATTTATTATGCCGAAAATCAGTTTAAAATGCAAAACAGACTGCACAAAAGCGAGGAAAAATACAGGGCAATATTCGAAAACACCAACGATTCGATCCTTATTATTGACAAGGAATTATATGCTGATTGCAATCCTGTAACTTTAATAACCTTCCGATGCGAGAAAGAGGATATTATTGGCAAATCGCCTTTCGATTTCTCGCCTACCTATCAAAACGATGGAACACTTTCAACTGAGAAGGCTATTTTCTATAGAAATGCAGCATTGAATGGAAAGCCTGTACGGTTCGAATGGCAACATCTTCGTTTCGATGGAACAATTTTCGATGCAGAAGTCTCGCTCAACAGATTTAAAGTGAACCGGAAAGTTCTGCTTCAGGCCATCATACGGGATATTTCTGACCGGAAAAGATTTGAAAATGAATTGATAAGAGCCAAGGACCATGCCGAAGAAAGCGACCGCTTAAAATCCACATTTTTGGCTAATATGAGCCACGAAATACGCACGCCGTTGAATAGCATTATCGGTTTTTCGGAGTTGATGACCGACGAAGATTACAGCCAGGAACAACAGATTCAGTTTACACGAATGATTAACGAGAGTGGGTATAACCTGCTGGCAATTATCAACGATATCATGGATATTTCGAAAATCGAGGTCGGGCAAATTCAGCTTCAGAAGAAACTTTTTTCGGTGAATAAATTGATCAGTAGCATTCACGAGGAATATAGCTTTAAAGCAAAAGGGTTGGACTTGCGCTTATCACCTGCAAATCCAGATACCGAAATTTTCATTGAATCCGATGAAGGAAGGCTCAGACAAGTGTTGGTTAATCTGGTTAGTAACTCGATAAAGTTTACAATGAATGGATTTGTTGAGATTGGATTTCGAGTAAGTGAGGAGTTTATTGAGTTTTATGTGAAAGACACCGGAATTGGGATAAATCCTGAATCGCACAACAAAATATTCGAGCGTTTCCAACAGGTTGAATCGGCCTACACCCGAAAATATGGAGGTACCGGCTTAGGCTTGCCTATCTCAAAAAGTCTGGTCGAATTACTTGGTGGAAAAATATGGATGGAATCGGAAGAAGGAAAAGGTTCAACGTTCTATTTTTCCGTGCCAAAATAATGCAGTCATTATGAAACTAAATCTGCTTACTTTGTCGTTCCTCGATGGCAGCGAACGAAGGTTTCGGGCTAAATATTTCAGCGATTCGCTGATTCAGTTCAGGATTGCATTTTTTCTGGTCACTTTTTTATATGGCATTTTTGGGTACCTCGACTATTTGGTTGCCAACGAATACAAAGAATTGTTTCATCTCATCAGGTTTGGCTTTGTAGTCCCATTACTGCTCCTCGTTTTGATTTTTTCCTTCAGCCGTTATTTTGAGAGGGTCTGGCAGGAACTTCTTTTTATTTGTACCCTTGCGGGAGGATCCGGTATTGCTGTAATGACTATTCTGGCTCCCGAAAATTCGATTTATTATGCAGGTTTGATGTTAATTTTTTCGGCCAGTTACTTTTTTATAAAACTCCGCTTTTTCATGGCAACATTGGCCGGATGGGTACTTTTTCTATTTTTCAATATTGGTGTTGTATTTATTTCGGATGTACCCTACGAAACGATTATAAGTTATAATTTCTTCTTTATATCAGCGAACCTGATAGGTATGTTTGGCGCCTATTACATGGAGTATTTTACGCGTAAAGATTTTTACCTTAATCAATTATTGGATAAGCGAAATGCAGAAATCGAGGACGCTAATAAAGAACTTGAGAAGAAAGTTGCTGAACGCACCGAGGAATTGTTGATGGCTAAAGACAAAGCGGAAGAAAACGATCGGCTAAAATCTGCATTTTTGGCCAACATGAGCCACGAAATCAGGACTCCGCTGAATAGCATTATCGGATTTTCTGATTTGCTTACCGATCAGTTTTATACTCATGAACAACACGCTGAATTTGCAGCATATATCAAAGATAACGGCAATAACCTGTTGTCAGTCATCAGTGATATCATGGATTTTTCGAAGATTGAAGCCGGACAGATTCATATCAGGGAATATGAATTTTCCATCCATAAATTATTGACCGACATTTATCATGAATTTCAATTCAAAACCAAAGAAAAAGGAGTTGAATTAAGACTTGCTTTGCCTGAAAATAAGAAAGAGGTACGCGTTAAATCTGATGGAGACCGCTTGCGTCAAATCATTGTAAACCTGTTGGTCAATGCAATTAAATTTACTGAAAACGGATATATCGAAATTGGCGCAAAAGAAATAGCAGATAAAGTTGAATTTCACATTTCTGATACCGGTATTGGTATCTCATCCGTAAACCATCAACATGTTTTTGAGCGATTCTGGCAGGTTGATTCTTCAAAAACAAGGAAATACGGTGGTAATGGACTTGGATTGACTATTTCAAAAAGTTTGGTCGAATTGCTTGGTGGAACAATCTGGATGGAATCGGAAGAAGGGAAAGGTTCAACTTTTTATTTAGCCATACCAAAACAAAAAAACCCAACAACATTGCTGTAATTGGGTTTCTCTGAAAAATATCTCCTTATAATTTCTATTCAAATAACTTTCCCCAGTTTTTAAACTCCCGGTTTTTCCAGGTTCCTTTGTGGTAAACGTAGCTCACAATCAGCGGCAATACTGATGTAGCTTCGGCATAAACCATTTGTTCGTCGGTTACCTGAACTTTGCCCCACGAGCTGGCTTCTTTCAGTGTGGACGAAGAACAAGCGCCGTCGCGCACATCGGCCACTGTAATCTGAACAGCATAGCGGTGCATCGGAACTTCTTTACCCAAAATTTCGGCACAAACTACGGTATCCTGTGCAAAGTTTTTAGGCACACCACCGCCAATCATGAACAAACCGGTTGTTCCGGCAGCCATTTTAATTTTGGTCAGTTCGAGGAAATCGGCAACCGAGTCAATCGAAACGTGTTTTTCCGGGTTTTCCCACTGATGTTTTACCAGACCAAAACCAGCGCTTGAATCGGAGAAAGCCGGGCAGAAAATCGGCACATTGTTTTCGTAGCAAACCTGAATCAGGCTGTCTTTTTTCACCGAGTTTACGGTCAGCCATTTTCCCATTTCTTTGATGAATTCGCGTGAAGAATACGGGCGTTTTTCCAGCGAATCGGCAATTTCCTTGATGGTTCCGTCGCAGTTCTGCAATTCTTCTTCGTCGATGAAAGTATCGTAAATACGGTCGATGTACAAATCGCGCAGAATGCCGTCGTTAATTTCGGTGGTTCCGCGGTAGTGCTTGTGGCCAAGCGCTTCAAAGAAATCCATGTCAATAATTGAAGCACCGGTTGCAACAATGGCATCAATCATTTTATTTTTAACCATTTCAACATAAACCTGCATACAACCTCCAGCGCTGGTACTTCCGGCGAGGGTCAGAATGTTGGTACATTCAGTGTCGTTAACCATTTTCAGCAGAATGTCGGTAGCCGAAGCTGTGTCGCGCGAGGTGAACGACATTTTGCGCATGGAATCGATAATAGGAGTTGAATCAAACGACTTGATGTCGATGTGTTGGATGGTTTCCTTTAATAAATCTGATTTCTTCATTTCCGTTTTTTTGATCTTTAAATTGTGCTGATTAACCTTGGTATATCTTTATAAATTAAGAATATACACCTGTAATTTATTCTAAAAAAGTGTGCGAATATAGTACAAAATATTTGCTTGTTCCAAATCAATGCAGTTAAATAATTGTAAGCCTTTATTTTTGCGGTAAAACCATGTCTTTCAAAAAGATTTCGGCAATGTCGGCAATCGACGAATCGAGGCTGCGGTAATTAAATCCGGTTGTCCGGGTTATCTTTTCTCCTGAATATTGATTGACCTGATTGGTGCCGGAAACAGCTTCCCTGGTGATAATCGGTTTCTTGCCGGTAAAGAAACTGGCTGCTTTGGCCATCCTCCAGGCGATTTGTAGTTTTACATCGGAGGCAAAATTCTTCGGACGCGGTTTATTCACGCCATCGGCAATCTTATTGAAAAAGTCCTGGTAACTCATATTTCCGGCGTTCAATATGAATCGTTGATTTTTAACCTGTTCGAAATGCGAATTATCCATCAGCATAATCATGGCCTTCACCACATCGCGTACGTCAACAAACCCGCTAATCCCTTTGGTATAGTATTTCAAACCTTTCCAAATGGACTGAAAGAGTTTGGGGCTTCCAATATCCCAATTTCCCGGTCCCATGATGATTGAGGGGTTGACAATAACGGCATCCAAACCTTCTTCAATCCCCCGCCAAACTTCCATTTCAGAAAAAAACTTGCTGAGCGAATATCCCGATTTCCGCTTTGAAGGTGTCCAGTAGGTTTCCTCTGTAATCTCGCTGCCATCCTGAGTTTTACCTAAGGCTGCAATAGAACTGACATGGCAAAACCGGCTGACTCCGTTGTGAATGGCAGCATCAATCAGGTTTCCGGTTCCCTTCACATTGTTATTCAGCATAATGTCGTGGTCGTCGCCATGAAAGGAAACAATAGCGGCGCAATGGTAAATCGAAGTGATGCCTTTCAGCGCTTCCTCCAGGCTGAGGTAGTCCAAGATGTCACCCTCAACCCATTCAATCCGGCTGAACAATTCATCGACCCGGTTGGTATAGTACGAAAAGATTTTCTTTACCCAACCGGTATTGCTTTGAGCCCTGCGCAAGGCTTTCACCCGATTGCCCGAGAGGGTCAGTTCGTAGAGCAAATGTGCTCCAACCAATCCGGTTCCGCCGGTAACGAGTATCATGCAATCGAAATTTTAAAATGACTGAAGAAATTCGTGAAGCCTAATAAAATAATTCGTCAAACTTCAGGCGAATAAATTTATTGACGGCCAAATAAGTCGATGCCCATGAAATTAGCATTCCGAGCAAAAGAACCAATCCAAAAACAAATCCGAAAATACGGAAATCGCCCATATCAATAATCCCTTTTAACTCGGATGCATACGACAACATCAGTATGAATAACAGAACATTAGCAGCAAGTGCACCAATCACGCCAAATGTGATGCTTCGTTTCAGAAATGGCGAGCGGATAAATCGTTCGGTTGCGCCCACCAACAGCATGGTATTGATGATGAACCGCTGCGAGTAAATTGAAATTCGAATGGTATTGTTAATGAGCGCGAAGAAAATAGTCAGCAGCAGCGCTGAAAAGAAAATCAGAATCAACCCGATCTTTTGTACGTTCTCATTGATAATGTTCACCATGTCACGCTGGAATGTCACTTCCTTCACCTGCGGAAACTCCATAAACTTCTTTTCCAGCAGACTTATTTTATCCGGATTGGTAAATTCGGCATTCAATTTCACATCGAGCGACGAAAGCAGCGGGTTGTATCCCAAAAATCCCGTGAAATCTTCACCCAGCTCCTTCGTTAACCTTTGTGCTGCAGTTTCTTTATCGACATATTCGACTGACTTGACGAATCCGGTCGCCATCAGCAGCTTTTGCAAATCGGCTATTTCGGCTTCCTTCACCTCATCTTTCAAAACAAGTGTCACACCTATGTTTTCGCGAACATAAGTTGCCAAACGCTCAGCATTGAGTAATACAACGCCCAGTAACCCTATCAGAAAAAGCACCATCGAAATACTGATGGTCGATGTCAGGTATGATTTAAAAATTCGCCGTTTCAGCTTCTTTTGCGGCTGCGCTTTGACAGTCATCGAATTACTTTTTTAGTTTGAAAAAATAGAAGAAATACCCTGCAATGGCCAACAGCAACAAGATGGAACTTGCCATTGAGATTTTGTTCCCTACGAAATATGATTGTGGCTCGAATTTAAACTCGATTTCGTGTTTCCCTGCCGGAATAACTGCCGCCCGTAAAACAAAATTAACCTGGGCATGGTCGGTCTCTTTTCCGTCGATCAGGCACTTCCAGCCTTTCGGATAATAAATATCGGAGAATACCGCCAACTGCGAACCACCAACAATGTTTGCCTGATATTTCAGGCGATTGGGCTGGTATTCGGTCAGTTTAATTTCGCCTTCGCCTGAACCGGATTTAAAGCCTTCCAATTGTTTTTCAAAGTTCTTATTTACGATAGCCGTTGTTTTCGGATCGAAGTTTTTCATCGAAGTAATTTCTTCGTCAGCATTTCCCACCCACCTGGCTTCTTTTACCAACCAGGCATTGCCCAAGGCATGTTGGTTCACCAACGGTGGCTGATTCAAGTCGTAAATCAGGTATTTGGTGTTGAGCATATTGATGACCGGCAACAATGTCATAACCGAATCAATCGTTTCTGGTTTTTCGAATGCAGCAAATAGGGTGCGCATTTCGGGCTCAATGTTGTAGCCGATCAGTTCGTTGTAGCGTTTCATTTTGGCTCCGTGATAACCACCCAGCGATTTATGGAAATACGGCGTACGACCATCGGCAAACGGATTCTGAAGGTTCAGAACACGGTAATACAAATCTTTATCCTTCTTGATTTCCTTGTCAACCGGCATTTCCTGGAAAGGTACCGAAACCTGTCGCTGCGAAGTAAAATTGTCATTATTGAAGTAGCGTTTGTTCACCGGCCACATGTCAACCAAAATCAGGCCCACCCACAAGGCAATGGCATACTGCCCTTTGATTTTATTGGTCCAGTATGCCCATAAACCGGCAGCAGCAAGGCTTACAAAAACAAACGTCCGGAAAGCATCGATGCGCAGAAAAGATTTGCGGTCGGCGATCAGCGCATCAATTAACTGCTGTGGCCAGCCCATTTTGGCGTATTGGGCATCAGTACTTCCTGAAAAGCTTCCGGCCAATCCGGGGATAATTGCAAAAATAAGTGCCAATCCGCCGGCAATGCCAAAGGAATATTTCAACGCTTTCATGAATTCTTCTGAAGTAACCTTCCGGAGATAAACCTCGCGAACGGCCAGCACTCCAAGCAAAGCCATGGCGAACTGCTGAATGACGATGATGTTTTTGACGTCGCGGAATTTGGTGTATCCGGGGAAGAAATCGAGCATCAGATTGGTAAGCAAAGAGAAGTTTTTCCCCAACGAAAGCAGGAGAGAAAACCCAAAAACTGCCACCAGCCACCACTTGTCTTTGCCTTTCACGATGAACATGCCAAATACAAACAGGAAACAAAGCACTGCGCCAAAGTAAAACGGTGCTCCAGAAATGGGCTGACTTCCCCAATACATCGGCATTCCGCCTGCAATGGTCTTTTTAGCCTGATCGGCACCCTGCGCTTCAGCCAAAAATTTATAGGTTTCGGAACTCGTTCCCAAAGGTTCGCTCATGCCGCCGCCTTTGAAGCGGGGGATGAAAGCCGTCATGGCTTCGCCCAGATCGTAGCTGTAATCCAGAATGTAATCCTGATCGAGACCCTTTGTTTTATTCTCTCCATTCAGGGTTAAATCAGACTGGCCACGCATCGAGAATTTTCCGTATTCGTATGTAGTATAGAGTCTTGAAAAGTTGGTACCCACGGCAAAAAGACCGGCCAAAATCAGTAATGCAGCCGTTTTGGTAAACTCGGGCAATGTTTTTTCGCGAATGGCATAGACCAAATAAGTGATTCCCAGGATCAACACCAGAATGGCGGCGTAATAAGTCATTTGCAGGTGGTTGGCACTCAGCATCAACGAAAGACCGAGAGCCGTAAGAATGCTTCCGCCGTATTTATTCTTTTTGAAAGCCAGTAAAATACCGGCCACCACCAGCGAAGTGTAAGTCAGCGCGTGTGCTTTGGTGAGGTGCCCGGTAACCATTACCACGAAGGTAAAAGTCATCATTCCGTAGGCCAAACTGGCTGCAAACGCGGCCCAAACACCAATATCCAGCAGGATACATAAAACAAAGAAAAAGGCAAAACTGAAAGTCAGGATCATCACCGGCTGCGAAATGGCTGTCACCGATTTCTGAATTTTCGAAAGAATTTCGCCCGAATACAGAGTTGAAGTCAGGTAAGCCGGCATTCCGGAGAACATGTTGTTCGACCAAAGCGCTTCCTTGCCGGTAGCATTGCGGTAGTCCACAATTTCCTTGGCCATACCTTTAAACTGCGTTCCGTCGGAACTTTGCAGCTTTTTACCTTCCAAAACAGGCGAAAAATAAATGACACTTACAACCAGGAAAAGTGCAATTGCCAGCAAATACGGTCCTGATTTGCGAAGGAAGTTTTTTGTATCCATATATTGAATTGGTGTAATTTTTTAATTCGTACTTTCGTGCGAAGCAAAAATAAACCTTTTTAAGTCAATAACTAAAATTAAATGGGCGTAATTAAACGGCAAACAATCAGGGGATCGGTGTATTCGTACCTGGGCGTTGTGGTTGGCTTTTTTACCACCGCGCTGATTATGCCCAAGTTGATGTCACAGGAACAAATCGGGCTGATTAATGTGCTGGTGGCCGTTTCGGCCTTGTACTCGCAGTTCTCAACACTCGGTTTTACCAATGTCACCGCGCGTTTGTTTTCCTATTTCCGCGATAAAGATCGGAACCATAACGGGTTTGCTTTTCTGGCGGTTGCGGTCGGGTTGGTCGGTTTTATCATTTCGCTGGCCAGTTTCTTCATCCTGAAACCATTCATCGTTGAAAGCAACATTGACGACTCACCGTTGCTTGTTCAATATATCTATTACCTGATTCCGCTCATTTTCTTCCGGATGTTTTTTCTGTTGCTCGATACCTATAATAAAATGCTGTTCGATGCAACAACCGGAACGTTTCTCAGCGATTTGCTTTACCGTATCGGTAACCTGGTTTTGCTGATTGCCTATTATTTTCATTGGATCAACTTCACACAATATGTTTTCGGGTATGTGGTTATCCTGAGCTTTCCGGCAGTTTACCTGGCTGGTTTGCTCATGTACCGCAGGCAGTTTAACCTTCGGCCCCAACTTGAATTTATCCAGCATCCACTCCGGAAAGAAATGATTTCACTGGCGGCCTACGGAATCATTGGCGGACTGAGCAGCGTTGCACTGACCAGCATCGACAAAATCATGCTGAACGAATTTTACAACCTCACGCTCACTGGGGCTTATTCCATAAGCTTCTTCTTTGGGTCGGTCATTCTTATTCCGAATCGGGCATTGGGGAAAATATCGTCAACGATCATTGCCGATGCGTGGAAAGACAACGATCTGCCAAAAATCGACGACATTTATTACAAGAGCAGCATCAACCAATTGTTTGCCGGATTGCTGCTGTTTATTTTATTGGTGGCCAATCTGCACAATATCTTTAAAATTTTGCCTCCGGAATACAGTGGCGGCGAATGGGTAATCACGCTCATTTCACTGGCCAATCTGCTGGTGGCATCAACCGGGGTAAGTGTCCAAATCATCAGTACGTCGCACAAATACAAAGTACAAACCTATTCGCTGGGTGTTTTGATTCTTTTGACAGTTGCCTTTTACTGGCTGCTGATTCCACTCTGGGGAATGAACGGTGCTGCACTGGCCACTTTGTTCTCGATGAGTCTGGCCTCGGCCATGCGCGTGTGGTACCTTAAGTGGGAAATGAAGCTTTTTCCCTATCGGACGAATCACCTGAAATGTCTGTCCATCGGAATACTGGCTTTCGGAATTGGATGGATCATCCCGGTTTTCGATCATTACATCATCGACCTGTTCGTTAGGTGCTCAGCCATTTCGGTGGTTTTTGTCGGCCTGAATTATGCTTTTCATGTTACCGGCGACCTTAATCTGATAGCCGATAAAATTTTGAAACACATAGGAATAATCCGCTAAGTCTTTTGGCATCTGAATATAAACCATTGCAATTCAAAAATTCAACCTGACCAGAATTTATTGCTTCTGAACGTATTAAATAGAAGTATTTGTAGTCTGATCGGCTTACGGGTGAATTATTCATCTAAATTTGAGCATTCCGTTTCAGAAAATTATTTTTGGAGCTAAATTTTATTACGGTGTCAATGCTTTCCAGATTAGTTCTGCTTATTGACATGAAATTATAAATTATACCTAGAATGATCGGAATCCGTCGGCTGGCTGTATTGTTTTACCTGGTATTTTCAGCATTCTCACTGATTGCCGGGAGGAGCGACGATATTAACGTCAAGCTATATGACGAGACCATTTTTGTGATTTCGAATTTTTCCGGCGTAGATGCCAACCTTAATGAAACCCGCACCATTCAGGAATTACTCGATCAAAATATCAGTGGATTCAGGTTTTATCTGGAATGGGAGAAACAGCAGAACCAGCTGATGATTAAAAAAGCTGACGGGTCATCAATTTCTTTCAGGCAAACTATACTTGAGCTAAAAAATCACCTCGACAATAAGCCTGACAAGATTTTTACTCTTTTTCTCGACTTTAGTACCAATGTGAATGAATTAGCCGATTTGTTTCAGGAAACTGGAGTCAGTCATTACCTTTATACCTATGACGAGCAGGAAGGTTGGGCTTCGCTGAAATCAATGGTTGAAGACAACAAACGACTGGTAATTTTTGCCATGCAGGAGCACCGTAACAGTCCGGAATGGCTCCATTACGTGTGGAATCATGCGGTTGAGCCATACTTTTCAATTTGGGAGGCTCCGGTTTTTAAGGGAGAGTTTCTGAAAGGTGATCCCAAGAACAGCCTGTTGATTTATAACGATTACAATTTCCCAAGGAAATCAGAAATATCAAAAAACCTGAAATACGACACCAATCAAAATCCATATCTGATTGAGCATATTAAAAATACCTGGACCAATACAGGAAAGATACCCAATTTCGTTATGCTCGATCGTTACGAAAACTGGATTTTGGGCGTTTTGTCGTACCTCCGTGGTTTCAAAATCATTAAGGGAACAGTTACCTACAACACACAGGTTCTCGACTATGTGAATTGGGAAAATACAGGTAGTTTAACAAGCGGAAAGTTCTGTTTTCCTGTAGGACCGGGTGATAATATTGTCCTCACTCCGCGAAGCCCCGGATTCAAATTTACCCCGGCTTCCGTTTCTTTCAACGAACCAAGGCAAAGCATCATTCAACATTTTGTTGCCTCTTCATACGATATTACCGATAACCTTGAGGGACACTATACCTTTGCCAAGGCGGGTCGTGATTTCAGTATCAACGGCTTTAATGGCAAACCATCTTCAGTTCAGTTTGTAAACGATTCGCTACGAAGCAATGTAGCCTTGTTTGGTGAAAGCAGCTATATTACTTTGCCCCGGGCCGAAGAATTTAAGATAAGAGATCATGATTTTTCAGTAGCTGCCTGGGTGAAAATCAAAGAATACCTGCCCAACAAAAGAGACTACTGTATTCTTGGAACTAAAAATAACTCTTATCAACAAGGAATTCACCTGCTGATAAGAGATAAAAAGCCCTACTTTGGTTTCTATAACAACGATTTGCAAGGGAAAACCATTCTGGAGGCAGGTCGCTGGTATCACCTGGTTTGGAGGTATAATAAATTGAGCGGCGAACAGGCTATCTTTCTGAATGGCAAACTAGACAGCCGTTCTTTGGGGCATCCGGCATATAAAGGACGCGAAGATTTGTATATTGGTGTTGCCGGCTTTAACTGGTCATCAAACATGAACGGTGCCATTGATAACTTAAGCATTTGGTCGCGTGCTTTAGGCGAAGAGGAAATATGGGGATTGAGTAAAGAAGTACTCGAGATTGTTCCGGTAAAAAATATATTTATTCTATATCCGATTCTTTCGCGCAGTTTGCTTGCCATTCTGGTCATTGCGCTTTCAGTGTTTGCCTACTTCAAAATACCTTTTCACAAGCTGAAAAAACAACCATCAGCTGCTGATAAAATCAGAAGTATCGAAAATTCGGTTTCTCAAAAACCTGAGTCGAATTACATCCAATTGTTTGGTGATTTTAAAGTGCTGGATAAATATGGTCAGGATATCAGCACCCAGTTTACTCCCAAACTCAAGCAATTGTTTCTTATAATCATGCTTTATTCGCAGCGTAATAAAAACGGCATTTCAACTCACGAGCTCACCAATATTTTATGGCAGGGACATTCTTCACAAAGCGCCAAAAACAGCAGGGGAGTTACTATTCGTAAGCTTCGTCTCCTATTGGAATCTCTTGATTCCGTACAAATTAACTTTCACATCGATCGTTGGTCAATGTCCTTTTCGGGATCAGTTTACTGCGATTATGTGGAATGCTTAAAACTCCTGAAACGAGAAAAAACACATGGTACTGATTTCAACCTGAATTTTTACCACATCATTCAGGAAGGTGAACTTTTTAAAGGTGAATCCTATGATTGGCTTGACGATTTCAAAGGTTTTATTGGAAACAATATTGTTGACATCCTTCTGAAATTTATCAGTGAGCTAACGATAGAGAAGGACACTGAACTAATAATGAAACTAACCGACCGGATTCTTATTACTGATCCTGTTAATGATCAAGCACTTGCTTTTAAACTGAAAGCACTTATCAAACAAAACAACTACAACCTTGCCAAATTTACTTTTGATCGTTTTTGTGCTCTTTATGAAGAAATGTACGGAGAAAAATTTACAGGAAAATTCGAAGAACTAATCTCAAATTGATCAAACATGTTTTTTAGCAGGGTTAATTTTTAATTTATCACAAAATTCAACTGATTTTCAGTAGTTTTTTAATTCTGTGTTAATCTAAAATGGTTTAATTTTAACCCATAATTAACCCATCATTAACCCGTCTGTAAACCTCAGCTAAAACCCTGCTAATTGACCAGCATTAGCTTTGAATAGCGTTTTTTTTAGTATCCATTTTTGTATAATTCCAAGTCGATCATTCAAGTTAATCGTGTTATGAAGATTTTCAAATCTGTTTACAACCTGTTTACCGGCAAAAGCGCTTTCCTTTGGATCATTAGTGTGGGGCTAATTGCAGGTTTGCTTTTTACACTCCTGGCAACCAAAGCTGTGAGATATACTTCCACTGATGAATACTGCATGTCGTGTCATGTTCATCCTCATGCAGAGCAAAGCTGGAAACTTTCTAAACACTACGACAATCAGGCAGGAGTAGTTGTGCACTGTACCGAATGTCATCTGCCACCCAAAGGACACGGAATGCTATTCGCCAAAGCTAAACATGGAGCTAAGGATTTATATGGCTATTTGTTCAAAGATTCAGCTGATTTTAACTGGGCTGCCAAAAGAAAGCTGGACGCAGCCAAAAAATTTGTCTATACCGAATCCTGCGTAAAATGTCACGCCAATCTTTTCCCTAAAACACTGTCTGTGGAAGGAGAAAATGCTCACCTGAGCTTTCTGACCAGTAAAACGGACGTCAGTTGTCTGAATTGCCACCTTAATGTTGGTCACTACGATCCGAACTTTAAGCATGAGCATGATAAAAATTTTGGAAGTAACGGGAGCCAGAATGCTGAAATATATACTGAAGCTACTCCGGTAACTAAATTTGAAAATTTTACGGAAAAGATTCCTGGCACCAGTGTCTCATTTGAGATGATTGCTGTTCCGGGAGGTGAATTCATCATGGGTAGTCCCAAAAAAGAACCAATGCGTAAAGCAGATGAAGGACCGGCACACCCGGTTAAGGTATCGCGTTTCTTCATGGCTAAAATTGAAGTAAGCTGGGACGAGTACCTCGAATTTTTTAAGGCCACCTCCTCTCAAGGGAGAAAAGAGGCTGAAGAAACTGAAAACGTAGATGCCATTTCGGGACCAACTCCTCCTTGGGGAGCACCCGACCAAGGATGGGGAAAAGGATCGCGGCCAGCTATAACTATGTCGTGGAAAGCAGCAAATACCTATTGTATGTGGCTCTCAAAAGTGACCGGCAAAAAATACCGCCTACCAACCGAAGCCGAATGGGAATATGCCGCCCGTGGTGGTACCAAAACCCCCTACTTCTTTGAAGGAAGCCCAAAAGATTATACTTCAGAAGGATTTTTCAAGAAAATTCTTGGGCGCGATACCACAGTTATTGCCAGGTATGTAGCCTATAAAGAAAACAGCATGTCACAAACGCTGGAACCTGGCTCCGTCAGGGAAAATCCTTTTGGACTAAAAAACATGCTGGGTAACGTTTATGAATTCTGTTCCGACTGGTACTCTCCAACCACCTATCAGGCTTATAAAAAATTGGTGATTGACCCCAAAGGACCTAAGAAAGGCAAAGAACACGTAATCCGCGGCGGATCATTTAAGAGCGATGCGAAGGATGTTCGTTCGGCGGCCCGTGACTTTACCAAAACCAAAGCCTGGCTGGTAACCGACCCTCAAATGCCAAAAAGTGTTTGGTGGTATTCCGATTGTGTTGATATCGGATTTCGCGTAGTGTGTGAAGTTGACGAAAACATTAAATAGCGTAATTATACTCCCATGGAAAAGAATAACAACGGACTAAACCGAAGAAGATTCCTTGAATCGACTGCACTGGCAAGCATCGGGCTCATTAGTGCAGGAGCCATGATTACGGGATGTAAAAAAGAACTGGACAATAAAGCATTGGGCCTGCCTCCAATTCTGAAAGCCGCACCAAAAGGGAAAAAGCTTCGTGCCGGCCTTATTGGAACGGGGAACCGGGGAACCGGAGCTGCCATGAATTTTATAAGCTGCGGACCCGACCTCCAGATTATTGCTTTGGCAGATGTATTTCAGGATAAAATGGATGCCTGCCGTGAACGGTTTGCCAAACTCAAAATGGAAATTCCGGCTGAAAACTGTTTCGACGGATTCGACGGATATAAGAAATTGATGGCTTTACCTGAAGTGGACGTCGTCATTCTGGCCACACCCCCACAATTCAGACCCGATCATTTTAAGGAAGCTGTTCTGCAAAACAAACATGTTTTCATGGAAAAACCGGTAGCGGTTGATCCTGTTGGTATCAGGTCGGTAATTGCCAGTGCCAAAAAAGCACAGGCTGTTGGACTAAATGTAGTAACCGGAACACAACGCCGTCACCAGGAAGATTACATTGAAACCTTTAAGCAGGTTGCCAACGGAGCAATTGGTAAACCAGTTGCTGCACGTGCATTCTGGAACCAGAACCATGTTTGGTTCCGCACACGGGAAGAAGGCTGGGATGACATGACTTATATGATCCGCAACTGGAATAACTTTTGCTGGCTTTGCGGCGACCACATTCTCGACACCCATGTTCACAACATCGATATTATTAACTGGTTTTTGGGGCGTCAGCCTGAAAGTGCCATTGGTTATGGTGGACGTGCCCGCCGCTTAACAGGCGATCAATACGACTATTTCAGCATTGATTTTGATTACGGCCAAGGAGTATTCTCGCACAGTATGTGTCGTCAAATCGACAATTGTGCCAATGGAACCGGAGAATTCATCATGGGAACCGAAGGCTACACCAATTGCCAAAACACCATTTGGAACATGGACGGAACCGTTAAATGGAAATTTGAATATCCGAAAGATGAGAATGGCAATGAAACCAATAAGCTGAAGATTCCGCCTTACGTTCAGGAACACATGCACCTCGTGTATGCCATTCGTACAGGCGAATACGTAAACCAGGCCGAAGAAACAGCTATTTCAACCCTGACCGCTATAATGGGACGAACAGCCGCCTATACCGGTAAAAAAGTTACCTGGGAAGAAATTTACAAATCGGACATGGATTTAGGACCAAAGGAAATTGCTTTTGGTCCCGTTGACATGCCTTTTGAAGTTCCAATACCGGGAACTGTGCATAAAGCCTAACTAAACTCAAAACTAAACTAATACTAAATAACAATGGAAAACAAAAGCTCACGCAGGTCATTTCTACGGAATTCCCTTTCGGCAGTAGCCGGAACAATTGTTTTGCCTCACATTATTCCATCATCAGCAATGGGAATGGGTGGTATGCTTTCTCCAAGCGACCGTATTGTGATGGGATCAATTGGAGTTGGATCACAGGGGACCAGCAACATGAAAAACTTCCTGAAATTTAAAGAAGTACAATGGGTTTCAATGTGCGATGTAGATTCAGGGCACCTTGATAAAGCATCTGCCATTGTGAATCAGTATTATAAAAATGAGGACTGCCGAAAATATAAAGACTATCGTGAGTTTTTGGAGAAAGAAAAGCTCGATGCTGTTTGTATTTCAGTTCCCGACCACTGGCATAGCCTAACCTACATTGCTGCAGCAAATAAGAAGCTTGATATCTACGGTGAAAAACCACTGGCACGCACCATTGGCGAAGGTCAGCAAATTGTAAAAGCTGTTCAGAAAAATAAAATCATCTGGCAAACCGGAAGCTGGCAGCGCTCTCAGTCACATTTTCACAAGGCTGCCGAACTTGTGTTCAACGGAAGAATTGGAAAAATTGATCGCGTTGAAGTAGGCTTGCCAAACGCCGCAAAACTGATTGGAATGCCGGCTGTTAAACCAGTTCCAGCAGAACTCGATTGGGATTTTTGGTTAGGTTCAGCTCCAAAAGTTGAATACCGCGGTGTTTGTCACTGGAACTGGCGCTGGATCCTGGATTATTCAGGAGGACAGCTTACCGACTGGGCAGGCCACCACATTGATATTGCCCATTGGGGACTTGGCCTCGACCGTACCGGCCCGATTGAAGTTTCCGGAGAAGGCGTTTATCCTCCTGCAGGCGAGTTATACAATGTTCCAATGGAGTATGATTTCAACTGCAAATACAAATCAGGAGTCGTTATCCGCGTTGCCAATTCATCGCGACTGCCTCACGGAATGGGTGTAACCTGGTATGGAGAGAACGGTTGGATCCATGTTGACCGCGGCGATAAATTAACTGCTTCAAAGCCCGAATTACTTACCGAAGAACTAGGACCAAATAAAAAACCGCTCTACCAGAGCAAAGATCACTTTGGCAACTTCCTGGAATGTATCCGTTCGCGCAAAGAAACCATTACTCCGGTTGAAGTAGCTCACCGGTCAATATCGGTTGGCTTGCTGGGCGAAATTGCCATGACCACGAAACAAAAAATTCAATGGGATCCGGATAAAGAACAAATCAGAAACAACTCAGCAGCAAGCAAAATGCTAATGAGGGACTTCCGGTCTCCTTGGAAAATTCCGACGATTTAGTTTAAGTCTGAATCGTCAATAGCTTTTTCATCCTGAAAATCGGGATCAAATCTAAACCAACCAACAAAACTGCCGGCGAAGGAACCCAATGTTCCCTAACCGGCAGTCTTTTATGCGTCCAATCAAACCATCATTTCTTTCAGCATCGAAGGAAACTGAAAATCTGTATCTTTAACCCCTGATTAACCCTGTTCTTTTGCTCTTTCATCTGATTTATGTGTAGATTTAAGAGTTTAATTGCAAATTCAGAGACCTATGTTTTCACTGATCATACCGGTATATAACGAAGAAAGTCTGATTGATGAGCTTGCACTTCGATCTGTCAGGGCAGTTGAATCATTTACTTCCAATTACGAGATTCTATTCGTTAACGACGGAAGTACCGACTCAACCTTGCAAAAACTGATTGATGTAAGAAAGCGATATAACCGGGTTAAGATTGTTGATTTGTCGCGAAATTTTGGTCATCAGGCTGCATTTACAGCCGGACTTGAAATGGCTTTGGGAAATTATGTGGCCATGATGGATGGCGATTTGCAGGATCCGCCGGAATTGCTTGGTGAAATGTACCAAAAACTCACGAGCGGAGGTTTCGACATTGTAAGCGGAAAAAGAAAAGGACGCAAAGGAAAGCGCCTTCGGCTTGCAACCAATCTTTTTCATCTTTTTTTCAGGAAAATAGCCGGAATTGAAGAAATGGAGAATTCGGGCAACTTCTCCATGATGAACCGCGCTGCGGTTAACGCTCTCCTTCAAATGAAGGAATCCATTCGGTACCTTCCCGGCATGAGGTCGTTTATCGGATTCAGACATGGTTACATCGAATACATCCGCGACGAACGGTATAAAGGCGAGCCCAAAATGACCCTGGGGAAACTCATTCTTTTAGGCACCGATGCCATTTTTTCATTTTCGAAATTTCCAATCAGGCTTTGCCTTTTCCTTGGTTCACTCGGAACTTTCGTTTTCATGTGTGCCGGAATTTATGCACTCATTGCAAAATCAATGGGATATGCTTTGTTCGGCTGGTCCTCAACAGTTCTGAGTATTTATTTTCTGGGATCAATTCAGCTGATTTTTCTGGGTGTGGTAGGCGAATATGTTTACCGCATTTACAAAGAATCGCAAAACCGCCCCATTTACCTGGTTAAGAAATTTTACGATGCCGAATCGGAATAATGGTTGAAAGAAAACTAAAGATCATTTTTTATACGCTTTCCCTGTTCATGCTCGCTTTCATGCTTTGGGTGAGCCAGGATGCCGGAATATCGGGTGACGAGGAGGTTCATTATAAACATTCAGAAATGGTTTACAACTATTTCGCAACCATGGGCACCGATACTTCGTCGCTTCATACCCCAAAAACCCATCTCCAGTATTACGGACAAGCCTTCGACAATTTGGTTACTTTCCTGATTAAATGGTTTGGTATTGATGACATTTACGGATTCAGGCATCTGATGTGTAGTTTTGCAGGCTGGCTTACCATCCTGGTAACCGCTTTGTTTGCTGCTCATTTGGCAGGTTATGGAGCTGCACTGTTGGTTTTGTTGCTGTTTGCCGTATCTCCCACTTTTTTGGGTCATTCCCAAAACAACCTGAAAGACATTCCGTTTGCTTTAGCTTATATCGCAAGTTTATACTTTTCAGTAAAGCTCATTTTTTCTGAATCTAAACCCTCACTCCAAACAATTGTCTGGCTAATCCTGAGCATGGGCTTCTCATTTGGCATCAGGCCTGGAGGCCTTTTATCAATCTTTTATTTTGGTTTTTTTGTTCTCCTTAAGCTGGGATTCGATGCCTGGAACAAAAACCATTCGGGAATTAACCAGTTTAAGCAAAGAATAGTCATTTATGGTGTAGTTGTATTAGCTGCCTATTTTGCCGGACTAATAACATGGCCGTATGCACTGCAAAATCCGTTGATAAATCCCTGGAAATCGTATCAGGTAATGACCCATTTTCCAACGACTGTCAGACAAATTTTTGAAGGTCGGTTTGAATGGTCTGATTTTCTTCCATGGTATTACCTGCCCAAATATATGCTCATAACCATTCCGTTGATCGTCTTTGCCGGAATTTTAGCCTTCTTCCTGAAAATCAAAAATTATGCGGTAACCCATCAATTTCAACTTGCCATTGTTGCATTTACCATTCTCTTCCCGATGGTATTTGTCATTCTGAAACAATCAAATCTATACGGATCGTGGAGGCATTTCCTGTTCATCTACCCCGGAATCATACTTATTTCAGCCCTTGGATTTCATTCTTTGCTGATTCGATTTAAGCAAAAAGTAATCCGGATAGGGGCAATTTTGGCTTTGTTGGTCTTAATCGTGCATCCGGTAAAATTTATGGCTTCCGGTCATCCATATTACTACCTGTATTACAATCAGCTTACGGGTGGTTTGAACGGAGTACCCGGGAAATATGAAACTGACTATTATTACCATACCATGAGGAGCGGAGCTGATTGGCTCCGGGAATATCTGGAACAAAAACCGAATAATTCTTTGGTTACTGTAGGCGGAAATTTTCCCATTCAATGGTATTTCAGGAACGATAAGAATACCAGGTTTATTTATTTTCCGTATCAGGACCGAAGCATGTATAATTGGGATTATGCGATTGTAGCCAACAGTTACATTTCACCATCATTGCTCACTCATGGGATGTGGCCGCCTGCTAATACCATTCATACGGTTGAAGTTGACGGAATTCCGGTTTGCGCAGTGATTGAACGGGTTACTAAAGATGATCTGGCAGGTTTTCAGGAGTTTGAAAAGGGAGATTACATTAAATCTGCGTTGTTATTTCAAAAAGCAGCCTCTCTCGACTCTCAAAATGAATGGATCTGTTATAAATTTGCAGTCGCTTTGCACAAATCAGGAAATTGGACTGAAGCACAAAAAGCTCTTGAAAAATGTATGTTGATTAATCCTGATTTCGAACAGGGGCTTGCTTTGGAAGGCGACTGGGCTTTACAAAAAGGGGATACAGCCAAGGCTATTCAAATGTATGAAAGAGTTACGCAAGTAAATCGGAAATACTTTGGTGCTTACACAAAACTGGCAGCAATTTATGCTGAAACTAATGTTGAAATGGCCCGTAAAGTTCTAAAAGATTGTTTGAAAATGAATCCGAGGTACAAACCGGCACTTCAGGCGCTGGCTGATACCTACCGTAAAACCGATCCGACAAGGGCGGACAAATACGAAAAAATGATTGAAAAATTAAAATAACTCTTTAAAATTGATAAAAATGAAAAAGATGATGATGTTGGCCATATTCGGCCTGATGATGATGGGTGGAATGAACGTTTCAGCTCAGGATGCTACTGCTGCCCAAGACTCTGCACAACTTGCAGAAGAGCCAAAAGATACTATTTCGATTGACAATATGGAACCAACTTTCTACGAAGAGGAAGCAACTGAATCTTCTTCAAATACCACTACTTACGCTCTTATTGGTGGTGTAGTTGTTGTTGGCGCTGTCGCCTTCTATGTCATTCGCAAAAAGAAGAAATAATCAGCCCTCAAAAATGGCACTGATAAAGGGGCTGTTCTGAAAGTAAAATTTGAGGACAGCCTTTTTGCTTTTTAGCAAAGATTCAGGAAGAAAAGATTGAACCATATTCAAATCAAAATTTCAGAAGGCTATTTTTCAACCTAAATTTGCATTTTTATTACTCAAATATTCGGGTTAATTTTATGCTGCCTATTCAACAGAAACTAACCGTATTTTTATTTAAATATGAGAACAGTAATCCTTCTTTTGATCCTTTCAGCATTCTCCAATCTGATTTCCTATTCTCAGCCCCAGCCTATCAACTCGTTGACCGAGAAAGAAAAAAAAGAAGGATGGCAGCTTTTATTTAATGGCAAAAATCTAAACGGATGGAAAACATTTCAGGGAAAGGAAATAACCGGCTGGAAAGTAATTGACGGAGTTTTGAATAATTCAGGCATTGGAAGTGATCATGGCGGAGATATTATTACCCGCGAGAAATTTCAAAATTTCGAACTGAGTCTTGAATGGAAAATCGCGGCCCAAAGTAATAGTGGAATTTTCTTTCACGTGAATGAAAAAATTGGTAAGGCAATCTACGAATCGGGGCTGGAATACCAGCTACTCGACGACAAAGGATGGCCGGATAAATTGAATGATGATCAATATTCTGGCGCAAATTATGGAATGCATGCCCCGCGAAATGCAGTTGTCAGGAATTTGAATGAATGGAATCAGGCCCAAATTATTGTAAATGGCCCGCACGTGCAACATTTTCTGAACGGTGTAAAAGTTGTCGATTACCAACTTTGGGATGCCGACTGGAACCGGCGGAAAGAAAAAGGCAAATGGAAAGATTACCCTTATTACGGCATGGCACAAAAAGGACACATAGGCCTGCAGGATCATGGTGGTTTAGCCCAATTCAGAAATATCAAAATAAAAGTAATCAAGTAGTTTATGCTCGGAATGGTTGATTACCACATGCACTCAATCCTTTCTGACGGAAAGGACTCTTACGAAGAAATGGTCAAAATGGCCATTGCCAAAGGATTGGATGAAATCGGATTTAGTGATCATGTTTGCCTGAAACCTGTTGACTGGGCCATCAGACTGGAAGATATTCCGGTAATGACCGGCCAGATACTCACCCTAAAAGAAAAATACAGCAATCAGATTAAAATCAGGTATGGAATAGAAGTTGATTACCTTCCGGGGCACGAAACCGAAATAAAGAAACTGATCGACGAAATTCCACTGGACTATGTCATCGGGTCAGTTCATTTTATTGGCGACTGGAACTTTGATACCGACCAGTCGTTGTATGGCAAATGGACGAACGATAAGCTCTACGAAAAATATTTTTCACTCATCAGACAAACTGCACAATCGGGTCTTTTTGATGTTATTGGTCACCTCGACATCATCAAAAAATTCAGAATCTATCCTGAAACCAATCAGGATGGATTATTTGAAGAAACAATCCAGGTTATCAAAGCCAATAACCTGGTTGTTGAGTTAAATACCGGGGGAATGGATCGCCCCTGTGCAGAGTTTACACCTGGAAGTAAATTGCTTGAAATGTGTTATCGTTATCAGGTTCCGGTAACGCTTAGTTCAGATGCGCACAGCGCCTCTCAAATTGCAAGGCACTATGAAACCGCTGTCGATCTGCTGACCCAAACAGGATACAAAGAAATTATTGGATTTCACAAACGAATCAGGCGAATCATCAGGCTTTAATTACTTTCCAGAATTCTGAAAATTTCATCCAGACGAGGAGTTAGAATAATTTCAGTGCGACGATTTTTTTGTCGTGCTTCCTGTGTTTTTGCTTCATCAATCGGAAAAAATTCACCTCTTCCGGCCGAAGTAATTCTTCGGGGATCAACCGTTTTGTTCTTCAGTAATACTCTTGTCACGGCAGTTGCCCTCATCACACTCAAATCCCAATTATCTTTAACCTGACCCGTGCCCCGCATCGGAACATCATCGGTATGACCTTCAACCAATACATTGATATCTGGATTCTGTGCCAACACTTCCGCCAGATTCAAAAGAGCCTGCTGCCCTTTCGGATCAACTTCCCATTGCCCTGTTTTGAAAAGTAATTGTTCGTCGAGCGAAACATAGACCTTGCCATTTTTTTCCTGGATAGTCAGTCCCTTATTATTGAAGCCCAGCAAAGCATCCATCACTTTTTGCCGAAGTTGTTTCACAGCCTCATCTTTTTCTCGAAGGGCGTTTTCCAGCTCCTGAAGTCTTACACTGCGCTGTTCGAGTTCACTTTGAGCTTGTTTCAGGTTATCTTCCCTTTTTTGCAGATCACTTTGAGCCTGTTGTAACTTATCCATCAGCCGTGAAATTTCTTCTGAACTACCTGCCTTCAAACTTTCAAGTTGGCTTTCAAGTTCATTGTTTGCTTTGGTAAGTTTTTCATTACTGAGTTTTGAACGTTCCAGCATCTGCGAAGTTTCTTCAAATTTAGCTGCCAACTCAGTTTTTTCTTTTTGGAGCTGATCGAAACGACTTTGTAATTCAGTTTGCTGAATTTTCAGTGCTTGATTCTGTGCATTAAGCGACTGAACTGTGCTTTCTGAATCCTGAAAATTTCTGGTCAACTCATTATATTTTTTCGATGAAACACAGGATGTAACCAGAAAAAGAAGCGAAAGAAACAAGAATTTATTCATGGCTTGCGTTTTTAGTTGGTTAAATATAGAACTTTGCATGGTTTCCGGCAACACCGGAAATGGCAATATGGTGTGTGAACTTTTGGCTTTTGACTTTGTACTTTTAACTGGCCATAAGTTGTATATTTGAATTTAAAATTTAAGCATTGATGGTTGAAAATACGGGAAGCCTGCTTGATCAGATTACAGATCCTTCGGAACTCAGGAAGCTAAAAGTTGACCAGTTACCACAGGTTTGCAATGAACTCAGGAATTTTATTATTGACGAGGTTTCGAACAACCCTGGTCATTTTGGTGCCAGCCTTGGGGTTGTTGAACTCACTGTTGCACTTCACTATGTATTTAAAACTCCATACGATTTACTGATTTGGGATGTTGGCCATCAGGCCTACGGACATAAAATATTGACAGGAAGAAAAGATGTTTTCCATACTAATCGAAAATATAAAGGGATCAGCGGTTTTCCAAAACCTTCCGAAAGTATTTACGACACATTTGGTGTGGGGCACTCCAGTACTTCTATTTCAGCAGCCTTGGGTATGGCAGTCGCATCACAACTAAAGGGAGAAGAAAACCGCAAAATTGTGGCAATTATTGGCGATGGAGCAATGACCGGAGGAATGGCATTTGAAGGACTGAATAATGCAGCAGTCAACAAATCAAATTTGCTGGTCATTTTGAACGACAACAACATGGCTATCGACCCTAATGTTGGAGGTATGAGCAATTACCTGCTCAATATTTCAAAATCGCAAACTTACAACAAGCTAAAAAAAGACATTTGGGATGGCCTCGGAAAACTTAACGGATGTGGCCCTAAAGCTCGTCGTTTGGTTCAAAAAACCGAGAATGCCATTAAAAGTATGCTGCTCAAACAATCCAACCTTTTCGAGGGACTTGGGATACGCTATTTTGGCCCTGTTGACGGTCACGATGTAGTTTACCTTGCTGAAGTTTTGGAAAGCCTCAGCAATATAGAGGGGCCGAAACTTCTGCACGTCATTACAAAAAAGGGAAAAGGTTTTAAACAAGCCGAGCTGAGACAGACAGAATACCACGCTCCCGGAAAATTCGATAAGCTAACCGGAGAATTACTCGATTGTGAATGTGCAGTAAACAAACCGCCGAAATTCCAAAACGTGTTTGGGCACACCATTATTGAACTAGCCGAAATGAATGAACGAATTGTGGCCATTACCCCGGCTATGCCGACAGGCTGCTCGCTAAACCTCATGATGGAAAAAATGCCGCACCGGACTTTTGATGTGGGCATTGCCGAACAACATGCTGTAACCTTCTCGGCAGGATTGGCTATTCAGGGTATGCTTCCATTCTGTAATATATACTCAACTTTCATGCAGCGGGCTTATGATCAGGTGATTCATGATGTAGCCCTGCAAAATCTTCAGGTCGTTTTTTGTCTCGATCGCGGAGGATTAGTTGGTGCTGACGGAGCTACCCATCACGGCGTATTTGATCTGGCTTACATGCGTTCAATACCCAATATGATTGTTTCTGCGCCGATGGACGAGCTGGAACTGCGCAACATGATGTTTACTGCCCAAAACGAAAATCATGGCCCATTCTCTATCCGTTATCCACGTGGATGCGGATGTATCATCGACTGGCGTCAGCCTATGCAAGCTATCCCTTTAGGCAAAAGCCGGCAACTTTCAGAAGGTTCTGATTTTGCCCTTTTGACCATTGGTGCAATCGGAATCCCTGCCGGAAGAGCAGTTAAAATGTTACTCAAAGACGGTATTTACGCAGCACACTTCGATATGAGATTTGTTAAGCCATTGGATGAAGTTTCACTCCATAGCATTTTCCGGACATACAAAAAAGTAGTAACCATTGAAGATGGCGTACTTCAGGGTGGTTTTGGCAGTGCCATTGGCGAGTTTATGTCAGATCACAAATATTGTGTTGATCTGAAACGGATTGGAATACCTGATAAATTTATTGATCACGGAACCACTGAAGAATTATATCGCGATTACGGACTCGATCAGCAGGGAATTTATCGAACACTGAAAGCCTTTATGGCTGAATAATAAGTGCTTTGGAATACTTTTTAAGCTATTGGTGCGTTTATGTGGCATACATTAAAACACGCTCACCTTGGAATTTTACTTTAAAAAACGACGCTGGAAAATATTATTGCTCCTTTTGGCAGTTGCCATTGGGGTAGGTTCTTTTTTTTATACCAATTGGCTGGTTAAAAAAATGGCTGTCGAAGAACGAAAGAATGTTGAACTTTGGGCAGCAGCAACGCAAAAGCTGGCCAGTTCCGACATCAATGCAAATCTTGACATCACTTTTCTTGTCGATATTCTAAATCGAAATACCACTATTCCAATCATCACAACCGACAGTGTGGGAAATATTCTTGAAACAAAAAATATCGATTTTACAGAGGACAATAAAGATAAAGTACTGAAGAGGGTTTTGCGAAAAATGAAAGAAGAAAACGAACCTATCATTATTTCAGTAAGCGAAACCGAAATTCAATACCTGTATTATCGCGACTCGGTTTTGCTGGAAAACCTGAAGTACTACCCGCTAATTCAGTTTGCGGTCATTTTTCTTTTCATTCTTGTAGCGTATCTGGCATTCAGCTCATCGCGCAATGCCGAACAAAATCAGGTTTGGGTCGGTATGTCGAAAGAAACAGCACACCAACTTGGTACGCCAATTTCGTCACTCATGGCCTGGGTAGAGTTGCTGAAAATGCAAAATATCGACGAAAGCCTGATTCGTGAATTTGAGAAGGATACGCAGCGTCTGCAAAAAATCACCGAGCGTTTCTCCAAAATCGGGTCTATTCCGGAATTGGTTTCTACCGATGTTTCTGAAACGATCCGTACGACGGTTGAATACCTCAGGACCCGATCTTCAGGAAAAGTAAAATACCTGTTGGAATTCGATCAACAACGCAAGTATGAAGCTCCGCTTAACGCATCTTTATTTACCTGGGTAATTGAAAATTTGTGCAAAAATGCGATCGACGCAATGAATAGTAACGGAACTATTCTGATTACAATGGTTGAAAAAAACGAACAGTTAATCATTGACGTGACCGATACCGGCAAAGGAATTTCGAAAGCTTATTTTAAAACCGTATTTCAACCCGGATTTACCACCAAGAAAAGAGGCTGGGGACTGGGACTCTCGCTGGCAAAACGCATTGTAGAAAATTATCATAAAGGGAAAATTTTTCTGAAGCAATCCGAAATCAATAAAGGTTCCACATTCCGGATTATTCTCAACCGTAGATAATTTATTAACAACCCATCTTGATTTTAAAAAATTGAAAAACAACACTTTGAATCAAGAAACATAGTATAAAACGATAGGCTGTTAAAAAAATCAATATATTTTTTGCGTTTCCATATTTTTTATACTTTTGCAAAACTTTTTCAGGCAATGAGCATTCAATCATTCTATAACATTGCATTCAAAGGACTTGCGCAAGGCAAACATACCTTTGACTACGAAATAGACGGCAAGTTTCTTGCGGAATATGATGGGGGCGTTGTTGATGAAGGTAAGGTAACCGTGCGCTTAACTCTTGAAAAGCAAAGCTCTCTGATGATCCTTTGGTTTGATCTGAAGGGAACAGTTCAAGTGCAATGCGACCGTTGCCTCGAAATGTACGATCAACCCATTGAAAGTCACGAGCGGGTTTTTGTCAAATTTGGCGAAAAAGAATTCAGCGAAGGTGACGATGTTATTTGGGTTAGTCAAAATGATTATCAGTTGAACGTTGCTCAACTGATTTACGAGTTTATTTGTTTAGCTGTTCCAATCAAGAAAGTTCATCCTGACGATGAAAACGGCAACACAACATGTGATCCGTTAATGATTGAAAAACTGAACAAATACATTGTCAGAGAGGATAAGGAAACAAACCCTGTCTGGAAAGATTTAAAAAAATTATTAGATAACGAATAAAGGTAAGTTAAGATGGCACATCCAAAACACAGGGTATCAAAAACCCGCAGAGACAAAAGAAGAACTCACTACAAAGCTACGCCTGCAACACTGGCTTCATGCTCAAATTGTGGTACGACAGTTAAATATCACACTGTATGTCCGGAATGTGGATATTACAGAGGAAAACTGGCAATCGAAAAAGACGTTACAGTTTAATAACTACTCCATTATGATCAGAAGAGCTGGCGCTCTTCTGATCTTTTTATACCCTCCTTGTTTTAATATTCGAACAATTTAATTAATTGTTTCAAAAGGAGTTAGGCGATTTTTTTGCCGAATTTTTCTTTGGTATTCGGTTTTTTCATTCTATCTTGCGCCGCAATTTTTAATTTCCAGATTTTACGTTTAAATAAGGTATTCCGATGTTCTCAGGAATTATCGGGGTGAAAATATTTGATTTAAATTTTCGATTTATGAATAAAATACATGCTGCAATTACAGGTGTTGGAGCATTTCTTCCGGAGTACCGCTTAACGAATGAAGATTTAAGCACCATGGTTGAAACCTCCGACGAATGGATTATGCAGCGTATCGGCATTAAAGAACGCCGAATATTAAGAGAAGAAGGTTTGGCAACCTCCGATATGGGAGCAGCAGCAATAAAACAACTGTTAGAAAAAACAGGAACTAATCCTGAAGAAATTGAATTATTAATTTGTGCTACCATAACTGCCGACAGCCCATTGCCCGCCGCAGCCAACATTATTTGTCACAAAGCAGGGCTGGTCAATGCCTGGAGTTTTGATCTTACTGCAGCTTGTTCGGGTTTTGTCTATGCTTTGACAACTGGTTCAAAATTTATTGAAAGTGGCCAGTACAAAAAAGTAATTGTCCTTGGAGCCGATATGATGTCGTCAATCACCAATTATAAAGACCGCACAACTTGTCCTTTGTTTGGTGATGGAGCTGCAGCTGTTTTGCTTGAACCAACCACTGAAGATTTGGGAGTAATAGATCATATTAACCGGGTTGACGGTTCAGGAAGTCAGTATCTCCAAATAAAAAGTGGAGGTTCATTGCGCCCTGCTTCCAACGAAACCGTTTATAATGATGAGCATTTCGTTTATCAGGAAGGACAGACTGTTTTTAAATTTGCCGTTTCGAATATGGCCGATGTTGCCGTTGAAATGATGCAAAAACACGGGATTACTGGTGATGATTTAGCATGGTTTGTGCCTCATCAGGCCAACATGCGAATTATTGATGCAGTTGGCCGCAGGATGGGAATAGACAAAGAACGGGTTATGGTCAACATTCAGAATTATGGGAATACAACAGCCGCCACGATACCGCTTTGCTTATACGACTACGAAAATCAGCTAAAAAAAGGTGATAAAGTTATCCTCGCTGCTTTCGGAGCCGGATTCACCTGGGGGAGTATCTACCTGAGGTGGGCCTATGATCCCAAATAATCTGTAAATTACTACTAAAAAAACCTGCTATGGGAAAATTGATCATCAGAAGTCACGAAGAATTTGAAAAGCACGTTGGGCAACAACTCGGTATTTCCGAATATTTGACTGTCACTCAGGAGCAGATCAATAAATTTGCTGATGCTACTTTCGATCATCAATGGATTCATGTTGATGAAGAGCGGGCAAAAACTGAAGGAGCTTTTGGAACCACCATTGCACATGGATACCTTACTCTTTCTCTTTTACCCTACATGTGGGATCAGATTATTCAGGTTGAAAACATCAAGATGCTGGTTAACTACGGAATTGAAAGCTTTAAATTTAATCAACCCGTCTTGGTCAACAGTAGGGTAAGAACCAAAGTAGTTCTCCGCTCAGCAACTAATCTGAGAGGAATTACTAAAATTCAACTCGACGTAACCATGGAAATCGAAGGAAATCGCAAACCGGCTTTCGAAGGAATTATGACCTTCCTTTATCATTTTAATTAAGCTGTTTAAACTTATTTTGAGCTATAAAAGAACGTGTTTCCCTGCCGGGAAGCACGTTCTTTGTTTTTCGCCGACCAATTAATCGGTTTAATTTTGAAATTTCTTGGGTTTGCTTTAGTATATTTGGAGTTCTTTCAAAAAAACTGAAGAACAATGGCAAAAGAAAACCACGAAATCAACCCTCAGGTGATTAACCTGATTGCGAAAGGAACGCTCATTACCGGAAATATTCAATCGGATGGCGATATCCGCATTGATGGCGAGCTAACCGGAAACATTGAAACAAAGGGCCGGTTGGTTGTTGGCGCTTCCGGAAAGATTGACGGTGACATCAAATGCAAAAGTTGCGAAATTGCCGGAAGCATCAATGGCAAACTGTTTATTTCTGAAATACTTTCGCTTAAAGCCTCTTCTGCCGTTTCAGGCGATATAGTTACAGGCAAATTATCCATTGAACCCGGTGCATATTTTGCCGGAACCTGTGCCATGAGAGAAGAATCGACCGACTTATGATTTTACCAAAAAATCATAAGCCCAAAAGGCAGCTCGATGATTTTATACGGTACTCCAGCCTTGCTTTCGAAATGATCGTGATTATGGGACTTGGCACCTGGATTGGGGTAAAAATTGATCAGTGGCTAAACCTGAATTTTCCGGCATTCACACTTGGGCTAATGATTTTGTCAGTTATTGCTGCAGTTTACCAGGCAATCCGAAAATTTATATAAGCTTTTTTCAATTATTTTCTTTAGTACGAAAACAATACCCTTCATAACATGAAACGCTTTTTAATTAAATCTACCATTCTGACAGTCATTATTTTCGTAATCGGGGCAGCCTTATACCTGACTGTTCTGGCAAACTATTTTCTACCGATATTGCCTGTGGCGGTAGTCTTTTTTTACCTGCTTACAAACCTTGTTCATGCTTATTTGTTAAAGATTGCCGTAAAATCGAGTTCTAAATTTACATCGCAATACATGGCCGCCAGTTTTCTGAAAATGTTCATCTACCTGGCATTTGCCATTATTTTGGTTTTGATTGACCGGGAGAATGCCCGGTTTTTTATAGCCAACTATATTTTGCTTTATCTGATTTACACCATTTTTGAGGTTTACGAATACTCAAAAGTAGTGAAACGGGTAAAATAGCTAACATTCTTTTGGAAAGATTGATAACAATTTTGAATCATTAATTTTATATTTGTTGAAGGCAGAATTCAAAGAAAAAATCAAATGACACGAATTATACGATCTGTTTTATTTCTTCTTTTTACAGTTTTTCTGAGTGCTGGAATCTGCCATGCAAACGATTCTATTCAGGCGCCCGAGTCTCATGCTAAAAAGTTTGAGGCCGGAAAATTCGTAATCGAACACGTATCCGATGCTTTTGAATGGCACATTGCAACCTTTGGGAAAACACATGTTAGTGTTCCCCTTCCGATTATTTTGTATAGTCAGCAAAAAGGATGGAATGTCTTCATGTCTTCTAAATTTCATCATGGGCACGAAACCTACAATGGTTTCCGCATCGAACATGAAGGTGAACACGAAGGGAAAATTGTGGAAGTAAACGAAGCAGGTGAAGTAATCGATGTACCGATTGATCTATCGATTACCAAAGTAGTTGCCGGAATTATGGTTAGCGTTGTTGTTATCCTGATTGTCTTTCTGAGCATTGCCAAATCAGCCAAACAGCGCACCAATCAGGCCCCGGGCGGAATGCAGAACCTGTTCGAGCCAATTATTATTTTCGTGCGCGACGAA
>CAYRBM010000037.1:0-37697 GCA_964422425.1 uncultured Odoribacter sp.
GATGCCTATGGCGATTTTAAATACGGTGCTTCCCGCACCCGCGATTTCAAAAAGTTTGAAGATGTGTCGTCGCAGGTTTCGTTGCCCAAAGGCCACAAGCACGGCACTATTTTTATGGTGGATAAAAAGGTGGTTGAAAAGTTGAACCGATTAAAGATTAGCGATTAACGATTGCGGAATGTTGATCAAATCTGAAATCATCAATCGTTGATCGTTATTCGTTAATCAAATGGAATTTGAAGCATGAGAAAATTGAGATTCGTTGCAATAAGCTTGCTGATAGTGGGTTTTGTAGAAATCCTTTCCGCTCAGGAACAAGTGCATTATACTGGCAAAACGCTGAATAACCCCGATTATCATCACGGACAGCTCAGTCCGGCAATGGGGGTTCACAACATTCAGGTGATGCGTGCCAATCGCGAGTTTCCTGAAATGGCCGATGGTTTTGGCTGGACCTACAATCATGCACCAATGTTAGCTTACTGGAACGATCGGTTCTTCCTGGAATATTTGAGCGATTCGGTTGGCGAGCACGTTCCACCCGGACAAACCCTTTTGGTTACCTCGAAAGATGGGTATAACTGGAGCAAACCCGCCGTCATTTTTCCGAAGTACAAAGTTCCCGACGGAACAACGCAACCCGGAGAAACGGCAGTTGCTAAAAATTTATACGCTGTAATGCACCAGCGAATGGGCTTTTATATTTCGGATGACAGCAGACTGCTGGCTTTTGGGTACTACGGAATTTGCCTCAATCCGCAGGATGGCCCCAACGATGGAAACGGCATTGGTCGCGTCGTACGTGAGATTTTCAAAGACGGATCGTTCGGGCCAATTTATTTCATTCGATACAATCACGGCTGGAATGAGAAAAACACCGATTATCCGTTTTACACCAAAAGCAACGACAAGGGGTTCGTGAAAATCTGTAATCAGGTGTTGGCCGACCCATTGCAAATGCAGCAGTGGAATGAAGAAGCCGATCGCGACGATTCGCTGATTCCATTGAAAGACGACTACAAAGCATTTTGTTATTATCATTTGCCCAATAAACACGTGATTGGCTTGTGGAAACACGCACTGACAGCCGCCAGTACCGACCAAGGAAAAACATGGACACGGCCTCAGCGGGCTCCCGGCTTTGTGAACAGCAATGCCAAAATTTGGGGGCAGCGCACTTCCGACGGAAAATATGCCACTGTTTATAATCCGTCTGATTTTCGCTGGCCGTTGGCTATTTCGGTGAGCGACGATGGTCTGGAATATAAAAATCTGTTGCTCGTAAATGGTGAAATTCCAACTATGCGCTACGGCGGAAGCTATAAATCGTATGGACCGCAATATGTTCGCGGTATTCAGGAACGAAACGGTCAGCCTACCGATGGTAAATTGTGGGTGACTTACAGCGAGAACAAGGAAGATATTTGGGTGTCGTCGATTCCTGTTCCGGTCAAATCGGTGGCTGAAACACATGTAAACGATGTTTTCAATGAGTTACCCACCAATAAAGAATTGGAAAACTGGAACATTTATAGTCCGGCATGGGCGAGAGTGGGAGTTGAAAATCACAACAGCCAAAAATGCCTTTCCATTCAGGATAAGGATGAATTCGATTATGCAATGGCTAGCAGATTGTTTCCTGCTTCGGAAAAAATATCGATTGAATTTAGGATTGAAGCCGGGCAAAATGACCGGGGAGCTCTGCATATTGAACTTCAAAACGAAAAGAATGCAGCAGCAATGCGATTGGTTTTTGATGCCGATGGCTCGCTGAAAACCAAGGCCGGTTACCGGATGCGGAACCTGATGAAATATGAGTCGGGCATAACATACCAGGTGCGAATTGAGGCACAGACTTCGAACCGCTACTTTGAAGTTTTTGTCGATGACAAAAAAGTAGGAAACGGGCTGTTTTTTGCGCCGGTGGCCAGCTTGCAGCAATTGGTTTTCAGAACCGGTGAAGTTCGGCGGTATCCGAATGTGGATACCCCAACCGATCAGGATTTTGATATCAAACAAGAAGGGAAGCCTCTTCCTGAAGCAAATTGGTGGATCAGCTCAGTAAAAACCTGGAAATAAATGATCATGTTCAGATTCAGAAAAATATATCTTTTTTTAATGTCAGGACTGCTGATTGTTACCATTGCTCTGCCATTGTCAGTCATTTCCGGCGAAAAAACCAAAACCAAATCCATTCTGAAAGCCGATGATTTTCGACATTATGTGGAATATTTCAACCGGATGGAAGATGAGAATATTGTACAAGCCATTCCCAATTCCGAAGCCTGGGATTGGATGAAAACGAACATTCCGCTGTTTGAATGTCCGCAGGATAATTTTCAGGAAATGTTCTATTTCCGTTGGTGGACCTTGCGGAAGCACATCAAGGAAACACCTGTTGGTTATGCTTTTACCGAGTTTTTGGTTGAACGATCGTATGCCGATAAATATAACCTGATTAGTTGTGCATTGGGGCACCACATCATGGAAGCCCGCTGGTTGCACGATCCGAAATACCTCGATCAGTATGTGCATGTTTGGTATCGTGGAAACGATGGAAAGCCGATGGCCAAACTGCACCGTTTCAGTAGTTGGACTCCGGATGCCTTGTTCCAGAAATACCTGGTGGATAAAAACAGTGCATATTTAACCAACATGCTTCCCGACCTGAAGGCCGATTATGCACAATGGGAAAAGGAAAACCGTTTGCCCAACGGCCTCTTTTGGCAGTACGATGTGCGCGATGGCATGGAAGAACAAATCAGTGGCGGACGAAAGGTGAAAAATGCCCGTCCGACAATTAATAGCTACATGTTCGGAAATGCAGTGGCTTTGTCGAAAATTAGCGCTTTGGCGGGCGATCTAAAAGGTGTTGCATTCTATCAGGCCAAAGCTGATACTTTGAGAAAACTTGTTGTCGAAAAACTTTGGAATCCTGAAAGTCGGTTTTTCGAAACAGTCAGGGAAGACGGTTCGTTTGCCAAAGTTCGCGAGCAGATCGGATATATTCCATGGTATTTCAATTTGCCTGAAAAGCAACACGAGCAGGCCTGGAATCAGGTAAAAACAGAACAAGGTTTTCTGGCTCCTTATGGCTTGACGACTGCCGAGCGCAGCCATCCTGAATTTCGAACACACGGTTGCTGCAAATGTGAGTGGGATGGCGCGATCTGGCCATTTGCTACTTCGCAAACGCTGACCGGAATGGCCAACTTGATCAATCAGAGTAGGACTTCTGTGGTAACCGATTCGGTGTTTTTTAGTCAACTGGAACTGTATGTCGAGTCGCAATATAAACGCGGACGCCCGTACATAGGCGAGTACCTCGACGAAACTACCGGCTATTGGCTAAAAGGCGACGAAGAGCGCAGTCGTTACTACAATCACTCCACGTTCAACGATTTAATCATCACCGGACTGGTTGGTTTGCGTCCGCGTGCTGATCAGTCAGTTGAGGTTAATCCGCTTATTCCGGAGGGAAAATGGAACTGGTTTTGCCTCGATAATGTTCGCTATCATGGCCACATCCTGACTATTTTCTGGGATAAAGACGGTTCTAAATACAAGCGCGGCAAGGGTCTTGTTGTCCTGGTCGATGGAAAAGAAGTTGGCCGGACAGAATCATTGACAAAACTGGTTTGTCAAAATGCCTTGAATTAAAATCTGAACCTGAAAATTCATGAGGATTTGAATCATGCGAAAACTCGTCATAAGTATTGCCAGTTTGTTTTTTGCAGTTGGTCAGTTAGCTGCACAGTCTTACGAAACCCAGTTTTCAAAGCCGCTACATCGGGTGCTTCATGAAATCGAAACCCGCTTTCAGGTAAAGCTAAAATGCGAAGTGGACACTGTGGGGAAAGTTGTTCCGTTTGTTGATTTCAGGATTCGTCCGTATTCGGTTGAGGAATCGTTAATCAATGTGTTGGTGCTTTTCGATTATAAATTCGTGAAACAGGATGATCGGTTTTACAAAATTCGCGCATACGAATATCCACGGCGTGTTCCTGAAGACGGTAAAAAAATGCTTGCATACTTGAATGCGCTTTACAAGGATTCGGCGGAATGGAATGCACGGAAAGCTTGCCTGAAAAAAGAGTTTCGGGAAAAATTGCAAATCGATTCGGTTCTGAAAAAGCGGGTGAACCCAAAGCCGGTTCTTTCTTCACTCCGGAAATACGATGGCTATTCGGTTCAGAATTTTGCACTGGAAACTTTGCCCGGATTATTTGTTTGTGGTTCAATCTACGCACCGCAGACCAAGGGAAAACACGCGCTCATTCTGTGTCCTAACGGGCATTGGCAGGATGGTCGGTATAACTCCGACGAGCAACATCGATTTGCCACACTGGCGCGTATGGGAGCGGTCTGCGTGAGCTACGACCTGTTTGGTTGGGGCGAATCGGAACATCAGGTAACCTATGCGGCCCATCGTACAACTGTGGCGCAGATCATTCAATTAATGAATGGCTTGACCATTCTCGATTACATGTTGACGCGACCCGATATCGATGCCTCAAAAATTGGAGCCAATGGAGGTTCGGGCGGAGGAACACAAGTAGTTCAGTTAGCCATGCTCGACGATCGGTTTGCTGCCGTTTGCCCAACAGTTAGTCTTGCTTCGCATTTCGATGGCGGCTGCCCCTGCGAAAGCGGGATGCCGGTTTCCTTGTCGTGCGGTGGAACCAACAACGCGGAACTGATCGCCACTTTTGCACCCAAACCACTTTGCGTAATTTCGGATGATAAAGACTGGACTGCATCGGTACCTGAACTGGAGTACCCTTATTTGCAACGTATTTATGGTTTTTACAAAGCCAGCGACAAAGTTACCAATGTTCATCTACCGGGCGAAGGACACGATTTTGGCGTCAGCAAACGCATGGCAGTTTACCAATTTTTTATCCGTGTTTTCGGCTTGAATGCGCAACTGCTCGACGAAAGCAAGGTAACCGTTGAGCCCGGGGAAGCCATGTGCAGCTTTGGTGAAAAAGGCGAAAAAATGCCAGCCAATGCCATCCGCGATTTCCGGACAGTGGAGAAATTTTTCAACAAAATTCCTGATCAGAAAATCACTTCGGATATTGATTTGGAGCGAAAAGCTCAATCGTGGACCGATTCGTTGAAACTGAATGATCATGAAAAAGAATTGCGCGTTCGATCGGTTATCCTCAAACATCTGAAAGCCGTTCGTGACTGGAATAATTCGCATCCGTACACTACTATTCCTGCCGGAATAAATCCATTTACCGGCAATCCGTTGACGAATCTCGACCGCGAAATGATTGCCAATTCAGCAAAACCAAAGTCGGTGCACGATGATCTGATGAATGGTTTACGAAAGGATTTAACCGAAACACAGGTAGAAAAAATACTCGATTTGTACACGATTGGAAAGGTTGCATTCACCATGAAGGGTTATCATGCCATTGTTCCCGACCTGACTGCCGAAGAAGAATCGAAGATTTTGGGTTATCTGAAAGAAGCCCGGGAAATGGCTGTGGATTACAAAAGCATGAAACAGATATCGGCCATTTTCGAGATATACAAAACCAAATCGGAACAATACCTGAATTCGAAAGGCCGCAACTGGAAAGCCTTGTTCAAAGCATATGTCGATTCCGTAAATGCTAAAAAAGAAGCTGCTAAAAAGGCTTCAGAAACGAATAAATAAGTCTTAGGTGGTTATTCATTGTCTTCGTAGTGACGGCTAATGACCATAAATGACTATCAATGACCATTGAATGACTAAAAAAAACAACATGAATAGAAAACTGATACCTGTTTTAATCCTTCTCGTCGCAAATTTAACTGCAGGGGCACAAACTCCATGGTTTAAGCAGGGAATGTTGGTTGACGAGTTTATTTACAACCTGGCGCCCTATCCCGAATGCCACGCTGCAACGATTGCTGAAACTCCGGATGGGTTGGTTGCAGCTTGGTTTGGTGGCACTAAAGAACGCAATCCGGATGTTGGAATTTGGGTCAGCCGGTTGGAAAACGGGAAATGGACAACTTCGGTTGAAGTGGCCAATGGCGTGCAAAATGATACGTTGCGATACCCAACGTGGAATCCGGTATTGTACCAGATTCCGAATGGTGAGTTGATGTTATTTTACAAAATCGGCCCGAGTCCGTCGAAATGGTGGGGAATGCTTATGAAATCTGCCGATCATGGAAAAACTTGGGGCAAACCGGAAAAGTTGCCAGAAGGATATATTGGCCCGGTGAAAAACAAGCCGGTCTTGCTGAAAGACGGCACGCTGATGTGCCCGTCGAGTACCGAAGGCGATGGCGGCTGGCGTGTTCATTTTGAATGTACCCGCGACTTCGGAAAAACATGGATGAAAGTTGGCCCCATCAACGATGGGAAAACTATTGGAATCATCCAACCAAGTATTTTGATTTACCCCGATGGAGGACTGCAGGTTCTTTGCCGCAGCCGAAACCGCGCGGTTATCGAATCCCGCTCAACCGATGGTGGGAAAACCTGGTCGGAGGCAAAAGCGATCGAATTGCCCAACAACAATTCAGGAACTGACGCAGTGACTTTAGCCGATGGACGGCAATTGCTGGTTTATAATCACGTTTTGCCACCCGGGAAAGAAGCAAAAGGCGCGCGAACACCTTTGAATGTGGCTATTTCAGAAGATGGCAAAAACTGGTTTGCCGCTTTAATTCTGGAAGATTCACCCGTCAGTCAGTATTCGTATCCGGCTGTTATTCAAACATCCGATGGGATGATTCATTTTGTATATACCTGGCGCCGTGAACGAATTAAACATGTGGTGGTCGATCCGTCAAAGATGGTATTGAAGAAGATCAAAAAAGGGGAGTGGCCGCTGTAAAGAGAAGCCCCTTTATCGTTTCCCCGAAGGAGAAAAGCCTTGGTTTAAGGTAATTAATCTCTTGCGATTTGTATGATTTTTTTACCCCGGCGGGGTATAATATCAATAGCCCCCGGTTTCAACCGGGGGGAAAAGAAAGAGGCAAAAACCGTCCGTGAGAATGCGCTTATAAAAGGTTTTACCCTTTTTTCGGACGGAATGGCGCAAGTCTCAAAAGAAGTAGTTAAAAAAAGCGACAACTCCTCTTTGTTTGTTGGGGGAGGCTTCTAAAAATAGTAAAATGAATTCAGTTAAAAATTTAAAAGGAATTGTTCCTCCTATCATTACGCCTTTGAAGGATATTGATACGTTGGATGTTGAAGGATTGGAAAAGCTGGTGGAGCATATTTTAGCTGGCGGTGTGAGTGGAATTTTTGTACTCGGAACAACCGGCGAGTTTTCAAGTTTGAGTTATCGTTTGCGCAACGAGTTGGTAGAACGAGTGTGCAAGCAGGTGGCCGGACGTGTGCCGGTGTTGGTTGGAATAACAGATACCTCGATTATTGAAAGTGAAAATCTGGCACGCAAAGCAGCTGACTTTGGTGCCGAAGCGCTTGTTGCGGCCCCGCCATATTATTACGCGGCAGGCCAGCCCGAACTTACCAGCTATTTTGAAAAACTGGCCGATCGTGTGCCGTTGCCTTTGTACTTGTACAATATGCCGGTTCACACCAAAGTAATGCTCGAACCCAAAACGGTGCACCGAATTGCTGAAAATCCCAAAGTAATAGGCTTGAAAGACAGTTCCGCCAATATGACTTATTTCCGGTTACTTCAGCACACGATGAAATATCGTCCCGAATTCCAGTTTTTTGTCGGGCCTGAAGAAATGATGGCTGATGCTGTTCTGCTAGGTGCGAATGGTGGAGTGAATGGTGGTGCCAATATGTTTCCGCGGTTGTATGTTGATTTGTACCAGGCGGCGGTTGCGCATGATTTTGAGCGTATCAAACAACTTCAGGAAAAAGTTCTGGAAGTTAGTACCGCCATTTACACGGTTGGAAAATTTGGCTCAAGTTACCTGAAAGGATTGAAATGTGCTCTTTCGGTGATGGGTTTGTGCGACGATTACATGGCCGATCCGTTCTGTCGCTTTGGTGATGAAAAACGTGAATTGATCAAAGAGGGGCTCGAAAGAATTGACTGGAAATCCCTGGCGTAGCCTTGTATAACAGATTTGAAGCAGTCCGATTGAGGATATTTATCCTGAAAATCGGACTCCTTCATTTTATTTGCTAACCGGCAACCAAACGCTCATGTCACCTTTGCCACGGTTTCCCCATGCATAATAAGGAACAAGTTGCAATGTAACAGCTTCTTTTTTTGAATTAACAGGTCGGTACAATTGTCCTTTCCACGATTCGTTCCGAATCAAATCTGCTTTTCCTTCCAAAGCATAAATTTTACTGCCGGATATGGTCACTTGTTTGGGGATAAATTGACTGTTTACCGGAATAATGTAATCGAAAATGCGTCGGTTCTCCGGAATGTCTGCCGATTCGATACAATAAACGACCGGGCCGCGCTTCACGGCAATCTGGTTGTGTGCTTCTTCAACCAGTGGGTTGGCTTCAATCAGTTGCGCTTCCATCGGCAGATTCAGGGTAATCAGGTCACTTTTCTTCCAGTTTCCTGAAAGTTCAGCATAAGTTCCGGGTTGTGCTTTTATGTTTTGCTTTTTGCCGTTCACCAATATCTCAGCACTTGTCGCCCAGCCCGGAATGCGCAGGAATACGGAAAATTGTTTTCCGGGGAATTCTTCTATTTTGAGGTCAATCTTTCCGCTCCATGGATAATCGGTCTGCTGATTCAATTTGATCGTTGATCCATCCGAGAACTTTGTTTTCAGGGTGTTGCTTCCGTAGAGATTGACCCATAAACCTTTGTCGGAGGTGGTGTAAATGTAATTGCTGATTTCGGCGATGGTGCGAATAGTGTTGGGCGGACAGCAGTTGCAAAAGCTGATGTAGCCTTCGCGTTCTTTTGACCAACGCAGCGTGAACGGAATATCGTGCGCAACGCAAAGCGGGTTGGTATAGAAATAACCTTTTCCGTCGAGGCTGACGCCGGCCAATAAACTGTTGTACATGGTTAGTTCCATCACATCAGCAAAACGGGCTTCGCCGGTGGCCAGAAACATCCGCCAATTCCAGAGAATATTTCCAATGTTGGCGCACGATTCGTTGTGGGCTGTCAGATTCGGAAGCTGAAAGTCGCGCCCGTAGGCCTGATGCACTTTCTGGTTGTATGCCGGAACATATGATGTTCCATCGGGCGAAACACCATCGTACAAAGCGCCACAAGCGCCGGTGACGTACATTTTTTGTTCGGTCATATTGTGCCAGATTTTGTCGAGGACAATCATCAGCGAATCGTTGCCGGTTTCAGTATAAACATCGGCAACCCCGGCATACAGGTAGTTGGCACGTACAGCGTGACCGATTGCTTTGTCCATTTTTAGGAAAGGAACGCGATCCTGGTTGTCGTCGGTTCCATTTTCTACCAGGCTGCGGATGGCAATCAGGTTTTTGGCCAGTTCGAGGTAACGCGTGTCGCGGGTGGTTCGGTACATTTCAATTACTCCCATGTAATGTGACGGGCAAATTGCATTTCGGGCCAGTTCGGCCGACGCGCGTTTGTAAAAATCGTACAGAAAATCGGTCGCTTTGATGGCCACATTCAATAGGTTTTTCTTTCCGGTAAGCCGGTAATGCAAGCATCCGGCAGTCATCAGGTGACCCATATTGTAGGTTTCAAAATCGAGACGTTCACCAAATTCCTTCTTTTCGTCTTTCTTTTGCAGTTGCTTAATTACCACAGGTGTATGAATATACCCGTCGGGCCGCTGTGTTTTGGCGATTGTTTCAATTATGGCATCAATCTTTTTCTCCGTTTCGGCATCTCTCGAAGACGACCAAACCATGATCATTCCTTCGAGCATTTTGTAAAAGTCGCCGTCGTGGAAAGCAGGTCCAAAGTGGTCGCCATGTTCTAGCCCGGCTGCAATTTCAAAATTGCGGTAGGCATGGCTTATTTCAGCGTTCATATAATTGCCCATCATGTGCGGAACCATCGATTCTTTGCAAACCTGAAAGCGTTCGGCCCAAAAACCAGTTGTCCATTGAACATCGCCAATGTCTATACTTTTCAATTTTGCGTAAGGACTTTGCGAGGTATTCACCAATGATTTGTCTTGTGCAAGTGCGTTTCCGCCCAACAAAAGGCTTCCGGTCAGGAGGATTGAAAAAATTGTTTTCATATCTTGTTTTTGCAATTTTCAGATTCAGGAATATCAGCTTTTAGTTCAACTCAAAAATAGGGTTTGCAAATTTGATTCGCAATGTAACGTTTGCACAAAATATGTGTTTTGAAATATATAAATCAATTATAAATAAAGGATTTTAATTGTGTAAACGTTTACAAAAATATTTGTTTTTTTGTCGTGTGTTGTTTTTGTCAGGCAGTCGTGTTTGAGAAAATAGACACTAGCTTTTTATTTACTTTCAATTTCTGAACGAGTAATCCAAAAACGATGACCATGAAATATTTTTCTGCTTCGCTTGCATTGGCTTTTTTCGCTTTGTTTTCGTGTAATTCAAGAGAAAATGTGAGGATAAGGGTCGATTTTACTGAAGAATGGAAATTTCAACTGGGTGATTGGGAAAATGCTTCGCGGCCCGATTTTGATGATTCGAACTGGCGAATTTTGAATCTGCCGCATGACTGGAGTATAGAAGGTGAATTTAGTGAAGATCATCCGACAAAAGTAAACGGTGGCGCTCTACCTGCCGGAATTGGCTGGTATCGCAAAAGTTTTCAGGCGGAACAATCCTGGAAGGAGAAGCAGGTTTTTATCGATTTCGACGGAGTTTACCGCAACAGCGAAGTCTGGATCAACGGGCATTACCTCGGAAAACGACCGTATGGTTACAGCTCGTTTCGGTATAATCTGACACCATTTCTGAATTTCGGAGATAAAGCAAATGTATTGGCTGTCCGCGTCGACAACAGCGCTCAGCCCAATTCACGATGGTACACCGGATCGGGCATTTACCGCAATGTTTGGCTGGTGGCGACTTCGCCTGTATATGTCGCTCATTGGGGAGCTTTTGTAACCACACCCGAAGTTTCAGAAAAGGAGGCAACCGTAAAAATTCAGGTAAAGATTAATGTTGGGCAAAAACCGAAAGAAGTAATGGTTGAAACCTCAATCGTTAATCAGCAGGGAAACACGATGGCAACGGTCAAAAATACAACGGATAAAGTTGATTCAGTGATGGTTTTTGATCAGCAGGTTAAGCTTACTTCTCCTGAATTGTGGTCAACCGAGACCCCCTATTTGTATAAAGCGAAAACGATAGTTTATGCCGACGGGAAGCGGGTTGATGAATACGAAACTCCATTTGGAATCCGGTATTTCAGGTTCGATCCTGAAAAAGGATTTTTACTGAACGGGAAGCCGCTAAAAATATTTGGAGTGAATAATCATCACGATTTAGGAGCGTTGGGAGCGGCCTTTAATGTTCGTGCAGCCGAACGTCAGCTCGAAATTCTGAAATCGATGGGCTGCAATGCCATCCGCATGTCGCACAATCCTCCCGCACCCGAACTGCTCGATTTGTGCGACCGGATGGGAATTCTGGTGATGAATGAAGCGTTTGATTGCTGGGCAGTCAAGAAAATGGATTTCGACTACCATGTGGATTGGGCAGAATGGCATCAACGCGACCTGGAGGACATGGTTTTGCGCGATCGCAACCATCCTTCGGTTTTTGCCTGGAGCATTGGAAACGAAATTCGCGAACAGTTCGATTCAACCGGGATCCGGATTGGTCGCGAACTTGTTGAAATCGTCAGGAAACTGGACACAACACGGCTGGTTACTTGCGGATTGACCGAACAGGATCCGTCCAAAAATTTCATCTATCAGTCGAAAGCACTCGATCTGATCAGCTTTAATTACAAGCATTTGCAATATCTCGACTTCCCCAAAAACTACCCGGGCGAATCGCTGCTGGCTTCCGAAAATATGTCGGCTTTTGCTACTCGCGGCCATTACGACATGCCATCAGACAGTGTCCGCATCTGGCCGTTGGACTACAAACTGCCGTTAAATGCCAATCCCGATTTTACCGCTTCGTCGTACGATAATTGTCACGCTTTGTGGGGTGCCACGCACGAGGAAACCTGGAAAGTAGTTAAAGCCCACGATTTTATTTCAGGAATGTTCGTGTGGTCGGGCTTCGACTTTTTGGGCGAACCTGAGCCCTATAAAAAATGGCCTGCACGAAGTTCGTATTACGGAATTGTTGATTTGTGCGGATTTCCAAAAGATATTTATTATTTCTACCAAAGCGAATGGACCAACCAAACGGTTTTACACCTCTTTCCGCACTGGAACTGGAAGGATGGCCAGACCATTGATGTGTGGGCCTACTACAACAATGCCGATGAGGTGGAACTGTTTCTGAATGGCGTTTCGCAGGGAATCAGTTCAAAAACTGCTGATCGCTTTCATGCTTTCTGGCGGGTAAAATTTGCTTCAGGAACAATAAAAGCTGTTTCAAGGAAAGACGGAAAAACCGTTCTGGAAAAAGAAATTCATACTGCCGGAAAACCAGCAAAAATTGAACTAACAGTTGACCGTTCCAAGCTTAAAGCAGATGGGAAAGACTTGGCTTTCATCACTGTAAGAGTAACCGATGAGGCTGGAAATATGGTTCCGGATGCCGACAATCTGATTAACTTTGAGTTGAAAGGAGAGGGATTTATCGCGGGTGTTGACAATGGACTTCAGACTTCTCACGAGTCGTTCAAAGCCAGTTACCGAAAAGCTTTCAATGGTATGTGTTTGCTGATTGTACAAACCACGAAAAAAGCGGGAACCATTGCAATTAAAGCAACTTCTGAAGGATTAGCCAACGCTGATATTGAAATGAAAACAGACTAATAAAACCACGAACCCGACAAACCAAAACTATGATGCAATCTAATCCAATTTTAGGAACGTTACTTCACGCCATTGGCGGCGTTTCTGCTTCGAGTTGCTACACACCTCAATCAAAAATAAAAAACTGGTCGTGGGGAACCTTCTGGTTGGTTCAGGCATCGTTTGCCTGGATTATTGCGCCGCTTTTACTTGGGTGGCTCACTGTTCCGGGATTCTTTCAAATCCTCGCAACTGCTCCCGGAGATGTTTTTTGGGGTGCATTTCTGTTGGGCGGATTATATGGTTTTGGCGGAATGTCATTCGGCTTAGCCATCAAACATATTGGCTATTCATTGACCTACACCATTGCCATTGGTATTTCGGCCGTATTGGGAACATTGGCGCCGCTACTGCTGAAGGGAACACTGATTGAGTATTTTACGCGATCGGGCAGCGCAATTATTGGCTCAGGAATGGTTCTTTCTGTAATTGGCGTGGCGCTCTGCGGTTGGGCTGGTTTCAGGAAGGAAAGAGACCTGGAAAAGCTTGGTAATGTTGCGTTTAAATTCAACATGAGCACAGGCCTTGTTTTGGCCATTATTGGAGGTGTTTTGTCGGCAGTATTCAATATTTCGCTTGAACACGGGCAACCAATTGCCGATATGGCAGCTCAAAATGGCGCAGGAGTATTCGAAGGAAATGCCAAAATGATTGTTTCCACCTCGGGTTGTTTTGTGGTGAATTTTGTTTGGTTTATCGTGTTGGGAATCAAAGATAAAACGCTGAAAGAATTTACCGTTACGGAAGGATTGACAGCGAATACTTTGATTAAAAATACACTTTGGTCGGCTTTGGCAGGCGTAATGTGGTGTACTCAGTTTTTGTTCTACGGACTTGGACATGTTCAAATGGGGCGTTTCCAGTTTATAAGCTGGGTGCTGCATATGTCGATGCTCATTTTCTTCAGCTACGGAATTGGAGTGATCATGAAAGAATGGAAAAATGTGTCGCGTAAAACGTACACAACCTTGTTGATTGCCCTGATTACATTGGTGATCTCGTTTGTGGTCATGACTGTTGGCAGTTACATCGGAGAACAGGTTTAATCAAATCGAATCATGAAGATAAAGCAAATAATGGTTTGTGATCAGGCAAGGGTTTGAATCCCGAGGTGTGTAATAAAGTAAACCGAAAAGACAACCTGAAAAATATTAAAATAAAAATGAATAATAATAGAACGAGATTGCAATTGCTTGTTGGTTTGTTTATTCTGGCAGTTGCCTTTAATCGCATTTCGGCGCAAACTGTAACCGGCGAAAAAGCTGGTATTCCCCCGGCGCCGTCTGTACATCATGCCGAACCCTGGGAGGATCCGCAGGTTGTCAGCATTAATCGGGATATGGCTCGTGCGACAGCGTATTCCTATGAAACCCTCGACGACGCGCTGAATGGCGACCGTTCCCGCTCTTCGCGCATTTTGATGCTGAACGGCGAATGGAATTTCAAATTTGCTCTGAACCCTGCCAATGCTCCGACTGATTTTTATAAAGGAAAAGTTTCAGGATGGGACAAAATCGAAGTTCCGTCGAACTGGGAGATGAAAGGGTATGATATCCCGATTTATAAAAGCGCCGTTTATCCGTTTCGCCCGGTCAATCCGCCGTATGTGCCACGCGACTACAACGCGGTCGGTTCGTACCAGCGGAGCTTTTCTGTTCCTGAAAAATGGGATGGGATGAATATTACACTTCATTTTGGCGGGGTGAGTTCAGCCTTTAAAGTGTGGCTGAACGGCCAATTTGTGGGCTATGGCGAAGATAGTTGCCTGCCTTCGGAATTTAATGTGACGCCGTATTTGCAGAAAGGCGATAATATCTTGTCAGTGCAGGTGATTCGCTGGAGCGATGGTTCCTACCTCGAAGATCAGGACCACTGGCGGTTGAGCGGAATCCAGCGCGAAGTGATGCTGTTGGCCGAACCCAAACTGCGCATTGCCGATTTTTTTTATCAAACCAAATTAGATAAAGATTATCGTGATGCGACCTTTAAACTCCGTCCTCGTCTGGAAAATCTCACTGGCGATACTGTGGATGGATATACCTTGAAAGTTCAGTTGTACGATAGCGAAAAAAAGCCGGTATTTCCGGCGGAGCTGTGCAAATCGGCTGACGATATTCTGAATGAATCCTACCCTCGGCTGGATAATGTCAAGTTTGGGATGTTTGAAGCGCAGGTGAAAAATCCTTCGAAGTGGAGCGACAAAGAACCCAATTTATACACACTGGCTCTGACTCTGGTTGATCAAAACGGCAAGATTCAGGAAGTAAAATCCTGTAAAGTTGGTTTCCGGAGCATTGAATTTTCGAAGGCCGACAGCAAATTACTCATCAACGGAAAAGTTACTTATTTGTATGGTGTCAACCGTCACGATCACGATCCGGCCAAAGGGAAAGCTTTGACGCGTGATGATATCCGCCGCGATGTAGAGCAACTCAAACAATTTAACTTCAATTGTATTCGTACCTGCCATTATCCCAACGATCCGTATTTCTACGATTTGTGCGATGAGTACGGCATCCTGGTTATCGACGAAGCTAATTACGAAACGCACGGCATTGGCAGTTTGTTGAGTAATGACGCTCGTTGGACTGCTGCTTTTATGGAGCGGACCAACCGCATGGTGCTGCGCGACAAAAACCACCCGTCGGTCATCATCTGGAGCCTGGGGAATGAGGCCGGTCGCGGCCCTAATAATGCGGCAATGGCTGGTTGGATTCACGATTTTGATATTACCCGTCCGGTTCACTACGAACCAGCAATGGGAAGTCCTAATCTCGAAGGTTATATTGCGCCCGGCGATCCTGGATATCCCGCAAAAAACGATCATTCGCACCGGATTCAGATGCCTTTGGATCAATATTATGTCGATATAGTAAGTCGCATGTATCCGGCTTTATACACGGCTGATTTGTTGATCAACCAGAAAAATGGCGATCGCCGCCCGCTTTTTTATTGCGAATATTCGCATTCAATGGGCAACTCAACCGGTAATATCAAAGAATTTTGGGATCAGATCAGGTCAAAAGAACGGATGATTGGCGGGTGCATTTGGGAATTTAAAGATCAGGGATTGTATAAAACCGATGCCAACGGAAAGCAGTTTGTGGCTTATGGTGGCGATTTTGGCGAAAAATATTTCGACGATTTCACCTTAAAAGGAATTGTGCAGGCTGACGGAAAACCCCATCCGGCCATTTACGAATGCAAACACGTTTTTCAGCCGGTTGAATGTGAGCTGATGGATTCATCTGCTGGTTCGCTGAAAGTGACCAATCGCCATGCTGCAAAATCGCTGAGTGACTATACGATAACTATTGAAGTGCTGGAAAACGGAATTGCAATACAGAAGAAGCAGATACCATCAATATCACTTGCTGCCGGAAAAGATACAGTGCTTAATCTCCTGCCTTTTTTCCCAAAACAAAAAGCGGGAAAGGAATATCTCATGACGATTTCTTTCAGCCTGAAAAGCGATACGCCTTGGGCAAAAGCAGGGCATGAAGTGGCCTGGAATCAATTTGCGCTGAGTGCTTTGCCAATTTCGGAGCCAGTTAAAACTTCTGGGGGTAAAATGGTAATTCGACAAGTAGAAGATGTTTTTTTAGTTGAAGGCAAGGATTTTCAGATCAGATTTGATAAGAAAAATGGTGCGTTGAGTTCGTACATTTCAGGTGGAAAAGAGCAGGTTGTTCGTCCGTTGTTGCCCGATTTTATCCGTCCATTGACCGACAATGACCGTCGAGGCTGGAAAGCGCAGGAAAAGCTAAAAGAATGGTACGAATCAAAACCGGAACTGAAAGATTTTACCATACGGAAAGAACTTTCAGGAGAAGTAAAAGCACAAAGTATTTACCGGTTGATTGATGGCAAAGCAACTGTGACAGTAAATTATACGGTGAACGGCGAAGGTGCGGTGAAAGTTGATTTCCAGCTGAAGGCTGACAAAAGCCTGCCGAACATTCCAAAAATTGGGATGAGCTGCGGCATTGCCAATGATTACCGACAAGTTTCGTGGTATGGCCGGGGGCTGCTCGAAAATTATATCGATCGGAGAACAGGATTCAAAACCGGCATTTATTCGCTGCCACTTGACGAGTTTATGGAACCGTACATTGTTCCGCAGGAAAACGGGAACCGCACCGATGTTCGCTGGATGTACCTTTCGAATAAGGCACAGCAAGGTTTGCTGGTGGTGGCCGACAGCCTGCTGAGTATGAATGCATGGCCATATGCTGAAGAGGAATTCAGCAGGGTGAAACATTTGCACGAAATGAAGGAAGCTGGTTTTGTGACTTTAAATATTGATTTAATCCAGATGGGTGTTGGAGGAAACGATTCGTGGTCGGATGTCGCTGCCCCGCTCGAAAAATACCAGGTTAAGCCGGGTGATTATTCCTATAGTTTTTACCTCTGCCCGGTAAAAATGAAAGAGGATCAGGTTACCAAAGATTGGCAAAAATTGAAATTCTAGATAAAAAATCAGAACACGGAGACACGAAGGCACGGCGAAATAAGTTGGTGTAAAGAAGTCCCGGAGGGATGGTTTTGATGTTGTAGCTCTAGGTTTTAACCTGGAGAAAAATAGAATTCAAACAAATCCGTCCGTGGCAAAATGCTGAATGAAGTAATTTTTTGTTTTCGGGCGGAACAATGATGAACTTGAAAAGAACAAAATATGAGACACTATGGAATATTGATTTGTCTGATTTCTTGGTCAGTCTTTTTTGTGAATGCCGGGAACAGGCCCAAACCGCAGATAGTTCCCGAAGCGGTGATGCAAAAAATCTATGAAGAGGTAAAAACGCCGTACAAATATGGCTTGATTCTTACGCCTGAAAATGACTCCAAAAAACTGGATTGTCCCAGTGTTTTCAGAAAAGACAACAAATGGCTGATGACTTACCTCGTGTTTGATGGCCGGGGCTATGAAACATGGTTGGCAGAAAGTAATGACCTGCTCAATTGGAAAAGCAAGGGCCGCAGTCTATCGTTTTCTTCTGATACAACCCAATGGGATTGCAACCAAAAAGCCGGATATGTTGTGCTTCAGGATTACCAGTGGGGTGGTTCGTACGAATTACAGAAATACGACAACAAGAACTGGATGACTTATATCGGAGGCAGCTCAAAAGGATACGAAGCTGGAGCATTGTCGATTGGCGTTGCTTTTACCGGGCAAAATCCTGCCGTTGCACACGAATGGAAATCATTGGGCAAACCTGTTTTAACCTCAACTGACAAGGATGTGCGCTGGTGGGAAAACCGAAAATTGTATAAAAGCACCGTGATTTGGGACAAAGCGAAAACAACCGGTTATCCGTTCGTGATGTACTACAACGCCAATGGCGATTCGGCTAAAAACAACCTCAAAACACGTTGGTTTGAACGGATTGGTATGGCGGTTTCTGATAACATGATTGATTGGAAACGCACGCCAAAAGAACCCCTGGTGCATCACTCCAAAGGAATTACAGGCGATCCGGTGATCCAGAAAATTGGCGATGTTTGGGTCATGTTTTATTTCGGAGCGTTCTGGGAAGGCCGTACCGGCGCTTTTAACCGTTTTGCCTGCTCTTACGACCTGGTTCACTGGACTGACTGGACAGGCGACGACCTGATTGCGCCATCCAAACCGTTCGACGAGCAATATGCCCATAAATCGTTTGTGGTGAAATGGAAAGGTGTGGTTTACCATTTCTATTGTGCGGTAAACAAGAAAGAACAACGCGGGATTGCGGTGGCAACTTCAAAAGATATGGGAGTAAGCAAGGTGACGTTTTAGCCCCTCTCTAAACCTCTCCCCGAAAGGGAGAGGCTTACTAAGTGCAAATTTGGAGCGGCTAAATATTTAATGATCTTTCAAAGAATATAAAAGAAATAATGTCAATTCCTCAAAGCAAAAACCTTCGCAACCATGTTCTCCCTCATTTTGCTGGAGTTAGCGGGGGACAGTTTTATGGTCTGAAAGACCTATATAATCTAGCCCGGGGCACCGCCCCGGGGTGGAGAATGAGTAATAGAATTGTCCGTGAGAAAAAGTGCATCAATGAGCAACTCAATATTCGGACAAAATGGAGTATACCTTGTTTCTTGATGGATTATTTGCTCTGTTCCGTCCGAGTGACAGTTTCCTCATTGAATAACTTGGTTTCTCGGACGGATTTGTGCGCGATTTCCTTACCCACGTTGCCCTGGGCTAAAATATACCGACCTTTCAGGCCGGATGGCTTTGGAGTTCGAAGGGGCCTTTTATTCTTTTTTTTCTTCGCCCGCTTAATTTGTTTCGGTCAGGCTCTTTCCTCCGAATCGGCCAAACCCTGGGTATTCTGGTATTGGATGCACGGTGCTGTCACGAAAGAAGCCATCACTGCCGATTTGGAGGCAATGAAAGATGCCGGGTTGGGCGGCGCATATATTTTTGCCATTCGCGATGTTCCCAATCCGCCGCTAAATGAGCCATCCTTCCGAACCATGACGCCCGAGTGGTGGGGAATGGTGAAACATGCCATGAATGAAGCTGGCCGTTTGGGCTTGAAATTGGGAATGAATTCGTGCGATGGATTTACCGCAGCCGGTGGCCCGTGGATTACTCCGAAAATGTCGATGCAGAAAATAGTTTGGGCAGATACCATCGTTTCAGGAGGTACTGCCTTTACCGGCAAGCTTCCGCAACCTCTAAAAGTTGAAAATTACTACGAAGATATCGCTGTATTTGCCTATCCAGCGCCTGAAGGGGCTGGCGAATCATCCTTCAAAACAGTTCCGAAAGTAACCACAAGTTCGGGTGAAGAAGTACAATTTCTGGCTTCAAAGGACAATAAAAAGGGTTTTTCGAGCGAGAAACCTTGCTGGATACAATACTCATTTGAGCAGCCTTTTACTTGTCGGTCGGTGAAGATTTTAACCGGCTGGAACAATTACCAGTCGAATCGCCTCATTGTTGAGGTGAGCGACGACGGCTTGAATTTCAGGAAACACTACCGGTTGGTTCCGCCACGCGCCGGTTGGTTGGATTTAGATGCCAATGCCACGCAACTCATTCCGGAGGTTACTGCACGTTATTTCCGTTTTGTTTACGATCCCGAAGGTTCGGAGCCTGGCGCCGAAGACATTGACGATGCGAAATGGGCGCCCACGTTGAGGCTTTTGGGTATAGAACTTTCTGGAGAAACGAAAATTAGCCAGTTCGAAGGAAAGTCGGGCGCCATCTGGCGAATTGACAAACGAACAACACCTGAACAACTACCAGATTCGAAGTGTGTTGATCCCCAAAAACTGAAGAATATTACGGCTTTTCTACAATCTGATGGAAGCCTGAAATGGGACATTCCTGCCGGTAAGTGGGTGATTTTGCGGATGGGGCATACTTCGACCGGGCATGTGAATTATGTGGGCGGTGGCGGTAAAGGGCTGGAATGCGATAAGCTGAACCCTGAAGTGGTTCGGTTTCAGTTCGATCAGTGGTTTGGTGAGGCATTCCGGCAAGTTGGTCCTGATTTGGCCGGAAAAGTACTGAAACGTTTCCATGTGGATAGCTGGGAATGTGGCAGCCAAAACTGGTCGCCAGTTTTTCGGGAAGAATTCAAAAAACGGAGAGGATATGATGTGCTGCCTTTTCTGCCGGTGCTGGCAGGCATTCCGGTGAAAAATACTGATTTTTCGGAACGTGTTATGGCCGATGTCCGGCAAACCATTTCCGAAGTGATGGTCGATAATTTTTATAGAATTTCGGCGGAAGAAGCGCATAAAAAAGATTGTCTGTTCAGCGCCGAAAGTGTTGCTCCGGTAATGGTTTCCGATGGAATGCAACATTTTAAGGAAGTCGATCTTCCCATGGGTGAATTTTGGCTGAACAGCCCGTCACATGACAAATCAAACGACATTTTGGATGCTATTTCAGGAGCCCATATCTACGGAAAAAATATCGTCCAGGCCGAAAGTTTTACCGCCATTCGCTTCGATTGGAACGAGCATCCCGCGATGATGAAACCGGTGGCCGACCGGAATTTTGCGCTGGGCATCAATAAACTGTTTTTTCATGTTTTTACACTCAATCCCTGGAAGGACCGAAAGCCCGGAATGACGCTCGATAAAGTGGGTACCTTCATCCAACGCGACCAAACCTGGTGGAAACCGGGCAAGGCTTTTTTCGATTACATAACCAATTGTCAGGCACTTTTGCAACAGGGAAAACCCGTTGTCGATATTGCAGTGTTTACAGGAGAGGAAACGCCACGCCGCGCTGTTTTGCCCGATCGGCTAGTCGATGTTTTGCCCGGAATTTTTGGAAAGGAACGAGTGGAACAGGAGCGGTTTCGGTTACAAAATGCGAGTATTCCGCTTCGAAATGTACCTGCCGGCGTGAAAACACAGGTGAATATGGCCGATCCTGAAAACTGGGTCGATCCGTTGCGTGGATATTCTTATGATTCGTTTAATCGAGATGCTTTGCTGAACCTGGCCCGGGTGAAAGATGGACGAATTGTGCTGCCAGGTGGCTCAAGTTACGGTTTGCTGGTGGTTCCCGGAACGATGAAAATGTCGCCCAACGGTGGGGAAAGAATGAGTGTTGAAGTTGCCCAAAAATTACTTGGCTTGGTCAGGCAAGGCGCAACAATTTTGATGATGGAAAAACCAAACATGGAACCCGGCTGGGATTCAGGAAAAGGAAATGATCAGAAATTGAAACAGGTAATTGCTGAGCTTTTTTCAGGTGAAAAATCGACAGTAACCGATCCCTCCGGGGGACAATTTATTCAGTGGAAGAAAGGAAAAGGACGGATTATTCAAGGACCTTATCTTGCTGAAACATTCGATGAATTGGGTATTCGGAAGGATTTTGCAGGTTTTGATGAAAATGGCAAACAAGCCACTTTTGTAGCATGGAATCACCGAAAGGAGGATCAAACGGATATCTATTTTATCGCCAATCAACTTGAAAAGCAAAGAACACTTGAATTAAGTTTCAGGATTGAAAACAAGGTGCCCGAATTGTATCATCCGGTGACCAACGAAACCCGGCGTTGCGCTCAATGGAAAACCGTAAACGGACGGACAAAACTGACCTATCGTTTTGAGCCCAATGAATCGCTTTTTGTAGTTTTCAGAGAAGGAAAAGAAGCTTCGGGAAATGCAAAAAACTGGTTAGATCCCGAACCAGTAACGACGATTTCGGGTGAATGGAAAGTGCAGTTTGACCCGGTTTTTGGAGGTCCAAAAGATCCTGTTAATTTTCAGGAGTTAACTGATTGGAGTAAAAATTCAGATGACCGCATTCGATATTATTCAGGAACAGCAATTTATAGCACTTCATTTCAATGGGAAAGCAATAAGACCGAAGATCAGTCTTTGTGGCTCGAATTAGGTGTCTTCGCCAATATTGCCGAAGTGAAACTGAACGGAAAATCGTGCGGCACTTGCTGGACTGCACCTTTCAGGGTGCGGATCGATCAGGCGCTGAAACAGGGCGAGAACAAACTGGAAGTTGCGGTGACCAACACCTGGGCAAACCGTATTATTGGCGATCACAATTTGCCGGAAAACCAACGCGTAACCTGGACAACGGCGCCTTACAGGCTGGAAGGAAAACCTTTGCTTCCGGCGGGTTTATGGGGACCGGTGAGAATTTGCAGAGTGAAAAATATTAATGAATAACGATTGATGATTAAAGATCAGCGAAGTAAATCGAAAATCGCTGATAGTCGATCTCTAATCGTTGATCTAAACTATAAGATATGGACTCAAAAGAACGCTTTTATGCAACTATAAACTATGAAAAAGTTGATCGTCCGGCATCGTGGCTAGGCTTGCCCGTTCCGGCAGCTGAAAAAAAGCTGTTTGCACATTTTGGCGTTTCGTCGGTTTCCGAATTGAAGCAGAAACTGGATGACGATATCTGGCCGATTGAAGTGCCTTTCAACTGTCCGCCCTCCAACCACATTGCCTGCGCATTCCCGTTTGCTAAAGCTAAACACGACGATACTCCCGACGAACGAACATTAACGGCTCCGGGCTTTTTCGAAGATTACAATGATCCGGCTGATGTCGATAAATTCAACTGGCCCGATCCCACAAAAATGCTTTTGAAGGAAGAATCATTGCGATTGGCAAAATCAATTCCTTCGAATAAAATACGCATGGGCGTGATGTGGTCGGCCCATTTTCAGGATGCCTGCTCGGCGTTTGGCATGGAACACGCGCTGATTACCATGATGATGAATTCAGAGATGTTTCAGGCTGTAATTGATCGGATTACGGAGTTTTACCTTCAGGCCAACGAACTGTTTTACGAAGCGACCAAAGGCCATTTGGATGCAGTGCTAATTGGAAACGACTTTGGTAGCCAAACCGGTTTGATGGTGGATCCAGAAAGCTTGCGCCAGTTTGTGTTTCCCGGAACACAGAAAATTATTGAACAAGCCAAAAGCTACGGATTAAAGGTGATTCATCATTCATGTGGTTCTATTTTCCCGATTATCGGCGATTTGGCCGAGTTGGGCGCCGATGTGGTTCATCCGATTCAGGCACTGGCTGCCGACATGAACCCGCACAAACTGAAAGCTAATTTTGCGGAAAAAGTGGCTTTTTGCGGCGGTATTGATGCACAGTATTTACTGGTTAACCGCAAACCCAGTGATGTGAAGGCCAAAGTGCGCGAGCTGATGGAAATCTTCCCGACAGGCTTAATTTTATCACCCAGTCACGAGGCTATTTTGCCCGACATTCCGCCAGCCAATATTGAGGCAATTTTTGATACAATCAAAGAGTCAAATAGAACCACATAGACACATAAAACACAATAGCAATCCCTATAAATCCTATGTGACCTATGTGTCTATGTGGTTAAAAATATTTACACCGATGAAAAACAAAATCTACTTGTCACTTTTCTTGATTTCCCTTGTTGCAAAGGCATTTGGGCAGGCAGCGCCAATCGACCAATACAATGTGATTTGGAAATCACAAAGCCAGAATTCTTCGGAATCGATGCCTTGCGGCGGCGGCGATATTGGCCTGAATGTGTGGGTGGAAAAGGGTGATGTGCTTTTCTATCTATCGAAAAGTGGCTTTTTCGATGAAAATAACCAGTTACTGAAAGCCGGTCGGGTTCGACTGAAATTGAATCCAAATCCATTTGATGGCGGAACATTTCGTCAGGAACTAAAATTAAACGACGGACTGGTGCTGATTGAGGCAAACAATGATGGGCTGACCGCTAAAGTCAGGATTTGGGTCGATGTTTTTCGCCCGGTTATTCATGTTGATGTTGAAGCGAACCGAAAAGTTGAATTGACTTCGGGGTATGAAACATGGCGACATGAAGATCATGTCCTTCAAAAAATGGAGTCGTTGGCCAATTCGTACAAATGGGCCGCTCCTGAAGGTCTGAAAACACTTAAAGATGCTGTTGATTTCGAGGGAAACAGTGTCTTGTTTGTTCATCGCAATCAGCAACCGACCATTTTTGACATGACTGTGACGAATCAGGGCATGGACGCGGTAAAGGATCAATTGTTCAATCCGCTGAAAAACCTGACTTTCGGAGGGAAAATGTTGGGCGATAATTTGGTTCAGGCTGGCGTTTGCGAGGGAAAATATGTGGATACTGCCTACAAATGCTGGTTGCTGAAAAGCAAATCGGCGGCTCAAAAACATTCGGTTGAAATCGTTTTGAATGGTTCACAAACCGAAAGTCTGGAAGAGTGGAAAACTCAACTTCAGGATCTGGTTGCCGACTTTCGGAAAAATACGAAAACAGCTCATGCAAAAACAAAGGAGTGGTGGCACCAATACTGGGATCGCAGTTTTGTGATGGTGGGAACTAATCCCGATTCGGCCGATTGGAAAATGGGGCGCAATTACCAGTTGTTTCGGTATATGCTTGGTATCAATGCCTACGGCGAATACCCAACCAAATTCAATGGTGGATTGCTTACCGTCGATCCGGTATTTACCAAACCCGAATATAATTTCACTCCCGATTTCAGGCTTTGGGGTGGTGGTACTTTTACCGCGCAAAATCAGCGATTGGTGTATTTTCCGATGCTCAAGTCGGGCGATTTTGACCTGATGAAGTCGCAATTCGATTTTTACCTGCGAATACTGAAAAATGCAGAGTTACGCTCGAAAGTTTACTGGAATCATGGGGGGGCGTGTTTTACCGAGCAAATGGAGAATTTTGGACTTCCGAATTTTGCTGAAAATGGGGTGGATCGACCAGCGGGTTATAATCCGGGCGTTGAATACAATGCTTGGCTCGAATACGAATGGGATACCGTTCTGGAATTTTGCCTGATGATGCTCGAAAATGAGCGCTATACAGGGGAAAATATTTCAGGATATTTGCCATTTATTGAAAGTTGCCTGACCTTTTTCGATGAGCATTACCAATATCTGGCCAAACAACGGGGCAGCAAGGCGCTCGATGGTGCTGGTCATTTGATTTTGTATCCTGGTTCAGCCTGCGAGACCTACAAAATGGCAACCAATTCCACATCAACCATTGCCGCACTTTCAACAATCCTGACACGCTTGCTGGAACTTCCTGCAGGATATTTACCGGAAGCTCAAAAAGCAAAATGGAAAGATATGCAAAAGCGTATTCCGCCAATCAGTACAAGGATTTTCGACGGATTTACGACTATTTCACCAGCAAAATCCTGGGAACGAATTAATAATATCGAGGTTCCACAGTTGTACCCTGTTTTTCCTTGGGGAATGTATGGTTTCGGGAAACCTGATTTGGAAGTGGCGCAGAATACCTGGAAATACGATCAGGATGCAATCAAAAATCGCAGTCATATAGGTTGGAAGCAGGATAATATTTTTACCGCGCGGCTTGGACTAGCAGACGAAGCTTTCCATTTTAATATGCTGAAAATGGCAGACTCAGGACGAAGGGTTCCCGCATTCTGGGGGCCGGGTTTCGATTGGGTTCCCGACCACAATTGGGGCGGTTCCGGCATGATTGGTATTCAGGAAATGCTGATGCAGGTGGATGGTGACAAAATTCATTTGTTTCCTGCCTGGCCCAAAAACCGGGATGTGCATTTCAAATTGCACGCTCCAAAAAATACGATCGTAGAAGCAAGTTTAAAAGGCGGAAAGATTGAGTATATCAGGATTTTTCCTGAAAATCGACGTAAGGATATCGCGACTGTATTTCAGGAAAATTTTTGAATTGAACTTTAATTCTGTGTTTAGGTGTATTTATTTCGAAGTGTAGAAATAGGATCACGTTTTAGAATTTTTATACTTTCGTCCCCGAATTTTCTTCAGGGCAGGGCGTAATTCCCTACCGGCGGTGATAGTCCGCGACTCCTTAATCGGATTGATTTGGTGCAATTCCAAAACCGACAGTTATAGTCTGGATGGAAGAAGAAAAAATGGCGGATTTTTAATCTGTTCATCATGGCATTGCCCTGAAGTAATTCTATTACAAATTTTTAAAAAGGGTAAAATGAAATCTCTGCAAATCTTTGGTTCAACTTTCGAAGAGCGCATCCAACGCGCAATTGATGATTTAAAATCAGGAAAAGGATTATTGGTGGTAGATGATGAAAATCGTGAAAATGAAGGTGACCTGATTTATCCTGCAAAAACCATGACTGTCGCCGATATGGCATTAATGATCCGCGAATGCAGCGGCATTGTTTGTTTGTGCCTTACTCCCGAAAAATGCGATGAACTCGGGTTGTATCCAATGGTAACCGATAATACTAGCAAGAATAAAACGGCATTTACCATTTCGATTGAGGCCAAAGAAGGGGTAACAACCGGTGTTTCGGCTGCCGACCGAATTCAAACTATTCGCACAGCCGTTGCCGATACTGCCAAAGCAGATGATTTAGCGCATCCCGGACATGTCTTCCCGTTAAAAGCCAGAAAAAACGGCGTGCTCGACAGGCCTGGTCACACCGAAGGTAGCATTGATATTGTTCGCATGGCCGGAATGGGTGATTCTGCTATTCTTTGTGAATTGACCAACCCAGATGGAAGTATGGCAAAATTACCCGAAATCATCAGTTTTGCTGTGTTACGTCAAATGTCAGTTATTACAATTGAAGACATTTGCATGTATCGTCAAAAGTATAAGTTTTAGTCAAAGGTATTTAAAATACAATTCCCTAATATGTCAAATGCAGAGAGATATCAATTGGTCAATATCGTATTATTTTTATTGAGAGCTCCTGCGTAAATCCCCTTAAATCTGTATATATTTGTATTGTAATGAATTGAATACCAGGCGAGACTATATCGAGACCTGTTGAAATAAGCGCTTTGTAAAACATTGATTATCAGCTTGGAATATGGAAAAGTTCAAACTCCAGCTGGGTCGCGGTTATTAATTTTAAAAGCCTTGTAAATAAAATGATTACAAGGTTTTTTTATTAGCTTCATACCACAATTTATACCATATTTTCTTATTTGTTGCTTTATTTCTAATCAAATATTCGAAATATGGAAAATATGAGCCCGAAGCTTTAAACCAATACGAATAACTGGTATCGTATCTCAGCGATATTTAGTTTAGTCTTCGATGCTATTTAAGTTGTTGAAATAAAAGAGGTTTAGCGGTTACCGAAAACTTGTATTTGTCGCCTCGGTAATACGATTTTTCAAGCTCGACGATTTTCCCGTCTGCGGTAATAATGGCGCCATCGAGTACAAAAACGGCCTGCGGAAGTTCACCCTCAAAAAAATTATCGGACTCGCCGGGATACAGAATTCGTGTCCCGAGGGTTCGCTGAACCTCGTTGAGCGTGAGCTGGTATTTTTCTTCGTAAATTTTAAGCAGAGGCTGCTCAAGGTCGAGCAAATTAATTTTAGGGCAAATTTTCATTGAGATATAGCGAGTCTCGTCTTTCAGCAGCATTTCATCGGCAAAGCGAAGCCTGTGAATTTTCAAAACCGGCCCCTCAATGATGTAGTGGCGTCCGTTGATGTTCGACGACAGCCCGTTTTCGATGACGGTTTTTTCCAGAATTAAATTTTTCGGGGTAAAACCTTCTTTCACCAGGTTGTCGTTAAAACTCTCCCTGATGGCTTCAAACGATCCGAGTACGCGGGTCAAATGCTTATCCTCAAAACGGTTGAGTACGAATGTGCCTTTCCCTTTAACCCGCGTGACCCATCCGTTGATCTCCACTTCAAGCAGGCTTTTGCGCGCGGTGGTATTGCTTATTTTATAGGTTTTTATCAGTTCGTTTTCCGACGGGACTTTATCGCCAGGGTGCAATTCGCCCGATTCAATCTTGCGGATAATTTCCCTGCTTATATCCAGGTATTTGGGGTTAGTGCTTTTTGCCATTTGGTGTGCATGTTTAATATTCAACCTGATCAATGTGTTTTATAGCAATGGTACAACAGCTTTCAAAATAACAAAAAAAATAGTTGATAATTAAATTTCGTTCTTATATTTGCTGGAAATACAACTTAGTGCGTTAAGATATGTCCGCCAAACCTAAACACAGCTATTGGATCATCATCATACTGCTCTTGCTGGCTACCTCTCTCAATTTTCTTGATCGGCAGGTGCTTTCTGTTTCCATCCTGAAAATTCGGGAAGACTTGCATATTTCGGATATTGATTATGGCTTCATCAACTCGGGTTTCCTGATCAGCTATGCCATCATGTTTACTTTGGGCGGCATTTTGATTGACCGCTACGGAAGCCGCCTGGGACTTGCGGTTTCGGTGGGTTTTTGGTCGTTTGCCACACTTTTGCACAGCCTGTCAACCAGTGTTTTTCACTTTGGACTGTTCCGTTTTTTGCTGGGAGTGGGCGAAGGAGGCTGTTTCCCGGGTGCGATAAAAGCGGTGATGGAATGGGTGCCAAAAAGCAAACATGCGCTGGCCAACGGTATCGCGATTGGTGGCTCTGCCATTGGTGCGGTAGTTGCCCCGCCATTGTGCGTGTATTTACTGGGAGTGTTTGGCTGGAGAGCGGTTTTCCTGATTACCGGCGGTTTTGGGTTCGTTTGGCTGATCGCATGGTTAATTTTCACCAAATCAAAAAAAGAATCCACACCAATATCCGAAGAATTTAATATTGAAGTTCTGGATACTGCAAAGCGGGTGAAATTCCCCTCTTTGCTAAAGAATAAGGAAGTGCTGGTTTTCGTGGCAATGCGGTTTGTGCTCGACCCGATTTTCTATTTCTACATGTTTTGGATACCCAAATATTTAAATGAAATCCATTCGTTGTCGCTCGAAACGATTGGGAAAATTTTGTGGATGCCTTTTCTTGCACTCGGAGTGGCGAATGTGTTGGGAGGCTGGTTTTCGGACATTGCGTTCAGCAAAACTTCCAGCGTAAACTTTTCGCGCAAACTGGTCATGGGCGTGGCAGCGGCATTGACCATCCCGATTGCTTTCACGGGACTTATTCAGTCGTACGTCGTGATCCTCATACTGATGGCTTTGGCCTTTTTTGCACACGGCCTGTGGATCACCAATTACATCACTTCCATCGGCGACATATTCGGGAAGCAGGTAACCTCAACGGTTGTGGGTTTGTCGGGTTCAGCGGGAGCCATTTCATCGCTGGTGCTAAATCCTCTAATTGGCTATATAATAACCGATTATTCATACAGCCCGCTGTGGTGGTATGCCGGTTTTATGTATCCGGCGGCTTTCGTTTTGTTTATTTGGTTCATTCCGCGAATAGAAGCAAAAACGATAACGACCAGCCCGGCTTAGGGTTTTTTTTGTCCTGAAATACTTAGTGCGTTAATAGTAAATTCAAATAACAGTAATATGAAATAGCCATGAGTGCAAAAGCCCACACAAACCGAAAATGTACAAATGGCTATTCCATTCCGTTGATAAGCAGATTGAAATACTGACTTTGATACGGGAATTATGGGAAATAACTTTAAAAATTTATACGAATGAAAGGTGAGAAAAAATCTACCGGTTCTGTTTCAGGCTCGGTGGTGAAAATTGGAATTTTTGGAGTGGGATATGAAAAATATTGGGGCCAATTTCCCGGCCTTTATGAAGAATTGATGCAAAAACAGGAAAAATTTATCGGGAAATTGCCTGTCGATGGAAACGAACTGATCGACTTTGGCATAATTGATTCGCCCATGAAAGCCTACGAAGCAGTCCGCAAAATTGAAGCTGCGAACCTCGACCTGATTTTTTGCGATATGCTTACTTATGCTACTTCAGGAACATTCGGGATCATCATTAAAACCCTCAACATTCCGATTGTGCTGGTGGCCCTGCAACCGCTCAAAGCGATGGATTATACCAAAGCCTCAACCTACATGCAGTTGATGAACGACGACATTTGCTCGTTGCCCGAATTCGCTGGAGTTGCGGTCAGGATGGGGAAACGTGTTCCTGATATGATTATCGGGACTCTGGATGACGATCCGGAAGTTGATCAGCAAATCAATGAATATTGTCGAATTGCCAGGGTTTTGCACGACCTTAAAACCGCCCACCTCGGGCACATCGGCCATCCGATCAATGCCATGCTCGATATGCACACCGATGCAACTATGCTGACCTCAATCTTTGGTAGCCACGTCGTTCAGTGCGAAGCCAACCAGTTGATGAAAAGCTATGAACAGGTTACGGAAGATGAAATTTTGGCGGCAGAAAACCAAATACTCGATTTTTTCGACACGCCCGATCCGGTTTCCGACCCCATTTCGATGAAACTGATTCCCGAAGATTTGCGCATTGCAGCCAAAGTGAGTGTCGCTTTAGAAAACTTCATCAAAACAAATCAACTTAACGGCTTGGCTTATTATTACGACGGACCCGACAACAGCGAAATGCGAAAAGTAATGTCTAATTTAATCGTGGGGAACTCGCTGCTTACTGCCAAACACATTCCGATGTGCGGTGAATCGGATTTAAAAACCCTGATAGCACTATTGATTTTCGACCGTTTGGGGATCGGCGGAAGTTTTGCCGAGTTTCATCCGGTTGATTTTAACGAAGGCTTTGTACTGGTTGGTCACGATGGACCTCACAATATTTCGATTGCCGATGGAAAACCGGTGCTTCGCAGCCTGAAAAAATACCACGGTAAACCGGGCCATGGCGCGGGAGTGGAGTTCAAAATCAAGGAAGGGCCCATTACCATGCTGTCGATCAATTCAACCTACGATGGAAAATTTAAATTTGTAATTGCCGAAGGTGAGTCGGTGGCCGGGCCCATCCCGCCAACCGGAAACACCAATACTCGGGGATTTTTTAAGCCCGACATCAAAACATTCCTTACCCGCTGGATCAGCGAAGGGCCAACGCACCATTTCGCGCTCGGTATTGGGCATCATGCAAAAACCATTGCAAAGATTGCCCGATACCTGAATATTGAATCAGTTGTTATCAACCAAAATTAAAAAATCAGCCGATGGACACCTTTCAAATACCGCGAAAATTCCTGAACGGGTTGCTGATGTTGCTGCTTTGCTTCGGATCTGCCAATGCTCAACCAGAAACCGACCCGCATGATCCGGCGCTTCTGAAAAACCGGTTCAACAACATTACCCTCGAAATGTCGCTGAAACCTTTCAAAGTAAACAACAAGGCGTACATCCGTCAGGTGGCCGAAGAAGTGTTCATTCAATGGTCGGCTTTGTTGCGCCATACTGACACCGTTTCGGTGATGATGTGGACCAGCGATGGCTCCGAAATCCTTGATTACAAAGGTGCGTTCGACCAACCGCTTGAATGGGGCAAATATATGGGCAATCCCAATACTGAACATGAGGTTGGCTCTGGTCCCGAAGAGCTTTCGCTTCACGAACGTGCGTATTTGTACTTGGATAATCCGCCGGAATATACCTATGCAGACCTGAAATTCATTGTTCAGGCATTGAAAGAAGCCGGGCGCAAAATTACCGGGAAGCCGGTGTTGGTGGGTACGACTTTCGATCCGGGGCCTGAATTTGCCAAATCACCATTCAAGTATCAAAAGCACCCGGAGATACTGGGCGGTAATGCCATGGGGCATAAATCGTTCGTTAACTGCTATTCGGTATTGAATGCCGACAAGGAAGCGTATGCCGGTTTCCCGAACGGAATCCCCGACAAAACGCCGTTCGGAACATTCTTCGGAAGGCAAAGCCAGCATTTTATGACCGATTTGGGCTTCGATTACATCTGGTTCAGCAACGGTTTTGGATTTGGATACGAAGGCTGGTCGGCCACCGGGGCAATTTTCGATGGAAAAACGTTCGATCAGCAAAAGCTGGATGGGGCAACGGCTAAAATCAACGAGTTTTGGAAACTGTTCCGCAAAGAATGCCCCCATTTTCAGGTGCAAACCCGTGGAACAAACCTTTCGGTTGGCGCCGATCTGGCTCGCGATGCCGTTGATTTGAAAAATATTTACAAGGGAAAGTTCAACATGCTGCCGCCCCCCAATTCTCCGTGGGCCGCAATAGATGGAGATTTTGGACTTGAAATGGTGGGCTACCTGTCGCGTATGGCCGAGTTGCCCGACAACCGCTTTTTGTTCAGGTATTACACACACGATCCGTGGTGGCTCAACAGTCCGTGGCTCGACCGCTATGGCCGCGAACCGCACGATATTTACCTGCCCCTGTCGGTTTGCCGGATCGATAAAAATGGCAATATTGGCATTCCGACCCACCTAAATTGCCTGACCATTGATGACACGTATGGCAACATGCCCGTGCAGGTTCCCAACGAGGTCACCCCGCATATCCTGAAATCGAGGATGGATTCGCCCACTGCACCGGGACCGCTGGTTTGGGTGTACCCTTTTGACGAATACCACGACTGGGCGCACAAATCGAAAGACCGGTTGCCTGAGATTTATTATGGCGACTGGTTTATCCGGCAGGCAATTAACAATGGAGTACCGTTGAACACAGTGATTTCAACAACTTCGTTTCAGTCGGTCGTTTCGCAAAAACCAGGTTTTTTCGACGAATCGGTGCTGGTAACCATTGCGCCTGAAGCTGGTTCCGAACTGGAGAAAAGCCTGATTGCGTTTGTAGAAAACGGCGGTAAGCTCATCGTTTTCGGTCCGGTTGACCATTCCGGCGAACGCTTTACCGATTTCCTGAACCTGAAAAACGAACTGCCGCTCGAAGGTGAATTCAGGATTATTCAGGATTATATGCCTGACAAGCTGGAAGTGGCTTATCCAAAAACGATTAAGCATGAAACCTTGTTTTCGGGTGGCGGGATGCGAACCGTACTGAAAATGCCAAAAGAGCCCACCACTAAAATGCTGGTTCAGATCGAACAATCCGGAAAAAAACGCGACATGGCCTGGGTGCGCAGCCTTCCGCAGTGGAACGGCGGGAAAGTTGTTTACCTGCGTGGCACCAATTCGAGCAGTTTTACCGGAGGCCGTTTACTAACACCGCACAATCCGATGAAATATTTTCAGACGCCGCAATACCTCCGGTACGTGTTGTCGGAGTTTGGGATCAACTGTTTTGTCGATAAGCATTCGCCCGAACAGAAAAATCCGGTACTCACCATTGCCCGGTCGAACAACGCTTTTGTGTTTTCGGGATACAATCCCTGCAACACAGTTAAGCTTCGGTTTAATATGCCACAAGGCGCGCCATTGCTGCTCGGGCTGGAAACCAGGCTCGAAAAAGGCCATTCGACTTACGTGATGCCCACTGCCTGGAACCGCGAGTGCCGCATTTTTGTGGAGCAAAGCGATGGGCTAGTGTCGTGTAAGGAGCTGCATTCGGGGCAACTTGGAATCAGCAAACGGTTTGAAGTGACCGGATTGAAAAACGCGAAAGTCCACATCTATCCCGGCGATGAAGTGACTGCCGAATCGTTCCGAGCTTATGTCAACGCCGCATACCCTTGGAAAACAGGGCAAGTGAAGTTCAAAAAGGGCGATGAAAAGCTTGGAAAACATTTCGTGGTAGAAAATGTAAACGGCGGTTTGGTGGTGGCCTGGTAAGTTTTTGAGCGTAAATCTGACATCCCTGGTGTAAGTTGGTTTGAAGAAGTAATGCCTGTTTTCAGCGTAAGAAGTGAATATTCGGCTGCAAATAACTGCAAAATATTCTTTGGAAATTGGAATTCTTCAACAATCACCTCGAAACAATATTTGAGTTCCATTTTGTTTAGAAAATAAATAACCGGATGTGCTGAATTTCAAATATTGAGAGGATATTGATAGAGAAGAGCAGGGCATGTTCTGATAATTTCGAAAGAATGTGAACTTCCTACATGATAGGGATTACTCAAAAAAAGACGCATATTTGTAATCTCCTGACAAAAATTTGGCAAACTGATGATAGTACAACCAAACAACAGTAGGACAGATGACTGGAACAGATTCATTCAGGAAGGGAATCTGGATGCACTATCTCAGGTGTATTACTCCAGCTACGACCTGTTGTTTAATTATGGCTTGAGACTAACTCCTGACAAACAGCTTATTGAGGATGCCATCCAAAATATTTTTTTGAGCGTTATCAAATCGCGAAAAAGTATGGGTGATGTTAAAAATCCGACGGGTTATTTGGTTAGTTCCTTTCGGCATCAGCTTTTTGCAGATATCAACAAGCAAAGTAAAACCGTACTTTCCGGAGATTTTTCAGACGACCAATTCGACTATTTTAAGTCACCCGATCTAGAACCATCAGATAAGGAAAAATTTGAAATACTTCATTCGGCGGTTAAGGAATGTATTGCACGTCTTACTCCCAAACAACAGGAGATCTTGTTTTTGCGCTTCGAAACCGGTATTTCTTATGAAGAGATTTCGGCCCTGTTGCGCATTTCGGTCGAGTCGTGTTACAAGTCAGTTTACCGCTCCGTTCGAATTGTCAGGGATGAAGTTGCTAAACTTTCAAATGGAGGCAAAGAACTTATCCTTTGGTTTTTTGCTGGTATTTCGCTTCGCCGCAAATAAAAGTAACCTGTGATTTTAAGGCCGAAAAATACGGTTTGGTGGCTGCATGTTTGTATCATTGTTTTTTTTGTGAAATTTTTTCTGAAAAAAATCATTTTGGATGTCCAGATTTTGCGGTTTCTCACTCAATAGGGTATAAAGTAATGAAAGAATGGACATCGAACAACTCAAAACATATACTTCCGAAGACTTTATTCTGGACGACACGTTTCGCGAAATTATTCTTTCGGGGAACGATGCTCAGTTGAATGAAATTATTCAGAGTTTGCCCGCAAAGAAGGATGAAATCAGGCTCGCTGTAAACGTAATTAAGGGTCTGAGTTCCGCTCAGCTTAAACAGAAGGATGATAAAAAGCGACAATCCTGGGAGTTTATACTTCAACATCAGAGAAAATCAGTTCGCCTTCAATTCTTCAGGTATGCTGCTTCGTTTCTTGTCCTTGTTGGAATTGGCCTTGGAATTTTTTATTTGTCAGCTCCCCGCCAGAGCGAGGTCGTTTCTGTAGTTCAGAATCCTACTGATAACGCTATTCTTGTGCTGGCCGATGGGAAAAGAGTTTCAATCGACAGCAAACAATCCACTGTTCAATATTCTTCTGATGGGTCAGGTATCATGGTGAACGACACCGCTGGTGTGGCTCAGCCTGTTTCCTCCGAGAGCCTTAATCAGTTGATTGTTCCCTTTGGCAAACGTTCGTTTATAACACTTTCCGAAGGCACCAAAGTTTGGATAAATTCAGGTTCGAAACTGATTTTTCCTCCGGTTTTTAAGGGAAAAACCAGGGAAGTAATGCTCGAAGGAGAGGCCTTTTTTGAGGTAACAAAGGATGAGAGAAAGCCATTCTTTGTAAAAACAGATGGTTTTAAATTAAAGGTTTATGGAACGAAATTTAACATTCAGGCTTATAAGCAAGATGCAAATTCAAATGTAGTTTTAGTTGAGGGAAAGATTAGCATGAATGTGCCCGGAAGTAAAATAACAGAGGAAGTATTTATACAGCCAAATCAAAAAGCATCAGTCATAAAAGGCAATGAAGATATTGAAGTAACACATGTGGAGAATATAGAGGTTTACACTGCCTGGATTGATGGTTATCTGGCATTTACGAATGAAGATATTTCTGTGCTGCTCCGCAAAGTATCACGCTATTACAATGTGAATATTGAAGTGGATTTGCCGTTGAATTGGGAGCGAATTTACGGTAAGCTCGATTTGAAGGACGATTTGGAAAGAGTGCTGGACGGTATCGCTTTCATTTCTAAAACAAAGTATATCAAGCAAGACAATAAATACATTTTTACACAAGAGTAATTATCATACCAGGAAAGGAGGTAAAAAATTAGAATCTAACTAAACGAAAAAACCGGTTAATGCTGGTAACATCAACCGGTCAGAGTTAATCATGCCGAGAGGCAAAATTATTTAATCAAAACGATTCAAACTTATGGAAAAAAAACGAATTGTTTGCTCTTCCTGTATAAGGACTAGAGTAAATGTTATTTTATTGAAGATGAAATTACTAACAATCCTGATTTTTGCGGGAACAATGGCATTTTCGGCCAGTACCTATTCCCAAAAGACAAAAATTGATCTCAAGGTTCAGAATTCTTCACTGACTGATATTCTGAACATGATTGAGAAGAACAGTGAGTTTATTTTTATCTACAATGGGAATATTGTCAGTTCGGAAATCAAAAAGAGCATCTCAATTAAAGAAGAAAAGCTTGAAAAAGTGCTTGATATTCTGTTTCATGGCATGGATGTCAATTACCGGATTGACGACCGGCAGGTCTTTCTGTATAAAAACGAAGATATAAAAACGGAAGTCCCGGTTACGACGGAAGTTGTTGTTGAACAACCTGCAAAGAAAACGATCTCAGGAAAGGTTGCTGATACAAAAGGAATAGCAGTACCTGGTGCTGCTGTAATGATAAAAGGGACAACGATAGGTGTTGTAACCGATTTCGACGGACGTTTCTCTTTCGATGTTCCGCTCGACTCCAAAATCCTTACAATCTCATTTGTTGGGATGAAACCGCAGGAAATCCCGATTGGCAGCAAAACCAACTTCTCAGTTGTGCTCGAAGAAGAAACAGTTGGCGTTGAGGAAGTCGTTGTTGTGGGGTACGGCGTTCAAAAGAAAGAAAGTGTTGTTGGGTCTATTGCGCAAACGACAAACGAAGAACTGAAACGCTCGGGAAACGTAACCGACCTAAAGCAGGCGCTTACGGGACAGCTTCCGGGTATTACAACCGTTACTTCGAGCGGCGAACCTGGAGGAACCGGTACCGGAAATAGTGCCACTTCAATGTTTATTCGTGGCAGGAATACCTGGAACGGCGGGCAACCCCTGATCCTGGTTGACGGTGTAGAAAGAAACATGGATAACCTCGATGTGAGTGAAGTTGAAAGTATCTCTATTCTTAAGGATGCCTCGGCAACTGCTGTGTTTGGGGTTAAAGGTGCAAACGGAGTTGTGCTTATAACCACAAAACGTGGAGCTGTTGGCAAAACGCAAATTTCCTTTTCATACAATGCTACTGCGTTGGCGATTTCCAAATTACCCCAAAAACTAGATTCATATAATACACTATTAATAAAAAATGAGATCATTGAGAGGGAAACTGTATTGAATGAGACATCCTGGGCGGATTATACTCCCGAAACAATTGTCGATCGTTACCGTTTGCCGCAATCGCCTGAATATGCCTTGATCTATCCCAATGTTAACTGGGTGGATGCCATGTTTAAAGACTTCAGCATGTCGCATCGTGCTGCCCTAAATGTTCAGGGTGGAACTGATTTTGTGAGTTATTTCGGCTCAGCAAGCTACCTCCACGAAGGTGATATGTTTGAACATTACGAAAACGGGAAAGGTTACGAGCCTAACTATAATTTCGATCGGTTCAATTTCCGTAATAATCTGGATTTTAAAATAAC
>CAYRBM010000038.1:0-34149 GCA_964422425.1 uncultured Odoribacter sp.
CGGTGGTAACGCCGAAATGAGCCACCTTGGCCCCGAAGTTCGCAAACGTACCGATGCCCTCGATGCCCTTGGAAATACAACTGCCGCAACAGGTAAAGGTTTTGCTATAGGTTCGGCTGCTTTGACTGCTTTGGCTCTATTGGCTTCATATATTGAAGAAATCAAAATTGCACTCATCCGCACCGGCCAAAATGTATTGACGATGGCCGATGGCGTAACTGTTGAAACAGCTAAAGCCTCGATTATTGACTTCATGAATTACTATCAGATTAACCTGATGAATCCAATTGTTTTGGTGGGTATGTTCATCGGTTCAATGATGGCTTTCCTTTTCTGTGGGTTGACAATGAATGCTGTTGGCCGCGCTGCACAAAGCATGGTTGAGGAAGTTCGTCGCCAGTTCCGCGAAATCAAAGGTATTCTGGAAGGTACAGGTGAGCCGGATTATGCCCGTTGCGTTGAAATTTCAACTAAAGGTGCACAGCGGGAAATGTTATTGCCATCACTGTTGGCTATCATTATTCCTATCGCTGTAGGTTTGATTTTTGGCGTTGCCGGTGTTATGGGGCTTTTAGCAGGAGGCTTGAGCTCAGGCTTTGTGCTTGCCGTTTTTATGGCCAACTCTGGTGGTGCCTGGGATAATGCAAAAAAATACATCGAAGAAGGAAATATGGGAGGTAAAGGTAGCGATAACCATAAAGCTGCTGTTACTGGTGATACTGTTGGCGACCCTTTCAAGGACACCTCAGGCCCTTCTCTCAATATCCTCATTAAGCTGATGAGTATGGTTTCAATTGTAATGGTCGGTTTAACCATCGCTTACAGCTTGTTTTAATAAAACATCAAAGAAGTACAGATATAGAACCTCGAAGATTTTCTTCGGGGTTTTATTTTTTTAGTGGTTTGCTGAACAAAAAAGGGAAAAAAGAAGTTCTATAAAAAAATGCAATACTAAAACCGAAACATATGGCAGATTTATCAACAACCTACATGGGCGTCAAACTGAAAAATCCATTGATTTTAGGCGCCAGCAACCTTGTCACCAAACCTGAAGTTATTAAAGAGTTGGAAGAAGCAGGCATTTCAGCGATTGTTTACAAATCGCTTTTCGAAGAACAAATACAGCTTGAAAGCCTTCAGTTCGACGAAGAACTGAATGAATATGCCAACCGCAATTCGGAAATGGGTCGTTTGTTTCCCGATATATCACACGCCGGTCCGAAAGAACATTTGTATAACCTCAAAAAGCTAAAACAGCAAACATCGGTTCCATTGTTTGCCAGTTTAAACGCTATGTACGAGCCGAGTTGGGTTGAATATGCCAAAGCTTTGGAAGAAACAGGTGTTGATGGTTTGGAACTGAACCTATATGCTACACCCGGGTATTTCGAAGTTGGAGCATCGTCAATCGAAGAAAAGCAATTTCAGATTGTGAAAAGCGTAAAAAAAGCGGTAAAAATCCCTGTGAGCGTAAAACTTAGTCCTTTTTATACTAACACCCTGAATTTTATCAAGAAGCTTGACGAAGCTGGTGTGGATGGGTTCGTACTTTTCAATCGCTTTTTTCAGCCCGAAATTGACATCGAGAATGAGGTCTTCCATTTTCCATGGGAACTGACACAAACACGCGACCGTCATCTTTCGCTGCGTTACGTTGGTTTATTGCATGGAAACACCGAAGCAAGCATTTGTGCTAATCGTGGAATTTACACTGCCGAAGATGTGATTCGCCTTATTCTGGCGGGTGCCGATGTAGTTCAGATTGTTTCTACCATTTATAAAAATCAGCCAGCCTACGTGGGCACGATTTTGAATGAAGTTCAAGCCTGGATGGATAAAAAAGGGTATAAAACACTGGCAGATTTTCGAGGAAACCTATCTCGCAAAAATTTAAAAGATCCCTTCTCATATCAGCGAGCCCAATACATTGATATTTTAGCCAGATCAGAAGAGATCTTTAAAAAATATCCGATGGTTTAGGAAGATTGATTTTCACATATATGAAAAGACAGTGTTAGTTTTCTAATACTGTCTTTTTCTTTTTCGCCAATGTGTTTCTCCTTCTGATGGTGGCTAAACCAATTCAACAGTTACTTTTTTGAAGAACCGCGTTTCGAGCAATCGAACAATACGCTTAACCACAAATTTTCTGATTTCCAATTCAACTGGCTGGTCAGGATCCTGATGGGCCCAGTTGATGCGGGTACCAACGATGATGTGAATAATGTCGTGCTGTGTAAGGAGTTTCACCACTTCTTCCGGAGGACTATCGCCCAAACGTATATCGGTGGTGTAATTTTCCAGAATTTCTTCGACCCGCCCCAGCGTGAGAATTCCCTCGGTGACCATTTCAAAACCTTCCATTTTTGCAGCCGGTGGCAAACTTTTTTCTGAAAAGCGATGCTGAATATTAATCTCCAAATCTAGTTCGCGGGCTATAATTTCGGCAGTTGTCCCACCGCAAATAATTTTCTTCCCCGGGAATTCCTGAATGCGTTGCACGAAATCGGCGTCCTTAATTTTATAGAAAGGTGGCCCGGTGATGAGCATAAATTCGCGCGGCTGGCGAAAGTAAATCACGCCGCAACTGGCATCATCACGAATTTCAAATGAATCATTCATCGATGCCTGGTTCAGAATTTTACGGGCCAGTTTGGTGGCCGACATTTCGAATTCGCGTGAAATCTGGTTTTCGGCAAATGAAGCAATATTATCGAGCCCCCATCCAGTCGGGAAACGCTTGCTTCCCAAACCCGATTGGACCACGCCATCGGTCATAAAAATAATGCGATCTTCCAGCATAGGCACAAACTCTCGGATTCGAAGAATTTTTCCGGCATTCTCTTCACCTCTGATCGGAATTTGGAACTCTTTCGGGTTAAAGATTTGTCCCCGCCTGAAAATTACCGATCGGGGATTGTCGTAATTAATAATCCTGACCTGAACGCCTTCTTCGATTTCGATGATGGTAAACGTGGCATAGCTCTCTTTTCCATCCACACTTTTGGGCAATGCACGCATAAAAATGTTGGCCGCCACTTCGGGCTTCGTGTGAAACGAGGTGTAATTCAGCGCCATCGATGCGGTGAGAGTCGCCAGCACATTAGCTTTTACACCGTGACCAATTCCGTCGGAAAGCACTAAAATACTTCGGCCTTCAGCCCTGATTTGCCGCGAATGAAACACATCGCCGCAAACAACCTGCCCGTGCCGCATCAATTGATGAATATCTACTTCTATGTGGTAATCAGCCATTCTGTGAGTTCAAAGTTTCAGATATAAAGTTGTTCCGGGTTTCGTGTTCCGAGTGGCGGGATCATGTAACTCGCAACTCGCAGCACTTTTCTATTCTTCCTCTCCGTATTTATACGATTCGATAATCGAATTCAGCATTTCTTCTGTTTGCGAGGCATTTTCGCCCAGCAGGAATGCGATTTTCTGTACCGTTTCCAGATTTTGCCGGTTCACCCGCTGTGCCCTGCTGATGATTTCCTCGCGAACCAGCGACGGCGCCGACATGTCGCGCAACAAGGCTCCCACCACGCGGTGTTTATAAATGGTAATGACCGAAACGTGCAACAGTTTATTCTGAATTTTCAGGTCGCGCTCGATCATGTTTTCTCCTGAAGTGAGGGTCGATGCAAACATTTTATAAATCACATCAGGCACCAGTTCCTTCAAATCGGCGCCATGTAAACCAGGGATGGTTTCGTACAGTTCTTCTATTTCGGGCCCAAACAGTTTGGCAAAACCTTCGTTCGAATCGACTACTTTGAAATCACTGTCGATAATGATAATTCCGGCCCTGATTTTATGCATCATGGCCGAAGCAATAACGGTTGCTTCGCGCGCTTTTTCGAGCTTGCGCTCTGCCTTTTTTCGTTCGGTGATATCGAAAATTGATCCGACAATACCGGTTATTTCGTTTTGATTATTCCGAATAACTGCTTTGTTAAAAACCACGTCGTGCAGAATGCCTGAAGCATCGCGGAATTTAGCTTCATAAATCTGGTCGCCGGGACTATCGAGCAATTCCTGGTCGCGTTTGGCATAAATTTCGGCAATCTCGAAAGGTTGAATGTCGAACACCGTTTTCCCAATAATCTGTGATTTAGGTAATCCCAGTAATTTCTCCTGCGCCAGGTTACAGGCTTTGTAAACACCCTTCAGGTCGCGGTAGAAAATCGGAATCGGCAGAGCATCAATAATCTTTTGATGTAACTCGGGGTCATCAATAAATTCCTGGTTTAAAGGTTTTTCTTCGTAAATCATGGCGGTAGAATTTCGAACTTAAATTACAAAACCATTCTGAATAATTCACCCATTATTTTTATGAAAGAAATCATAAGATACTATCCACCAAAACCCCTTAAGTGAAACCATTTTAAATAAGCCTCAATCCTGATTTTGATCACAGCTATTCGGTTATTTTTTCAGAAATTTACCGCCGAAAACCCCTTAAAACAGAAAATGAAACTTAGTGAGATTGCTGCTGTACTGAATGCAACAGTTGCCTGTGGTGCCGACCAGCTAAATCAGGAAGTTGAAATGGGCTACAGCTCCGATTTAATGAGCGATGTGCTGACCCTCGACACCGACAACCTGATCCTGATAACCGGCCTAGTAAATTTGCAGGCGATCCGTACAGCCGAAATGGCCGACATCCGCGCCATTATTTTTGTTCGCAACAAGAAGGCGACTGAGCAAATGATTGAACTGGCCCTCGAGAACAATATGGTGATTCTTGAATCGCCTTTTTCATTGTTTAAATCGAGTGGCTTGCTTTTTCAGGCTGGATTAAAACCGATTTATTGATTTAAAATTGTTACGAGTTGCGGGATGCGAGTTTCAAGAATCCAACTCGAAACCCGAAACCCGTAACCTGCAACAACATTAAAACTAAAACTTGAAACTAACATTTACCATACAGGGAGGCGATTTTACGAATGCGGGGCATCCGTCGAGCGAAGTAAAGAAAGTGCTGAAGCAATTGGGCATCGACGGCAAAACTATTAAAAACATTGTCATTGCCTTGTACGAAGCCGAAGTGAATGTGGTGGCCCATGCCTGGAGAGGAACGGTGACTGTTGAAATTGACGAAAACAAAATAACCATGCTGCTGGAAGACGAAGGCCCGGGCATCCCCGACATTGAACTGGCGATGCAGGCCGGTTATTCAACAGCCAGCAAGAAAGTGCGTGAAATGGGTTTTGGCGCCGGAATGGGCCTGCCCAACATGAAAAAAAATACCGACGAACTGATCATTGAATCGGAAGTTGACAAAGGAACAAAAGTTAAAATGATCAACTATTTTTAATGGAGGGAAATCCGAAATATCATTCGCTCGACCCAGCCAAATGTATTGGCTGCACGCATTGCATGAAAGCCTGCCCGACAGAAGCTATTCGCGTGGTGAACGGTTTGGCCGTGATCGACGATGATCGCTGTGTATATTGCGGACAATGCCACCGCGTTTGCCCCACGCACGCTTTTTACGTGGTGCAGGACGATTTGGCCATGATTCGTTCGTTCAAATACCGCGTCATTTTATTCCCTTCTATCATGATCGGGCAATTCCCCGGCAAATACAGCGAAGATCAGATTTACGACGGATTGAAAAAAGTTGGGTTTACTCATATTTATGAAGTGGAGCAACCACAACAGGTGCTGATCGATTCCATCAACGAAGTACTGAAAGATCAGGAAACACCCAAACCCGCCATATCGATTTACTGCCCGGCCATTGTCCGGTTGATTCAGGGACGATACCCTTCGCTGACTGAAAACCTGATTCTTCGGAAAGCGCCACACAATCTGGCCGCCCATTTTGCCATCGAGCGACTGATGCTGGAAGGCGCCAAACGAGAAGAAATCGGCTTGTTTTATGCAACACCGTGCATTGCCAAAATTGCTGCGGTGAAAAGTCCGGTGGGCGAAAGCGAATCGATAGTAGATGGTATTGTCAACATGAACCAGTTGTACAACGAAGTAATGAAAGTAATTTCCGACAAGGAAGTTCCTGATCATTCCGATCAGCGCCGGAATCTTTCCTCCGAAGGAATTTTGTGGAGCCTTACCCGGGGTGAATCGTGCCATTTTGGTTCGCGCAGCATTGCCATCGATGGCATCAATAACGCGGTCCGCTTTCTGGAACGACTTGAAAACGATCAGGTGGAAAACATCGACTTTGTTGAGATGCGAGCCTGCGACCAAAGTTGTGCCGGAGGGATTTTACTTACGGGCAACCGTTTTATGACCGTTGAAAGACTCGAACGACGAGCTAAGCATTATCCATCAGCCAAAGCTATTCCGGAAGAAAAAATACAAGTAGATACGAATGGGTTAAAAGAAAAATTGGTACTCGACCCCATTCTTCCCCGTCCGCATTTTATTTTCGGGAAAGACCGGGTGAAGGCGATGGAAAAAATGAGCAAAGCTCACCGAATAGTATGTTCTTTGCCTGGCATCGATTGTGGCGCCTGCGGAGCGCCCAACTGCCATGCATTAGCCGAAGATATGGTAAACAACAAGGCAAAAATGTCGGACTGCATTTTCCTGCAGCAAATGTGGGAAGGAGAAGGCCGAATTGCGCCCGACAAAGCGTTCCTCAATGTTCAGAAAAAATGGGGAACCGATAGATTTAAAGCAGATTGTAACAAAAGAGGACGACGAAATGAAGGTTTCTGATATCGTAGAAAAACTGGGCCTGACCGTGTTTTCAGGCCATAAAGGATTGGATCGCGAAATTTCGGGCGGATACGTTTCCGACCTGTTGAGCGATGTGATGGGCAATGCCCGCGAAGGCGAAGTGTGGGTTACCTTACAGGTGCATCAAAATGTGATGGCCATTGCCTCGCTAAAAGACCTGGCAGCCGTTATTCTGGTCAACGGACTTCAGCCACACGAAAACACGGTTCGTCATTCCAACGACGAAAACATTCCGGTGCTGGGCGCCAGTTGCTCAACATTCGAAATTACCGGCAAATTGTATCAACTCATTAATCCGTAGCCTATGCAATCGTTCAGGACCGATCTTCATATCCACACGGTTTTGTCGCCCTGCGGCGATCTGGAAATGAGTCCTGCACGAATTGTTGCTGTGGCCAAAAACAGCGGACTCGACATCATTGGCATCACCGATCACAACAGCACCCAGCAGTGCCGGCTGATCTGGAAACTGGGCCGAAAAGCCGGGCTAACAGTTTTTCCAGGATGCGAGGCCACCACGCGCGAAGAAGTTCATTGCCTCACGCTGTTTCCCGATTTTGATGCGCTGGCCGAGTTTCAGCGATTCATCGAACGGCGGCTGATGTACATTCCGAACGATCCGGCATTGTTTGGTTACCAGGTAGTTGTTGATGAGGACGACAATATCGAGGAAGAATTTCACCATTACCTCGGGGCTTCGTTGGATGCCAGCATCGAAGAGGTGGAGCAAAAAGCCCACGAATTGCATGGAATTTTCATTCCTGCGCATGTCGATCGTCCGCGAAACAGCTTATTCAGTCAGTTGGGCTTTCTGCCTCCTGATCTGAACATTGACGCACTCCAGATTTCAAAACTAGCCGAAGAAAAAGCGGTGAGAGATCGCTACAGGATTTCTCCGGAAATTACATTGGTCAAATTTTCCGACGCGCATTATCCCAATGATTTGGGACCAGTTTTTACTGAATTTAATATGGAAGAACCTTCTTTTCAGGAATTGAGAAAGGCATTGAGAGGAGAAGACGGAAGAAGTGTTCGAATTCCATAAAAGATAAATCAAATAAAAAAATAAGTCAATCAATCAGTCCATCAATCCTTCCAGTCCTCATGAAAGACCTTTCTCTCCATATTCTCGACATTGTTCAGAATTCCATCCGGGCCAGGGCTTCGCTGATTGGGATAGAAATTTCCGAGCTTCCGGAAAAAGACGAACTGATAATTACAATTACTGACAATGGCTGCGGAATGAGCTCGGAACAACTGAACCGCGCAATCGATCCGTTTTACACATCGCGAACCACCCGAAAGGTTGGTCTGGGACTGTCGCTCTTCAAGCAAAATGCGGAAATGACCGGCGGCAGTTTTCACATCGAATCGGAGTTGGGAAAAGGCACCAAAGTCACTGCCGTTTTCGGTCTGAAACACATCGACCGCCCGATGATGGGCGATTTGGTCGGAACCTTGCTGATTTTGATTTGCTCGCCCGATTCGCCCGATTATGTCTTTAAACATCAAACTCCTTCCGGAGCATTTGAAATAGACACCCGCGACATCAAACAAACACTTGAAGATGTGCCTGTTACACATCCGGATATTCGAAACTTCCTGAAAGAAATGATTCAAGAGAATTTAGAACAAATCCAAATTAGCGAATAATGATAAAACTTAGCGATTGTCTGCCTCAAAGTACTGATCTTTAGCGAATAATGACGAATATCATTCAAAACCACATATCAACACAACTATGAACAAAATAAAATCGCTGGCTGACCTGAAGAAACTTCAATCCGAGGTTCAGTCGAAAATTAAAATCCGCGAACAGGGCGATCATGCCGAGAACCTCATCCAGATTAAAGTTTCGATGGCCACGTGCGGCATTGCTTCGGGCGCTAAAGAAACCATGAACTACTTCATCGAAGAACTCGACCACCAGGGCATCGATGCCGTGGTTACCCAAACCGGCTGCATGGGTTATTGCTATGCCGAGCCCACCATTGAAGTCACCATTCCGGGGAACGAACCGGTGATTTACGGCTTTGTCAACAAAACCAAAGCCCAGGAAATCATCGAAAAACACATCAAATTCAACGAAATGGTCGACGGAATTATTCCGGTAAACTATACGTCAATCGATAAATAAGCATTATGGCCGATTACAACATGCATATCCTTGTTTGCGGGGGAACCGGCTGCAAGGCATCTCAAAGCGAACTGATCAATGCCAACTTCAAAACCCGCCTCATCGAACTGGGGTTGACCGACGAAATCCAGGTCATCCTGACAGGCTGTTTCGGGTTCTGCGAAAAAGGACCGATCGTTAAAATACTGCCCGACAACACGTTTTACACCCAGGTAACTCCGGAAGATGTTTCGGAAATCGTGGAAGAACACATCATAAAAGGGCGAAAAGTAGAACGATTGCTGTATAAAGATCCGGAAACCAAAGAGACGGTAGGCGATGCTAAAGGAATGGATTTTTACAAAAAACAGATTCGGATTGCACTGAGAAACTGTGGATTTATCAATCCTGAAAACATCGAAGAATACATCGGGCGCGATGGATACGCTGCCCTTGGAACCTGTCTTTCTGAAAAAACACCGGACGAAGCTATCAGAATGATAAAAGATTCGGGCTTACGCGGACGAGGTGGAGGTGGTTTCCCCACAGGCTTGAAATGGGAACTGACACGCAAATCAGTGAGCGATCAGAAATATGTTGTTTGCAATGCTGACGAGGGTGATCCAGGTGCTTTTATGGACCGCTCTATTTTGGAAGGCGACCCGCATTCGGTGCTTGAAGCAATGGCCATTTGTGGTTACTGCATTGGTGCTGACAAAGGACTTGTTTACATCCGCGCCGAATATCCATTGGCTATCGAAAGACTAAAAATAGCCATTAAACAGGCCCGCGAATATGGTTTGCTGGGCAATGATATTCTGGGAACAGGCTTCAATTTCGATGTTGAAATCCGATACGGAGCCGGAGCTTTCGTGTGCGGCGAAGAAACCGCGCTCATCCATTCGATGGAAGGAAAACGTGGCGAACCTGGAGTAAAACCACCATTCCCGGCCGAAAAAGGTTACAACGGCAAGCCCACCAATGTAAACAACGTGGAAACATTCGCCAACATTCCGGTCATCATCAACAAAGGTCCGGAGTGGTTTGCGTCCATTGGAACGGCCAATTCAAAAGGAACCAAAGTTTTTGCTCTCGCCGGAAAAATCAACAATGTGGGTTTGATTGAAGTTCCGATGGGAATCACTCTTCGCGAAATTATTTACGACATTGGGGGCGGTATCAAGGATGGACACGAATTCAAAGCGGTGCAAACCGGAGGCCCTTCCGGAGGCTGTCTGACCAAATCGTTCCTCGACACGCCAATCGATTACGACAACCTGCTGGCTGCAGGTTCAATGATGGGCTCTGGAGGTATGATAGTTCTGGACGATACCGATTGTATGGTGGCCATCGCTAAATTTTACCTTGAATTTACGCTCGATGAATCGTGCGGAAAATGTACTCCATGTAGAATTGGCAATAAGCGTTTGTACGAAATTCTGGAAAAGATAACAGATGGAAATGGAGAATTAGAAGATCTGAACCGCTTGAAAATGCTGAGTCATGTGATTAAAGACACTTCGCTTTGCGGATTAGGACAAACCTCTCCGAATCCGGTACTTTCAACACTCGAAAATTTTTACGATGAATATCTGGCTCATGTCACCTCACACAAATGTGTAGCAGGACAGTGCAAATCAATGATGCATTACTCAATTGATGGTGACCGCTGTACCGGCTGTACGCTTTGTTTCCGCAACTGCCCGGTTGGCGCCATTTCAGGAGAAAAACGGATGCCTCACTACATCGATCAGACGCTGTGTATTAAGTGTGGAGTATGCTTCGAGAAATGCAAGTTCGACGCAGTATTAATTGCCTAAACGTATTTTTATGGAAATGATAAACCTTACAATAGATCACAAACCGGTGGTAGTCCGCAAAGGCACCACGGTACTGAAAGCTGCGGCGAGCATCGGCATTGATATTCCGACGCTTTGCTACATGAAGCTTGAAGACATGAACATTGAAAATAAGCCCGGAGGCTGCCGGGTGTGTGTTGTCGAAATCAAAGGCCGTAAAAATCTGGCCCCGGCCTGTTGCACCGAAGCCACCGAAGGCATGGAAGTCAACACGCACTCCATCCGGGTTGTAAATGCCCGCCGAACGGTTGTTGAACTGATTCTGTCGGACCATCCGGCTGATTGTTTGATTTGTGCGAAGTCTGGTAATTGCGAATTGCAGGATATGGCTCATCACCTCGGTATCCGGAAAATTCATTACGAAGGAGCGCAGTCGATGTATCGTGAAGATACTTCCCCCGCTATTATCCGCGAAATCAACAAGTGCATCATGTGCCGCCGTTGCGAAATGATGTGTAACGAAGTGCAAACCGTTGGCGTTCTTTCGGCTGTCAATCGCGGCTTTCAGGCCGTTGTGGCTCCGGCGTTCGAAATGAACCTCGACCATTCAGTATGTACCTACTGCGGACAGTGTGTAGCAGTTTGCCCAACAGGTGCTTTAACCGAAGTGGACGAAACCGGCGCTGTTATTCGTGCCCTTTCTGATCCGACCAAAACCGTGATTGTTCAAACAGCTCCGGCTGTTCGTGCCGCTTTGGGTGAAGAATTCGGAATGCCAGCCGGAACTTTGGTTACCGGGAAAATGGTAGCCGCCTTGCGCCGTCTTGGTTTCGACTATGTTTTTGATACTGATTTTGCTGCCGACCTCACTATACTGGAAGAAGGCACCGAGTTGCTGAACCGTTTATCGGCTTACATGGAAGGCGACACAAATGTGAAGCTGCCTATTTTGACTTCGTGCTGCCCGGCCTGGGTGAAATTCTTCGAACATCAGTTTCCTGAAATGAAGGAAATTCCATCCACAGCGCGCTCGCCCCAGCAAATGTTTGGTTCGATTGCCAAATCTTATTTTGCTGAAAAAATTGGGGTAAAACGCGAAAACCTGGTGGTGGTTTCCATCATGCCTTGTCTGGCCAAGAAATACGAAAGCAGTCGTCCCGAATTTTCGGTCGAAGGCAATCCTGATGTCGATTTCGCTTTGTCAACCCGCGAACTGGCCCATTTGATTAATCTTGGAAACATCGATTTTAAATCGTTGCCTAATGAAGATTTCGATGCGCCGATGGGAGAATCAACCGGTGCCGGGGTTATTTTCGGAACTACCGGCGGGGTAATCGAAGCCGCCGTTCGCACTGCTTACGAAGTTTTTACCGGCAAACCACTGCCACGACTCGATTTTGAAGAACTGCGCGGAATGGAAGGTTTGCGAAAAGCAACGATCGACTTTAACGGAACGCCCATCAATATTGGAATTGCCCACGGTTTGGGAAATGCGCGAAAACTGCTCGAAGATATTCACGCCGGAAACAGCGAGTTCCATGCCATTGAAATTATGTCGTGCCCCGGCGGTTGCATTGGCGGAGGCGGCCAGCCGTATCACCATGGTGATGCCGAAATTCTGAAGAAGCGCCAGCGTGCCATTTATTCTGAAGACAAGAACAAAACGCTCCGAAAATCGCACGAAAATCCATACATCACCAAGCTTTACGAAGAATTTTTGGGAGCTCCGATGAGCGAAAAGGCGCATCATTTGCTGCATACCAAATATTTTGATCGTAGCTAGAGACGTTGCTTGCAACGTCTTTACATCCTGCAAAAAATAATATCAATCGAAAAACACTGTTTATGCCAAAAATAAAACTTTCAGAAAAAACCATCGGGCTGATCAAGCAGGTCTGCGCCGATTTTGGGAACCAGGGAAGTGAGCTGATCAACGTTTTGCATCAGGTTCAGGGCAAATTGGGTTACTTGCCTGCCGAAGTTCAGGAAGTAATCGCCAAAGAGCTCGACATCTCTGTAGCCAAGGTTTATGGAGTAGTTACTTTTTACTCGTTCTTCACAATGATTCCGATGGGAGAACATCCCATTTCCATTTGCATGGGAACGGCCTGTTACGTGCGAGGCTCGGAACAAGTGCTGGCAGAGTTCAAGCGCCAGTTGAGCATTGAAGTTGGCCAAAGTACCGCCGACGGGAAGTTCTCGTTAAACTGTCTTCGCTGCGTTGGTGCCTGCGGATTGGCTCCCGTGGTGATGGTAGGCGAAAAAGTGTACGGACGTGTTTCTCCACAAATGGTCAAAAACATTATTGCCGAATATAAAGAAGGCTGTGGTAGCGAAGCAAAATCAGCCTAAAAGCTGAATAAAATAGTGTGCTGGTGATTCAAAGTTATCCGCTCACTCTCATGACCTACAAAGGATCCCATCTTTCGAAAAGATCGGATCCTTTGATTTTTTACTACTGCGGTTTTAAAAAAGCTCTATCTTTAGCCTGAACATCTAAACAAACTATCCATGAGACGGCTGGCTCTTTTACTTCTTTTTTCGGTCACGGCATTCGTTGCTTTAGCGCAAATCACTTATAAAACCGAATCCAATATTTCATACCGAACCGGTAATCTCGACGATTACCAGAAAGAGCGCTGCAAACTCGATGTGTACTATCCTGAAAATCTCGACAGTTTTACAACGGTGGTTTGGTTTCACGGCGGTGGCCTGACCGGAGGAGAAAAATCAATTCCGGAGCGATTAAAAAATCAAAAAATAGCGATAGTTGCAGTAAACTATCGTCTGGGACCAAAAGTAAAGTGTCCGGCGTATATCGACGATGCGGCGGCAGCAGTTGCCTGGGCATTTAAAAACATCAGCAAATACGGCGGCGACCCGAAGAAGATTGTAGTTTCGGGTCATTCAGCGGGCGGTTATCTGACCTGCATGATTGGGCTCGATAAAAAATATTTGGCAGAATATGGAATTAACGCGAATTCTATCGAAAAACTGGTGCCCTTCAGCGGACAAATGATTACTCACTTTCTGGTTCGAAAAGAACGCGGGATCTCCGACAAACAGCCGGTAGTTGACGAATTTGCGCCGCAGTTTCACGTGCGTGCCGACGCTCCTCCACTCTATTTGATGACCGGCGACCGCGAACTGGAAATGCTGGGCCGGTACGAAGAAAATGCCTACATGGCCCGCATGATGAAGATTGCCGGTCACCAACAAACTTACCTGTACGAATTTGACGGTTTCGATCACGGCGGAATGGCTCAACCCGGATTCGATTTATTGCTAAAAATCCTGAAGAATTAAGAATCCACATCACAGATTTTTTGGAAGGGGAAGGGAATAACTTGCAAATGCAGCTATTCCCTTTTTTATTCCCCTGTCTCTGTTTAATTTCTCTACAACAATTACATGTCGAAAAACACCTAACTACGATGTTTTTCTGACAGATAACCATAGTTTATCTCTTTTCACTTCCTTAAATTTAAAGAAACAGAAATCAGCCGGAGAATGAGTTTTTTTTTAATGTAGCGAGAACTATTAGATGATTTCTTCAGGAGCCCATTGGCCTGTTGTTGGAAAATTGAATTTGAAATGTTAGCGTGAACGAGATAGCTCTTTGGAGCACTTGAAATAATTCAAAAATCAACCAATAACTACTGATTACCTATGAATCCTGTTTCAGAATTAATTAAAAATCTGGCCGACCAACATGGTCGTAACCGGCATAATTTGCTGCCCATTCTGCAGGGAGTGGTGGAGCAGGAAAAGTACCTTTCGGAATTTTCCATGATTGAAATTGCCCGTGAACTCGACCTTCCGGCTTCCGAAGTTTATGGTACCGCAACTTTCTATTCTTTTCTCGAACACAAAAAAATGGGCAAATACATCATCCGCATTTGCAAAACCATTACGTGTTCCATGAAAGGTAAAAATCAGATTTTACTAGCCATCGAAGACATGCTAAAAATCAATGTTGGCGAAACTACTCCGGATGGAAACTTTTCGTTGCTGCAAACCAACTGTCTGGGGTTTTGCCACAAAGCACCGGCAATGCTCATTAATAATGACGTTTACACGGAACTTACTCCTGAAAAAGTACGCGAAATCTTAAGCAGTTACCTGAAAAAACAGAAGGAGGGCATCGCATGACAGTCAATTATCAACTCAAAAGAGCCGATTTCATTTTCAAAAATGAAAACGACTGGGAAGACGTGCTGAGCAAAAGCATCGGCCGCACACCACAGGAATTGATTAACGAGCTGATTAGTTCAGAATTGAAAGGCCGTGGTGGCGCAGGATTCCCGACCGGACTGAAATGGAAACTATCGGCCGAAGCCGAAAGCGACGTAAAATACGTGATCTGCAATGCCGACGAAGGCGAACCCGGAACATTTAAAGACCGTGAAATCCTTTCGCGGGTTCCGTTTAAAGTACTTACTGCAATGGCTGTTTGCGGGCATGTCATTGGAGCGAAAGAGGGTTATATTTATTTAAGGGGTGAGTATTTCTTTCTGCAACCCGAGCTAAATAAAGCCATCGACGAGTTTGAATATTATTGCAAGGAGACAAATCTCGATTTCAAGATCAAAATATTTATGGGCAGCGGGGCCTATATCTGTGGTGAAGAAACTGCCCTTTTTGAATCGATGGAAGGTAAACGTGGCGAACCACGAAACAAACCTCCATTCCCAACAAACTATGGCTACATGGGAAAACCTACGGTAATCAACAATGTTGAAACACTGGCGCATACATTCACCATTTTTAAATACGGAGCCAAGCGGTTTTATGATCTTGGAGTTCAGTATTCGCGTGGTTCAAAGCTGTTTTCAGTTTCAGGAGACACACCTAAACCCGGAATTTATGAGCTGGAACTGGGAATGAGTCTGGCTGATTTTGTGGAAGAATTTGGCGACGGCGATACCAAAGCAGTTCAGGTTGGCGGAGCTTCGGGATTTTTGGTACCCCGAAAACGGTTTGCCGAAACAGCCATCGGATTTCAGGGAAAATTGACCGGCATTTCTTTGCCCACAGGTGGATCGATGATGCTTTTCAATAGTTCGCGCTCCATGTTTAATGTGCTCGACAATTACCTCGAATTTTTCCGCGAAGAATCGTGCGGGCAGTGCACTCCCTGCCGGGTGGGTTGTCAGCAGTTGCTGATGGGAATAAAAGCAGTGAAACGCGGCGAAAAAAACGCGAGATATTTAGACAAACTGCTCACACTGACCGAAACAATGAAGTTGACTGCCAAATGCGGTTTGGGTCAATCGGTTGCCAATTCATTTTCGTCGATTGTCGAAAATTTCAGGGAAGAAATGATTTACTAACTCTGCAAAAACGGAACTGCTATGACAAAAAAAATAAAAATAAATATCAATGGAATTCCTGTTGAAGTGGACACGGGAACAACTATCCTGAACGCCGCGAGACAAGCTGGCGTGATTATACCTTCATTGTGCTACCATAAAGATTTATGTATTGCCGGAAACTGCCGTGTTTGTGTGGTCGAAATTTCGGGACAGAAACGTTTGGCAGCAGCCTGCGCCACACCTTGCGAGGAAGAGATGGAAATTCACACCAATTCGCTGAATGTTTTACATGCCCGCAAACAGATTATTGAATTGCTGCTTTCGGAACACAATGCAGATTGCACGAGCTGTTTCAAAAACGGAAGCTGCGAGTTGCAAAAACTGGCATCCGACTACAAAATTCTGAAGCAGGATTTCATCCGGCTGGTGCCCTTCCGGAATTACACCATCGACAAATATTCGCCCTCAATTATCAAAGACGACAGTAAATGTATCCGGTGCCAACGATGTGTGCGAACCTGTGCCGAATTGCAGGGGATCAATGCGCTGACTGTTGCCCACAAAGGTGACCATATGAAAATTACCACGTTCTTTGAAAAGCCGATCAACGACGTGGTATGCTCCACCTGTGGACAGTGCATTAACCATTGCCCGACAGGTGCATTGGTAGAGAAAAATTACATCGAAAAAGTATGGGATGCCATTGCGGATAAAACCAAACATGTGGTCGTTCAAACAGCCCCCGCTGTGCGCATCGGACTGGGCGAAGAACTGGGATTTGATCCCGGAGCCCGTGTAACCGGCAAAATGGTTGCTGCACTGAAACGACTGGGATTTGACGCCGTTATGGATACCGATTTTACCGCCGACCTTACCATCATGGAAGAGGGAACTGAACTTCTTTCACGACTGAAAAGCGTTTTGGTTGATCACAATCCTGATATCAAATTGCCAATGGCAACCTCTTGCTCTCCGGGCTGGATCAAATACATCGAGCATATTTTTCCTGACTTTCTCGACCATTTATCCACCTGCAAATCGCCGCAACAAATGTTTGGAGCATTGGCCAAAACCTACTATGCCAAAGCGCGAAACCTCGATCCGGACAAGATTGTATCAGTATCGATCATGCCATGTACAGCCAAAAAGTTCGAAGCTGCACGACCCGAAATGCATGCCAGTGGCTACCGCGATGTTGACTATGTGCTGACAACCCGCGAACTGGCCATCATGATTAAACAAGCCGGACTCGATTTTATGACATTGGAAGAAATGCATTTCGACCGGCTGATGGGCGAATCAACAGGCGCTGCCGTAATTTTTGGTGCCACCGGCGGTGTTATGGAAGCAGCTTTGCGTACGGTTTATGAATTGGTTACCGGACGGGAAGTTCCGTTTGAAAACCTCGACATCACCCCGGTACGTGGAATGGAAGGAGTTCGGGAAGCCTCTGTCAAAATTGAAAATCCGCTGAAAGCCTGGGCATTTCTGGATGGTATTGAACTGAAATGTGCAGTTGCTCACGGATTGGTCAACGCCAAAAAAGTGATGGATTCTATTAAGTCAGGCGAATCGAATTACCACTTTGTAGAAATTATGGCCTGTCCGGGAGGATGCCTGGGTGGAGGCGGTCAGCCAATTCCGACCAATCCTGAAATCAGGCAAAAGCGTGCGGAAGCCATTTATGCCGAAGACAGGGGAATGCCTTTCCGAAAGTCGCACCAAAATCCGGAAATTATAAAGATTTACAAAGATTTTCTGATCAAACCGTTGGGCGAAAAATCACACCAGCTTTTGCATACACATTACACTGCCCGCGAAAGATTTTAAGCAGAGAAGTCCGGTCGTCGCCGGACTTTCTTATTTTTGAGGCATGGAATATCAAATCTCTTTCAACAGTCAGCTTGGATTTTTGGTCATCAAATCGGATGGCCAGGCGATCACTGAAGTTTCCTTTTCAGAAAAGGATATTCCGGAGCAGAACGGCTGCGATGTTCTGGATGTTTGCCATCGGCAGTTGGAAGAATATTTCTCGGGAAAACGTCAGTCGTTTGATTTGCCTCTTTCGCCGGAAGGAACTCCATTTCAGCAGAAAGTATGGAGCGAGCTGCAAAAAATCCACTATGGCGAAACCATTACCTACATGGATTTAGCAGTGAGGTTGGGCGATCCGAAATGCATTCGGGCTGCCGGAACCGCCAATGGCCGAAACCCGATTGCCATCATTATTCCTTGCCACCGGGTGATTGGCGCCGGAAATAAACTAACCGGATACGCCGGTGGAATCTGGCGCAAAAAACTGCTGCTGGAACTTGAAATGAAATACAATCCAACCAAACGAACACTTTTTTAAATGGCAACAAATACATCTTCCCTTATTTTTGAAGCCTGTGTAGAAACACTTGAAGAGGCTCTGACAGCACAAAAAAATGGAGCGCATCGCATCGAACTTTGCTCCGACCTTGCGGCTGATGGATTGACACCGTCTGAAGAACTCACCGTAGCCTGCATCCAAAACCTCCAGATTCCGGTGATGGCGATGGTTCGTCCTCGCGAAGGCAATTTTGTTTACACTGAAGAAGAAATACGGAAAATGGAAAGCGAAATCGAGTTTTTCAAACAGTCAGGTGTGGCTGGGGTTGTTTTCGGGTTGTTGACTGAAGACGGGAACATCGACATTGAAAATACCCGTCGATTGGCCACACTGGCAGCGCCACTTGATGTCACCTTTCACAAAGCCATCGATTATTCCATCGATGTGTTGCAGTCTTTTCAGCAATTGAACCGTATTTCAGGAATTACTCGCGTGCTTACTTCCGGAGGAAAAGACACGGCATGGAAAGGCCGTGACATTTTGCGTCAAATGCAGGATATGCCGGGAAGAAAAATAAAAATTATTGCTGCGGGAAAAGTTCTGCCCGAAAACCGCGGGCAAATTGCAGAATACACCAGAGTCAGTGAATTACACGGCAAACGTATCGTTTAACAACGTCAATGTTAATTTATTTGAATATTTTCGTTTTTTAGTCGAATAAATTAGATTATTTGACGGTCCGCTTTTTTAAAATACCTAAAATTGTAGTGTCAAATTTTTAAGGAACAATTCAAAATTTTAGGTATGAAAACAGTTAAACAACTTTCAGCTCTTTTCCTGATGCTCGTCATCGCCTCAACAGGAATGGCTCAATCAGGATCCAAAAACTATAAAGCTTTCGAAATGTCGGTTAGCGAAGGATTGAACCTTCAGGCTACAGCTAAATTGGGAATCAAACCGGTTTACGGGCTGTTTAGCGTGGGCACACAATTCCTGGCCGAAAACTACAAATGGGCTTTTGGCGCAGGTGTTGGTACTCATTTGCTCAAAACCGAAGACCACTCGATGAACCTTGAGTACATGATTTTTCATGTCAACGAAAACGAAATCTGGACCGACAATTACAACAACTTTCAACAGTTGAGACTTTTGTACAGTAAACGTTTGGGAGAGAAAGTAAGCCTCTTTGGCGGGCCAAGTCTTAACTTAAACATCGCCGAAAACAAGGAAGGTTACGGACATACCTTCGAAAGTACCTTCCCACCCTACAACATTTATTCGAACATTGGCGACAATCACACCTCCAAAGGCTGGATTGGGCTGACTGTCGGTATTCGCTTCGACAAATAGGACGATAAACGCTTTAAAAACATTAGCCCCGTCAGGTTAAATCCGGACGGGGCTAACTATTTCTTGTAACTCCAATGCGTTCTTTCAGAACTATTTCCAGAGATTCTCTCCGTAAGCAAAACCTTCGTGCATAGGTTCTTTCACGTAGGCTTCCAGTTCCGGATGATTGGTCACCTTCATGTTGGCAGCGTCGTATTCAATACGGGTATTGAATCGTTGCGCCATGACACCTACCAACGCCATTTCCACCAGTTTTGGCGCATAGTTAAAATTCGAACCACATTCTTTTCCGTTTTTTATGGCATCAACCCATTCGCGCTGCGGGTTTTCTTCAAAGGTGCGCGGAATAGTTTGCGCCGGCAGGCTCTTCTGAAATTCAGTCCATTCGTCGCCCGGCAACAATATTTTCGGCTGATTCGGCCTTCCCCCGGTCATTAAACAATGTTTGTCGCCCACCATAATCATTCCGCTTCCGGACAATTTTTCCAGATTCCACTCCGGACGAATTTCGGGCTTCAGTCCACCTTCGTACCAGCGCATGGTCACCGGAACTTTGTCTCCGCGCGAAGCGAAATCCCAACGAATAATCGCCTGATCAGAAACAAATCCGTTGTCGGGAACAGGAGATTTGAACTCAGCCTCCGCCACATTAGGCATTCCCAAATCAAGCGACCAGAATGGGGCATCGAGCGTATGGCAGCACCAATCGCCTAATTCGCCGTTACCAAAGTCGAACCAACTGCGCCATGTTTTAGGCACATAAATTTCGTTGTACGGGCGGAAGGCAGCAGGTCCAACCCACAAATTCCAGTCTAAATGTGCCGGAACGGGTTGCTCTGCCGGCGGAAAACTTTCAGGCTTATTGAAATATTTGTTGGGACCGAATGTTGGTCCGTCGAACCAGGCAATCACTTCAGTAACATTTCCAAGAATTCCGGCTTCGTACCATTCTTTTATCTGGCGGATTCCGTTGGTGGCATGACCCTGATTAGCCATTTGCGTAACAACCCCGTAATGTTGGGCGGCTTTCTGAAGCGTGCGCAACTGCCAGATGTTGTGTGCCAGCGGCTTTTCAACAATCACATGTTTGCCCAGTTCCATTGCAGCCATGGCCGCCGGAAAATGTGTGTGGTCGGGTGTGCAAACCATCACGGCATCAATCTCCTTGTGCATTTCGTCAAACATTACCCTAAAATCCTTGTAGCGCTTGGCGTTGGGCATCACTTTGTAGCCTTCGGCAGCGCGGTTGTCGTCCACATCACAAAGGGCAACAATATTTTCGTTCCAGGTTGGATCTTTCTGATTGATCAGCTTGCTCCAGTTGGATTTACCTTGCCCGCCAACACCAATGACCGCAATATTTAGCCGGTTGGATGGTGAGCAACTCATCAGGTTGGGAATAAAAAAAGCACCGGCCGAAAGTATGGAGGCCGATTTGAGGAAGTCTCTTCTGGTAGGTTTCATGTTAGTTTAGTTGTTTATATTTAGAGCTCTAATATAGGGAATTTTATTTCCTGAAGTGCTTCGAGTCACCCCGTTCGCCGTACCCGATTTCGCAACCGGCCAGGTCGATCCGGGCTTCCAGACAATTTCGGCAAAGTTCGGCATCTTCGTCCAGACAAGGTTTGTCGTCGTACAACTGATATTCTTTGCGGTATTTTGTTGGAGTTAAGTTGGGCATGATGATATTGGCGCCAATCGTCAAAGCCTTTTCGCGGCCCGCCGGGTCAATAGCTTGCAGTGCTGTAGCCGCAGCAATGTTGATGTCGGGCATTAACAAACGCAAAGTAGCCACCATTCTAAGCGCAAGGTCGAAGCGTTGCTGCCGGGTTTTCAATTGAGCATGAAATTCGTAAAGTGGAGTCTCTTCGTGCTCGATATATGGCCCCATCCCGACCATATCCACGTCCATTTCTTTGAAAAAGAGCAGGTCGCTGGCCAAGTCTTCGATGGATTGAAACGGCAACCCAATCATTACCCCGGTTCCAACCTGGTAACCGGCCGTCCTTAAATCTTTCAAAGCCTGCAATCGGCGCTGATGGCTGTGAAAATCGTTTTCAGGATGAAGTTTTCGGTATAATTCCGGATTGGAACTTTCGATACGCAGCAGATAGCGATGCGCACCGCTAGCGAACCATTGCCGATAGGTTTCCAGGCTTTGCTCACCACACGAAATTGTAATACCCAGCTCGCCGTTCGAGAGTTCTTTAATTTTCCGAAGCAATCGATTGATTCGCTCTACAAAAACCGGTGACGATAACTCACCCGACTGCAAAACAACCGACCCAAAACGGTTTTCCCAAGCGAAGCGGCAGGCATCGAGGATTTCTTCATCGGTGGCTTCGTAGCGAATGACATTGTCGTTGCTTTTGCGAATACCGCAATACAGGCAGTCTTTCGCGCAAATATTCGAAAACTCCACCAATCCACGGAAATATACTTTGTTGCCAATCGTTTGGAGCTTCACCGATTGGGCCCGCTTGAAAAGCTGCTGACGTTCATCGCCTTCAGCAGACAATAAAGCGACCAAATCGGCGTGCGAAAAATCGGTTTGTTGCAGTATCTCCTGAAATGTTTTCATCGGTACGAAGATAAGAAATAACAGCCCCATCTAAAAGCGCACCACGAAAGGGTATAAAGTAGGGTACTGTGGTCTTTACAATTCATTTTTATTCATTCAAATTAACCTGACAACGTGCAACCGTAACTCGCAACATCTAACCAATGATATAAATTTTATTCGACCTTATATTTGTTAGTAAAATCTAACTATATTAGCCGCATGGAAAAACTGGTGGAATACATTGCGATTCTGTCGCGCGAGATTGGGCACAAGGAAGAGGCAGCTAAGGAGCAGTTCGATTTTAAAGAACTGACACTTACGCAAATGAACTACCTCGAAACCATCAGCCAACTCGGGAATCCAAATCTCACGGAACTTTCATCGGAATTGAATCTCACGAAGCCAACCGTTAAAGTGGCTGTGGATAAGCTGATTGAGAAGGGTTTTATCTACCGCGTAAAGTCGGACGAAGATCGCCGGAGCGCCCATTTTCATCTCACCGTTAAAGGCAAACTCATCAACCACACCCACGATTTCGCACACCGGCAAATGGCTGAACAAATTGCTGCAAAACTCGAACCCGCCGAAGTGGGGTTATTGGAAATGTTACTTGAAAAAGTTTTTCGCAAACCATAAAAATTTATCCAATTAGTTAGAATAATCTAATCAATTTAATTATGACAGTCGATTTAAAATCAGAAAAATACAAAGGCCTCACCGAACAGGATGTGCGCGAAAAGCAACAGTTGGAAGGACTGAACGAACTTCCGTCGTCGAAACCCAAGAACTTGTTTGCGATTGCCTGGGGCGTGGTGAAAGAACCCATGTTTTTGCTGTTGGTAGCTTGCGGAACGCTCTACCTGATTTTAGGTGATGTTCAGGAAGGATTGATGTTGCTCGGATTCGTGTTTGTCATCATGGGTATCGAGTTTTATCAGGAAAAGAAAACCGAAAAAGCGCTGGACGCCCTGAAAGATCTGGCTAGCCCGCGTGCGTTGGTCATTCGCGAAGGAGTGGAGAAACGCATTGCCGGACGCGATGTGGTGACCGGCGACTTGGTGGTTTTGCAGGAAGGTGATCGGGTGCCAGCCGATGCCACCGTTTTGTATTCGGTTAACCTGATGGCCGACGAGTCGCTACTCACCGGCGAATCGGTGCCCGTGCGAAAAACCGAATGGAATGGCGTTGACCGGAATGCGACTCCCGGGGGCGACGATTTGCCTTTTGTGTATTCAGGATCGATGATTGTGCAGGGAAATGGTATTGTTCGGGTAACAGCCATTGGATCGAATACCGAAATCGGCAAAATCGGGAAAGCACTCGAATCGGTGGAAGAAGAACCCACGAAACTTAAAACCGAAATGGGAGTTCTGGTCAAACGTCTGGCGATTATTGGTATTTCGCTGTGTTTGCTGGTTATTGCTGTTTTCACATTGACTCGCGGCGATTTACTGAAAGGTTTTTTGGCCGGAATTACCCTGGCAATGGCCATGCTTCCGGAGGAATTTCCGGTTGTACTGACGGTTTTTATGGCATTGGGGGCATGGCGGATGTCGAAGCGGAATGTGCTGACCCGCAAACCGTCGGCCATCGAGACACTCGGATCGGCAACCGTTTTATGTACCGACAAAACCGGAACGCTTACCCAAAATAAAATGACGGTCAGCCAGCTTTTCAACGGAAATGATTTTTACAAAGTCGATCATCTGTCGCAGTTTCCGGAGGAATTTCACGAAATTATTGAATACGGCATTTTATCGAGCCAAACCAATCCGTTCGACCCCATGGAACGCGCCATTACCAATATGGGCGACGTTTACCTGAAAAACACCGATCACATTCACGTCGATTGGCAAATGGTTCGCGAGTATCCGCTATCTAAAGAACTGCTGGCCATGTCGAGAGTTTTTACCGACAGCGCCAAACAACACCAGATTATCGCTACCAAAGGCGCTCCCGAAGCTATTTTCGATTTGTGCCACCTGCCCGAAAACCGGAAACAGCAAATGGCCAAAGCTGTTGAGCAAATGGCCTCGAAAGGCTTGCGGGTGCTTGGCGTGGCCCGTGCCATCATCGGGAACGGGCATCTTCCGGAAATTCAGCACGATTTTGAATTTGATTTTGTAGGTCTGATCGGATTGAGCGACCCTATCCGCGAGTCCGTCCCGATGGCTGTAAGCGAATGTTACCGCGCCGGAATCCGGGTGATCATGATTACAGGCGACTATCCGGTAACCGCCATGAACATTGCCCGCGAAATTGGCCTGAAAAATCCGGATAAAGCCATCACCGGGGCCGAATTGCAGGAAATGACCGAGGACGAACTGGCTGAACGAATCAAAGATGTGAATGTTTTTGCGCGGGTGGTACCCGAACAAAAGCTAAAAATAGTGAACGCACTGAAACGAAACGGCGAAATTGTGGCCATGACCGGCGACGGTGTGAACGATGCACCTGCCCTGAAGGCCTCCAATATTGGCATTGCGATGGGCGAAAAAGGAACCGATGTGGCGCGCGAAGCATCGTCGCTGGTGCTGATGGACGATAATTTTTCGTCGATTGTGGGAGCCATGAAAATGGGACGACGCATTTTCGACAACCTGCAAAAAGCACTCGGATACATTTTTGCCATCCATGTTCCAATAGCGGGGCTGTCGCTCATCCCGGTATTTTTTGCCGACTGGCCTTTACTTCTGTGGCCCGTTCATATCGTCTTTCTTGAGTTAATTATCGACCCTGCCTGTTCCATCATTTTCGAGGCCGAAAAGGAAGAGAAAAATGTAATGAATCGCCCGCCACGAGCCATCGACGAACCATTTTTCGGGGCAAAAAAAATATGGTTAAGTTGTTCGCAAGGGATCGGAATTTTAGTCACGGTATTTGTCGTTTACTTTTTCGGACTGCGCATGGGCTATTCCGAAGGCGAAACGCGCGCACTGGCTTTCACCACGCTTATTGCAGCCAATATTGCCGTCATTCTTTCGAACCGTTCGTGGACACGAAATATTTTCCGGATTCTCGTAACGTCCAATCCAACGGTCAAATGGGTTATTGGTGGCGCTGCATTTTTCCTGCTGTTAATCCTGAATGTGCCCTTCCTGCTCGACCTTTTTCAGTTCGAAAAAATCAGCCTGACCGAATCGCTGACCTGCGCAGTTTTGGGATTTTCGAGTATAATCTGGTTCGAAATTTACAAAAGTTGGGTAAACGTGAAAAAAACCTCCTGATCAAAGACATTTGCTTCCCGCTTTTCTGAATGTGCCGGGAGTTGTGTTTGTCTGTTTTTTAAACTGGGTTGAAAAATAATCAATTGATTCGTATCCCAGCTCCAACGCAATTTCCTTGACAGACATTGTTGTTACCGACAATAATTCTTTTGCTTTCTGAATTTTCAGTTGCGTAATGTATTGTGCCGGTGCTAATCCGGTGTATTGCCTGAAAATCCGGCGAAACCAGGTATAGCTCATGTTCAGCGAAGCGGCAATTTCTTCGGGCGAGATAGACGTGTTGATTTTTTCGCGGATGATTAACCGGGCTTTCTCCATTTTGTTAAAAACCTCTTTGTCGCGCCAGTTTCTGTCTTTTTCGCGATAAAACAGGTAAGCCAGAAGATGGATCAAGATTCCGGAGAGCAATTGCTGGTAGCCGGGCTGTTCACTATTGCTGACATCCAAGATTTTACGGTATAGGGCGACCATTTCTTCGTCGTATCCAATTTGAATGATGGTGTTCTCATGCTGTAAACTCCCGGTAACCGCTCCGCTAAATCCTACCCAGTAACATTCCCATCCGGTTGATTCGTCGGGCCGATAGGTATGCCATTCACCGGGGCGAAGAAGAAATACGGTGCCTTCCGTAATTTCGATATTCGACAAATGAAGCGACGAAAACTTGCCTTTCCCTTTGGTGATATAAAGTAGTTGATACTCCTGAAGTATGCGTCCCCGCTTGAAACTGAAGCTGTAGCCCGGAGGATGGCCTGTTTGCGGATAGCTGGCATGTTCCGGAATCGATTCAAAGCCAATCGAATTTACTTTGGTGCTCCAAAGGTTGGTTTCTTGTCCCGGTAAATACCTGATTTCTGCTTTTTGTTTATGCTGCATAAAAGATGATGAGTGTCAAAATTCAAAGTTAATCTGTCAATAATCGCGTATAGTTTCAGCTAAGATATTAATAACTTGCAGCATCGGCAAATGTGAGCGATCTGAAAAATCGTGTCAAAAAAACTGATGATCGAATAAACTCAATTCTGCCGGTAAAACTTAAAACGAACTAACACGAACAAATCCATGAAACTCCCTCATTTCATTTCTTTTTGCTTTATCCTGACCCTTTTTACCAACTTAGCTTTGGCCGGAATAAAGGTCACAAATCTGAAAAGTAATTTTCAACAATCCGTTTTTTTTAGCTGGCAGATACAGTCGGATCAGCGAAGTCAGGTGCAGTCGGCCTACGAAATTTGGGTTTCCGATTCTCCGGAGAATTTGAAGAAAACGACAAAGCTGATCTGGAACTCGGGCAAAGTGAAATCCGGTCAATCGAACCTCGTTCAGGCGACAGAGCTTGCCTTGAAACCTGCCCAAACTTATTGGTGGCGCGTAAAAGTCTGGAATCAGGAGAATCAGGAGTCGGAATGGAGCGAAGCGGCTGTCTTTAGAACCGGATTGTTTCAGGGATCAGACTGGAAAAAAGCCCAATGGATTGGCTACGAAGAACTGCCTGCCGAAAAACGGGTGGTTCCCGGCGTGCACGGGAACGGCAATGATTTAGGTGACAAATGTGTCGATCGTCCTGTGATTCCGCTTTTCAGGAAAGAATTTGAAGTGGACAGAAAAATCAAAGAAGCGACACTTTATATTACCGGATTGGGGCAATACGAAGCTTCAATCAACGGGCAAAAAGTTGGGAACTCGTTTCTGTCGCCCGGGTGGACGAACTACGATAAAACGATTTTATACAACACGTACGATGTAACTTCCCTGTTGAAACAGGGCAAAAACGCGATTGGAGCCATTGTCGGGAATGGTTTTTACAACATCAACCGCGAACGTTACCGCAAACTGGTCATTGCCTGGGGAAATCCGAAACTGATCGGGCAACTGCGCATTCGATTTACCGACGGAACGGAGCAAATTTTGGTTACCGGGCCGGACTGGAAAACTGCAACTTCGCCCATCACTTTCACGAGTATTTATGGTGGAGAAGATTACGATGCACGGCTCGAACAGAACGGTTGGAATCAGTCTGGCTTCAATGATTCAGCATGGAAGAACGCGATTTTGATGACAGTTCCTTCCGGAGAACTAACTGAAGAGAAAGATTTTTCGCTTGAAATCAAGGAAACTTTTTCGGCAAAAACAATCAAGAAACTCGGTGATGGTGGTTATTTATACGATTTTGGCCAGAATGCTTCAGGAATCGTTGAACTAAAGGTGAAAGGTAAAAAAGGACAAGTGGTGAAGTTGATTCCTTCGGAATTGATTACCAAAGAAAATCAGCCCAACCAATCAGCATCGGGCTCTCCATATTCGTTTTCATACACCTTGAAAGGCGATGGCGAAGAAACCTGGCGTCCGCGATTTACCTATTACGGCTTTCGCTATGTGAAAGTGGAGGGCGCAATGCCCGCCGGAAACAATTCCGGAGAAATGGCGCAAGTGCTTGATTTAAAATTATTGCACAACCGAAATTCTACTCCATCTGCCGGAACATTTTCCTGTTCGTATGATTTGTTCAACCGTACATTTGACCTGATCAACTGGGGCATTAAAAGCAACCAGCAAAGTGTGCTCACCGATTGTCCGCACCGCGAAAAGCTGGGCTGGCTCGAACAAACTTTCCTGATGGGCAGCTCGGTTCATTTCAATTTCGATTTGTATCAATTGTACTCCAAGCAGGTGAACGACATGATGGAAGCACAACTGGAAGACGGTTTGGTGCCCGATATTGCTCCGGAATATGTTCCCTTTAGCGGTGGTTTTCGTGATTCGCCCGAATGGGGAAGTGCTTCAGTGATTTTGCCCTGGCTGATTTACAAATGGTACGGCGACGTTTCGGTGATGGAAAAAGCATGGCCGATGATGATTCGCTACGTCGAGTATCTGAAAGGCAAATCCGACAGACACATTTTATCGCATGGTTTGGGCGACTGGTTCGATTACGGGCCCAATCGTCCGGGTGAAGCTCAGCTAACGCCAAAAGCGCTGACGGCAACTTCTATCTATTTCTACGATGTTAAACTTCTGTCAGAAATGGCTTCTGTTCTGAAAAAGACTAGCGAGCAAACAAAACTGGCCGCATGGGCGGATGAAATAAAAACAGCTTTCAACGCGAAATTCTTTAATCCGGAAACCGGGGTAATTTCAACCGGAAGCCAAACAGCGATGGCGATGCCGTGGTGCGTGGGTCTGGTTGACGACCAGTACAAAACCAAAGTGATGCAGAATCTGGAAGATTCGATTCGTGCACAGGGCAAGCCGCTGAAAGCCGGAGATGTTGGCTTTCGCTATTTGGTTGAAGCATTGACTTTCGGCGGGAAATCGCAGTTGCTCTACGAAATGAATGCCCGCGATGATGTTCCGGGATATGGTTTTCAACTGAAAAAAGGCGCCACAGCGCTGACCGAATCGTGGCCGGCATTGGAAAATGTTTCGAACAACCACCTGATGCTGGGTCATTTAATGGACTGGTTTTACGCCGGATTAGGCGGAATTGGTCAGACCGAAAACTCGGTGGCTTACAAGGAAATTGTGATCAAACCAGAAATGGTAGGCGACCTCACCTGGGTGAAATCCAGCTACCAGTCGCCGTATGGCGAAATACGCTCCGATTGGGAAAAATCAGGAACCACATTGAAAATGAACGTAACCATTCCGGCGAACACTTCGGCGTTGATTTATGTGCCGGTTATGGCAGGTTCAGTGATAAAAGAAAGCGGGAAAGACATTTCAGGAATGGAGGTTATTCAGGTGGTAGGAGAAGAAAATGGCCGGAAAGTTATTCAGGTTGGTTCCGGGAATTACTCGTTCAGTGTCAATAAATAAAACATACCTGCCATGAAGAAACTGTTTTTTCTTTCACTGTACATGTTGGTGTTACCCGGATTTCTTTTCGCTCAAAAAGCATCGAAGTCAAAAATCACCGTTGCTTCGTATTATTTTCCGAATTACCATACCAATGATGCCCGAAATATACAAAACAAAGGTTCCGGCTGGTCGGAATGGGAATTGGTGAAGGCTGCTCAACCAAGGTTTCCGGGGCACGATCAGCCCAAAGTTCCGCTGTGGGGATATACCGACGAGAAAGACCCAAAAGTGATGGAGCAAAAAATTAAAGCGGCTTCGGATTATGGCATCGATTGTTTCATTTTCGACTGGTACATGTACGAAGATGGTCCTTTCCTGAACCGTTGCATCGACGAAGGTTTTCTGAAAGCGAAGAACGTAAATAAAATCAAATTTGCATTCATGTGGGCTAACCACGATTGGGTGGAGATTCATCCCTACAAGAGGGGAACTCCGCAGAAGCTGCTTTACCCAGGCAAGGTGTCGGTAAAACGATTTGAAGAAATTGGCGATTTGCTGATTACGCAGTATTTCACCAACCCGAATTACTGGAAAATAGATGGGAAAGTGTATTTCTCGGTGTACGACATTCAGAAATTTATTGAAGGATTTGGAAGCATTGAGGCCACTAAGGCGGCGATGGATCGGCTGAACAAAAAAGCGATTGCAGCCGGATTGAAAGGCATTCACTGGAATATGGTGGCGTGGGGGCAGCCCATTTTGCCGGTCGAGAAAATTAAAGCCAATTTCGCAGATTTGATGAAACAATTGGGCTTCGACTCGGCGACTTCGTATGTATGGATTCACCATGCCACCTTGCCCGATCGACAAACCGATTACAACCAGGTACGCGACCAATACATGAAACATTGGGACAAAGCGAAAACCGAATATCCAATTCCGTATTTCCCGAATGTTTCGATGGGTTGGGATTCGAGTCCGCGCTGCGACTTGAAATCGGAATGGGGAAACTACGGCTATCCGTTTATGAATATTATCGGAAACAATACCCCTGAAAACTTCCAAAAAGTTTTGCAAATGACCAAAGATAAATTGCTGGCTGATCCAAACGGCCCCAGAGTTTTGACCATCAACTGCTGGAACGAATGGACCGAAGGAAGCTATCTGGAGCCCGACACAAAAAATAAGTTCGGGTATCTGGAAGCTGTTAAAAATGTGTTCAAAAATTAAAAGCCTCATTCCAACCCTTCTTCGGAGGAGATGGGAGTTGAGTTGTGGGTTTTTAAAAGCATTCGGGTTGAATGTGAAAATTTTGTGAATATATACGACCCAATTCCCCCGTTTGGGGGATTTAGGGGGCAAAAAATAAAAGTAAAATCTTGTAAATATCTGCTAACCAAATTCTCTCCACTCGGGAGATTTAGAGGGGCTTTAAAAATTTACTTTATGACTAAAGTAGGATTATTTGGAATTGGCCTCGACACGTATTGGGCTCAATTTGATGGATTGCTCGACAATCTGAAAAAATATCAGGAAGAAATCAGAACCCAAATTGCAGGATTTGGCGTTGAGGTTGCCGATGCCGGAATGGTGGATAACCCTGTAAAAGCTCGCGAAGCAGCAGATTTCCTGAAATCGCAGGATGTGGAAATCGTATTTCTGTATGTTTCCACGTATGCCTTGTCGTCAACCGTTTTGCCGGTAGCCCAAAAACTGAAAGTTCCGGTGGTTATCCTGAACCTTCAACCGGTTGCCGAATTGGATTACGAAGCTTTCAATAAATTGGGTGATCGTGGCAAGATGACCGGTGTTTGGCTCGAACATTGTCAGGCCTGCTCGGTTCCCGAAATTGCCAGCGTGTTTAACCGCTCCGGAATCAAATACGACTTTGTGACCGGATACCTTCAGGATGAAGAAGCCTGGAGCGAAATCGAGGGGTGGACCGAAGCTGCACGTGTGGCCGCCGCGATGCGAAACAACCGGCTCGGTATTTTGGGTCACTATTACGGCGGAATGCTCGATGTTTATACCGACACCACCAAACAATCGGCCGTTTTCGGCACGCACATCGAGCTGCTCGAAATGTGCGAGCTGAAAAAATACCGCGACGAGGTAACCGATGCCGAAGTTCAGGCTAAAATTCAGGAATTCAATACGGCATTCGATGTTTCGCCTGAATGTGAATCAGCCGAAATTGAGCGTGCAGCACGGACTTCACTGGCTTTGGATAGGCTCGTGAAAAATCGCAACCTGGGTTCGATGGCTTATTACTACGAAGGGGAATCGGGCAACGACTACGAAAATATCGTTACTTCGGTTATCGCCGGAAACACTTTGCTGACGGGCAAAAACATACCGGTGGCGGGAGAGTGCGAAGTAAAGAATGCACAGGCCATGAAAATTATGGCCGAGTTTGGCGCCGGAGGTTCCTTCTCCGAATTTTACCTGATGGATTTCAACGACGATATTGTGATGCTTGGACACGACGGACCTGCCCATTTTGCCATTGCCGAAGGTCGTGTAAAATTGGTTCCGCTGCCCATTTATCATGGAAAACCCGGGAAAGGTTTGTCAATTCAAATGAGCGTCAAACATGGTCCGGTAACCCTACTTTCAGTAGTTGAGGGAAAAGATGGAGTATTTCTGTTGGTTGCCGAAGGTGAATCGGTTGCCGGTCCGGTGCTCGAAATCGGGAATACCAACAGTCGCTATCGCTTTTCGATTGGGGCCAAACGGTTTATGAACGAATGGTCGAAGCAGGGGCCGGCTCATCATTGCGCCATTGGCGTGGGGCATATTGCCAATAAAATTGAAAAGCTGGGGAAAATAGTAGGAATTGATGTGGTAAAGGTTTGCTAAATTTATATCGCTGACTAACCCGGATTTATGGGATTTAATCATGAGTTCGGGTTCATATTTTAAACTAACTTGGAGATTCGGAAACTAAAAACCTAAACTTATGAAGACCTTGTTCGTTCTCCTTTTTTTGTTGCTGGCAGTTTGTTCTGTAAAAGCGCAGGTTCGTTCTTCGGACTGGCCCGTATTGAAACACTACGATCAGGATCATTTGCTGAATATTGCGCTTCCTATGGGCGGAATAGGAACCGGAACCGTTTCTTTGGGCGGACGCGGTGAATTGCGCGACTGGGAAATCATGAATAAGCCAGCCGTGGGTTACAGCACAGTGACCAAGGGAAATAATGCACCATTTTTTGCCATTTACATTAAACCGGAGGGAGAACAGCCTGTAACCCGGGCGCTTATCGGTCCGGTGCACCCAACCGAATACAGTCATTACGAAGGACGACCGACCAATCAGCATGGTTTTCCCCGGTTTGGCAATGCCAGTTTCGACGCTGCCTATCCGGTCGGGATCGTCAGCCTGTCGGATAAAGCCCTTCCTGTCAGTGTAAAAATAATCGGGTTTAATCCGCTGATTCCGGGTGATGCCGAAGCTAGTGGCTTGCCAGTTGCCGTGTTGACTTACGAGGTAACCAATCGTACAAATAAACCGCTTTCGGTAGCCGTTTGTGGAACGATGCGGAATTTTGTCGGACAGGATGGAAGCAAAACCTGGCGCGACTGGAAAGGCGATTACATTCCAACAGGAGCCAACCACAATCAAAACGAATTCAGGGAAAGCAACGGATTGAGTGGTATTTTCATGTATTCAGACAGCGTTCCTAAAAGTGATCCTGCTTATGGTTCAATCGCGTTGGTAACCAACGAAACATCAGGCGTTAGCTACCGGCGTTCGTCTGAACCCAATCACTGGGAAAGGGCAACCCTCGATTTTTGGGACGATTTTAGCGCCGATGGTGAATTGACGGATAAAGAGAAAATAAACGATAATAATCCCATGGCCTCGCTGGCCGTGAAGAAAAGTATTGCGCCAAATGGCACAGAAACATTTAGGTTCTACCTGGCGTGGAATTTCCCCAACCGTTTCGCATGGTCGAAAGTAGTGGTTGGTAATTACTACAGTACGCATTACTCCGATGCCTGGGATGCAGCTCAAAAAATTATTCCTCAAATTCCTGAACTGGAACAGAAAACCAAAACATTCCTGAACGCATTTTTGTCTTCGACATTGCCTTCCGAAGTAAAGGAGGCGGCCTTGTTTAACCTGAGCACCCTGCGGTCGCAAACGGTTTTCAGGATAAAAAGCGGGCACATGATGGGCTGGGAAGGCGTGATGGATGAATTTGGCTCGTGCCAGGGATCGTGCACTCATGTTTGGAATTACGAAGTGGCAACGCCTTTCCTGTTTGGCGATTTAGCCCGGACGATGCGCGATGTGGAGTTCAATCATGCGCTCGATAAGGAAGGTTTAATGAGCTTTCGCGCATCGCTGCCCTTGTCAATTGCTTCGTCGTCGAAGATAGCCGCGGCCGATGGTCAAATGGGATGTATCCTGAAAATGTACCGCGAATGGCAGCTTTCGGGCGATAACGAATTCCTGAAAAGCAATTGGCCAAAAGTAAAGAAAGCGCTTGCTTTTGCATGGATCAAAGGCGGCTGGGACGGCGATCAGAACGGCGTGATGGAAGGGTGCCAGCACAATACGATGGATGTGGAATATTATGGACCGAATCCCCAGATGGAATTTTGGTACCTGGGCGCTTTGCGTGCCGCAGAGGAAATGGCCCGGTTCATGAAAGACAAGGAATTCGAAACGAAATGTGCCAGCCTTTTTAGGAATGGCAGCAACTGGACCGACCAAAACCTGTTTAACGGCGAATACTACATTCATCGAATAACTCCACCGGCGTCAAACGACGATATTGCCAAAGGCTTGAAAGCCGGAATGGGTTCGGCCGATCTGTCAAATCCCGATTTTCAGCTGGGCGAAGGTTGTCTGGTCGATCAACTTGTGGGTCAATACATGGCGCACATTTGCGGACTGGGGTATCTGGCCGGTGAGCAAAACATTAAAACCACGCTCCAAACCATCATGAA
>CAYRBM010000038.1:34249-37380 GCA_964422425.1 uncultured Odoribacter sp.
TGGGGTATCTGGCCGGTGAGCAAAACATTAAAACCACGCTCCAAACCATCATGAAATACAACTACGTGAGCGATTTTTCACCGGTTTTCAACAACATGCGGTCGTACGTGATGGGCAACGAGAGCGGTTTGATTATGGCTAGCTGGCCCAAAGGACGCCTGAAAGTGCCGTTTCCGTATTTTGCTGAGGCGATGACCGGTTTTGAGTACACGGCTGCCGTTGGGATGATCTATGAAAATCAGACCGAAAACGGATTAAAATGTATTCGCAGTATTCGCGAGAGGTTCGACGGCTTAAAACGGAATCCGTTTGATGAACCGGAATGCGGCCGCCATTATGCACGAGCAATGGCCAGTTGGGCTGGAGTTTTAGCGATGTCGGGTTTTCAGTATTCAGGAGTAACCCAAAGCATGAAGTTCACTGCCAAAGCCGGAACTTATTTCTGGAGTAATGGAACGGCCTGGGGAACCTGTCGCATTAACGGAAAATCGGCAGAACTGACCGTGTTGAAAGGTTCAGTTGCCTTGAAAAATTTTACGATTGACGGCGTCGGTAGCAAAAGGCTGAAAGACGCTACGGTTACTGAAGGAAGCAGTTTGAAAATTGAGATTTTATAGTTGCCCCATCCCCAACCCTTCCCCAAACGGTGAAGGGAGTTTTGGCATTGAATTAATCATTATAGAACGATTGATATTAACCTACGCCACTCCAAAGTCCCCCGCATGGGGGATTTAGGGGGCTTTAAACCAAATAACCATGAAAAAGAACAGCTTCTCTGCAATTTTCGGAATTTTCCTGATTGTTGCACTCGCTTTTGGCTGCACTCCTAAACCACCGAAAGAAGGCATTCATACTTCTGCGGAATTGAAGCAACTGTTTGCCGATCCGCCTTCGGAATACCGTAGCGCCCCGCTTTGGGACTGGAACGAGCAAATCACCGAAGAAGGCATCGATTTCCAGATGAAAGAATTTAAGAAAGCCGGAATTGGCGGTGTGTTTGTACATCCGCGCCCGGGTTTGCTCACCGAATACCTTTCGGACGAATGGTTCCACCTGTTCGATTACACGGTTCAGAAAGGGAAAGAATTGGGTATGAAAGTGTGGATTTACGACGAAAACTCCTATCCGTCGGGGTTTGCCGGTGGGCACGTTCCGGCACAAATGCCCGATTCCTATAAGCATGGCGCCGGTTTGAGCATGGAAATTCAGGAAACACTGAACGTGCAACTTTCGGATACGATTGGCGTGATTTTGAAGAAGACTGATTCTATATTCGCTGATATTACTGCTTCTGCCGGTCAGGAAAAGGGGCAAAAAGGAACGTACTATATTTTCAGGAAAACCTATCCGGGCAAATCGCCGTGGTATGGCGGGTTTACCTATGTCGATCTGCTTTATCCGGGAGTGACACAAAAGTTTCTGGAGTTAACTATGACCAAAGGGTACGAAAAGAACAGCGCCGATTTTGGGAAAACCCTTCCCGGCATTTTTACCGACGAACCCAACCTCGAAGCGGCCATGAGCAAAGGAACCATGTTGCGCTGGACGCCCGATTTGTGGGATGCTTTTCAGCAACGCTGGGGATACGACTTAAAAGTGAATCTGCCTTCGCTGGTGGAGGAAACCGGAAACTGGAAGAAAGTACGCCACGATTACTACGAGCTGATTCTTGAACTGTTTATAGATCGCTGGGCCAAACCTTGGTACAGGTACAGTGAAGAAAAGAACCTCGACTGGACCGGCCATTACTGGGAACACGGCTGGCCCGAACCCACGCATGGTTTCGACGAAGCTGCGTTTTACATCTGGCACCAAATGCCCGGAGTTGATATGCTCGGGAATAAACTGGATACGGCAGGACTGGGCGGACAATTTGGCAACGACCGTGCGGTGCGCGAGTTGTTGAGTGCAGCCAATCAGGCCGGATGGAAACGTACCCTAAGCGAAACTTACGGCGGCGGTGGCTGGGAAATGACCTTCGAAACCCAAAAACGGCTGGTCGATTGGGAAGTGGTGATGGGTGTCAATTTTGTGAATCAGCACCTGTCGTACTATTCGCTGAACGGCGTGCGCAAGTTCGATTATCCGCCCTCGTTCTCGTATCACGAGCCCTGGTGGGAACATTACAAGCTGATGGGCGACTACATTGGCCGCATCAGCATGGCCATGTCTTCCGGCGAACAAATCAACAAAACACTGGTGCTTCAGCCCAATACTTCGGCGTGGATGTATTTCTCGCGGAAGGATAAAAATCCGGCGATCAACCGGATTCGCGACGGTTTTAAAAATTTCGTTTACCGCATGGAGCAGCAGCATCTGGAATATGATCTGGGTTCGGAAAATGTTTTGCGCGAAATTGGCAGTGTAAAAGGCAAAATCCTGAAGGTTGGAAAGCGCGATTATTCATTGGTAGTTATTCCGGCCGAAATGGAAAATATCGACAAGCACACGTTCGATCTTTTGCAGAAATACTTGGACAACGGAGGAAAAGTGTTGTCGTTCCGAAAAGACATCCCGATGCTCGACGGAGAGGTTTCTGCTGTGGTCAATGAATTGATCGGCAAATCGGGTGAAAACTGGACGTTTGCCGAAAATCTGACCGATGCGAATGCCCTGGCTTTGCTCATTGGCGAAGAATTTGCAATGACCGACCTGACCAAAAACGGCATGACGTATCATCAGCGCCGGATGTTGGATGACGGACAGGTGTTGTTTGTGGTGAATTCGCATCCGACTAAAAAAGCTTCGGCTGAACTGACTTTGAACGGAAAATCAGTGTCGGTACTTGATTTGGTTTCTGGCAAAGTGTCCGGCTATCCGGCCGAAAACAAGGGCAAAAAAGTTCGGGTAAAAGTTGATCTGGAGCCTGCCGGAAGCATCATGCTGGTGGCCAACGATAGCAAAGTTCAGGAACCTGAATATTCGCCTGTTTCGGGAACGCGAACAGAGATTGCCGGGAAAGGAGAAATGAGTGTCAAACGCGAGTCGGACAACGTGATGATGGTGAATTACCTCGACCTGAAAACGGCCAAAACCAACAAAAAGGACGTGTATTTCATGAACGCGTTGATTGGTTTGTTCAACGAAAACGGCGTGGCAATGGGCAACCCGTGGCAGCACAAAATTCAGTA
>CAYRBM010000039.1:0-37189 GCA_964422425.1 uncultured Odoribacter sp.
CCAAACCCAGGGCGCCACTCCGTTTGCCCTGGGCTAGATTATGCTGGCCTTTCAGGCCATTTTCGTTTTCATCGATCATCAGTTCTACTTTAAAAGATGTGTATAAAGGGTAGCTTTTTTAGAGAGGGGGGAAGATCGCTCGCGAGCTTCGGGGTGAGTCAAAAATGCGACATTAAATTTTGTCTATAACTTATTACATGATTTGCCCTTACCGGGCGATGGAATTTGTTTTTATGAACCCAACGCGTTGCGTTGGGCTGGAATAACCTGCACTTTCAATGCGGTTTTAGGCTGAAAGCCTAACCTAATCCAGCCCGGTGGCATCGTCGTTCGGCTGAGCTCACGTCGAAGCCCCGGGTAACAAAGGATAGCAAAAGCATGCGCCCTGTAAGCCAGCCTGCCTCGTTGGGCAGGGGCATTTTATTGAATGTATTAAATGTGTTTGCCTTGGACCTTTGTATGCGATGTAATGTTTTACAGTTATTCGCGAGCCGGATGCTTTTTATTTCCGGAGAATTTTTTCCATGGCTTTCCCTTTGGCCAGTTCGTCCACCAGCTTGTCGAGATAACGAATTTGCTGCATCAGCTGATCTTCAATCTCCTCCACCCGGTAGCCGCAGATAAGGCCGGTAATTTTCGATGCGTTGGGGTTGATTTGTGGCGCCCCGGCAAAAAAAGTTTCAAAATCGGTGTTGTTGTCGAGAAGCTGCTGAAGGGTTTGCGCGTTGTATCCGGTGAGCCAGAAAATCACGGTGTCCACTTCTTCTTTGGTGCGTCCTTTTTTCTCCGCTTTTTGAATGTACAACGGATAAACGTTGGCAAACGGCATTTTAAATATTCGGGTATTGTTCATTTGGCATTTGTTTAGCGAATCAAAGATATTGATTTTGCCTTTGCTGGCAGTTCGTTTTTATCTTTCGTTGTTCGGTTGATAATACAGAATGATGGCTCCATTCTGAAAGGCTTTATTCTTAACGAGTTTAAAAATAGTCGTGTCGTTTATGTTTTCAAATAACGGCAACCCTTTTCCTGCAACCACCGGATGAATGCAAAGCTGGAATTCATCAATCAAACCAAGGTTGATCAGTTGGATGATTAAACTGCGACTGCCAACAAAAATATCTTTTCCCGACTGTTGTTTGAGTTCCATGACCTCCTCTTTTAACTCGCGTTTGGCTAATGTTGCGCTTTCCCATTCTACGTTTTTAATCGTGCGGGAGAAAACGATTTTCTGAATTTTGTTGATGGCTGCAGCAAAGTCATTCATCGATTTTTCGGTGGACGGATTTTCCAGCAGGGTTCGCCAAAACTCCATCAGTTGATAGGTTGTCCGGCCATATAGAATGGCGTCTCCCCGACCCAATAGTTCCGTATAATGTTGATGTATTTCCTCGTCGGGTATTCCGGCAGTATGGTCGCAAAACCCGTCAATGGTCATATTTAGTGCGGCAATTATTTTCCTCATATGGTATCTGTTCTGCTTTCGATTTTCGTCTGTCTTTTCTCCAATGATTGCTAACGGTTGATGGCATGGGATCGTGGTGGTTAGGCGGAGTGCCAACTAATCAGTTTACACCAACTTGACGGGCGAGGGAAAACCCTACGTGCCTGACAAACCCCACCATGACCTATGCCATTTGTGTGCGCCCTGCATGAGCAGTAGCGCACCTGCCGAAAGCTATTGAAAAAGTTTAAATATACAAATAAACTTTACATAACCGCTTTTGGCAGTTGTATTTTCCCAGAGGGTGTAAGTCCCTTATGCGCGGGGTCGTGCCCGAAGCATTAGCAAGTGACAAGGTGGTTTACCGTGAGGTATGCACTGAAGGAAGTCAAACGGCAAAATCCGGTACTGACGAACAGAAACCTGATACGAGGCTTTAGAGTGAGGATAAGCAAGCACATCATTGCAACGTCCGAAGAATACCAAAATCGCTCAATAGTAGATTAGGCAGGGATCGGATGAAGGGAAAAGCTCTTACCAGGGGAGATCTCACTAACCACGAGTTGGGCGGAGTGAGAAGTCAGCAGAGGCCATAGTAGCTGTTGGTAACGAGCCGATGAATGAATCGGAGGTCTCACAAGACAATGAAGGGCTGAACATTAAGATGTTCCAAATGCAGCAGGGATGCTATGCTAGCCTTGCTATAAGCGGAACAGGGCAAACGAAGTAAACGAAAACCGAATGATTGAACAGGTATTGAACCCAACGAACATGATGCGGGCTTACCGTCAGGTGTTGTCGAACCAAGGTTCGGCAGGCGTTGATGGGATGTCCGTGAAGGAACTGTATGTTCACCTGACCAAAAACAGGGAGCAGATCGAATCTGATATTCGTGCGGGGAAGTACTTACCGCAAGCCATTCTGGGGGTAGAAATACCCAAAAGCAACGGTAAGGTCCGCCTGTTGGGCGTACCAACCGTAACCGACCGATTATTGCAACAAGCCGTTGGTCAGGTTTTGGCCATTAAATTTGAACTGGATTTTGAAGATTACAGCTACGGATTCCGGCCAAACCGGAACGCCCAACAAGCGGTAATCAAGGCGTTGGACTACATCAATTCAGGGCATCAGCACATTGTCGATATTGACTTAAAAAGTTTCTTCGACGAGGTTGATCATTGCATCCTGTTACAACTGCTTTACCGCAAGGTCAAATGCCCGCTCACGCTGCGCCTGATCCGCAAATGGCTGAGAGTGCCGATCCAGATTAATGGTAAACTCATCAAACGCCGCAAAGGCGTGCCACAGGGAAGCCCACTGAGCCCACTACTATCCAACATCATGCTGAATGAGTTGGATAAGGAGATGGAAAAGCAGGGATTGCGCTATGTCCGCTATGCCGATGACTTTAGCATTTACTGCAAAAGCGAATCGGCAGCCCGAAAGATTGGCAATAACCTGTTTTTGTTCTTAAAGAACAAGTTGAAACTACCGATCAACCGGGAGAAAAGCGGCATTCGCCGACCAGTCAACTTTACCATACTTGGATACCGGTTAGTTCCGACGTATGTAAAAGGTGAGCGAGGCAAATACCAGTTGGTAGCCAGCGAAAAGAGCTGGAAAACGCTGAAAGAAAAGCTGAAGCAAACCACCCGAAAAACCACGCCGATGAGTTTCGATGAGCGCATCCAAAAGCTCAACGAAATAACACGGGGCTGGCTGAACTATTTCCGAATAGCAAGCCTGCAAGGCAAGTTAAAGGAACTGGACGGATGGCTTCGAAACCGGCTTCGATACTGTATTTGGCATCACTGGAAGAAGCCTGAACGGAAACGGAAAAATCTGATTCGTTTGGGTGTTGACCCCGATCATGCTTACCAGTGGAGCCGTTCACGAATGGGAGGCTGGCGCATAGCGCAAAGCCCTATTTTGGTAACTACTATCACCTTGGAGCGTTTGCGGAAAAGAGGTTATGAATCGTTGCTGTCGTATTACGGAAAAGTAGCCCTACGTCTTAATGAACCGCCGTGTACGAGACCCGTACGCACGGTGGTGTGAGAGGCTCTCCCCGTCAGTTTTTACTGACGGGGCAGTCTACTCGATTGTGTGCTGGCCAAGTGTTATATATAGTTTGATTTAAATGTTTGAATATCACCAAAAGAAATTTGGTTAATCTCAACCGGATTGTAATTAAAATCGATACGATAATCCCCAACCATATCTAAAATCAATCCATCTTCAACTGTATCAGGTTTCAATGCAACATTTGTGTCATTATATTCATATTCAACACTTGGAAATAAAACTCCCTCAACTTGTTCTCCGAGACGATATTGCATGTAATTATAAAAAGCAGAAGATAATTTATATTGGTTAAGATTTCCTTTAACATTTTTCGCAAATACATCCGAAATAAATTTATCTATCCATTTTATTTCAGGTTGAGAACTTAGCTCATTAGATATTGATTTGTTTAGCCCATAAATATTTGGATTCTTTAATATTGCTTCTTCATTTGAAATAATACCCAACAGTTTTATATCTCTTTTTACAAACCATCTTCCAAGTATTAAATTCTCGACTTTAGTTTCTTTCTTGTTGTCTCGAATTAATGAACTTGTCTCAAAAACTGCAGTTTCTGTTTTATTTGATGCATAAAACATAGATTGAGATGGCTTATTAGCTCTCCCAAATTCTCTAATACTTTTTGAATCTGGATTATAGCTCATGTATGATTTTGAATAAATTTCTATATCAGTTCTTGCCGGACGTGCACGAAACAAATAACTATATTTTTTTAAGGTTATAATATTATAGGGTAAAAAGATATTTTTTAAGGTTGAATAAATTAAATCATAGCTACCATCAAGATTTAAATCTATTGATGATATCTGCTTTAATTTTGCTACTGAATCAGCTATATTCATTTTGCAATATGTTTTAAAGGCTTGCACACAACGTTTGTGTAAATTACATATGTGCGTTTATTTCTTCTTATATCATTACACTGGAGTGGCATTTATTCCACCAATTTAAATAGTAATTGTGCCACTGTTATCTTATGCCCGGGCAACTCCCGGATATTGCGAAGATCTGTCCCGTTTTCAGGCAGATGCGTGGCCATTTCATTTCGCAGGATAAAATCTGTATGGAGGTGTATCGTAACCAGGGTGTTTAATGGTTGATTTCCCCCAAATTTAGGATAACCGATTATTATATGCAACAGGAAAAGCTTTTGCCGGTAAAGTTTTTTGGGGTGTGAACCAAATATTGTTGCGGGTTGCGAGATGCGAGTTCCGGGTTTAACCCGCAACCCGGATCACGCAACGCGCAACATCTTTCACTGTTTCTTCAACTTTTGTCTTCCGTCTTCTGTCTTCCTTCTTCCTAAAAAGCAAAAGGGAACAACCCTTTCGGATCATTCCCTCTCGTTATTTTTTAAGGCTCAGCAAGCAGCCCGTTGGCCTAATTTTGCCTTTTTACTTTGTCCTTTTGCCTTGTCTTAGTACGCTGTAATAATTCCTAAGAAATCTTCAGCTTTCAGCGAAGCGCCGCCAATCAAGCCACCGTCGATGTCGGGCTGTGCAAACAATTCAGGAGCATTTTTAGCGTTGCAGCTTCCACCGTAAAGGATTGAAGTTTCTTCGGCAACGGTTTTTCCGAATTTTTCAGCAATCAAACCGCGGATGAATGCCAGCATTTCCTGAGCTTGTTCGGTCGAAGCAGTTACGCCGGTTCCGATTGCCCAGATGGGTTCGTAAGCAATCGCCAGTTTCTGGAAATCTTCAACGCTCAGGTTGAAAATCGTTTCTTCGAGCTGAGTTTTCACGAAAGCGTTTTGCTCGTTGGCCTGGCGAACAGCTAAAGCTTCGCCGCAGCAATAGATGGGAGTTAAGCCGTTAGCCAAGGCCAGCGCTACTTTCTTGTTCAGAATTTCGCTGGTTTCGCCGTAATATTCGCGGCGTTCGGAGTGACCCAAAATCACATATTGAGCGCCGGTTGACTGAACCATAGCAGCCGAAACTTCGCCGGTGAAAGCGCCTTTGGCTTCGGCAGCGCAGTTTTGAGCGGCAACGCCAATGCGGTTGGTGTCAACAGCAGCAACTACGCTGGTGAGGTGAGTAAACGGAGTTCCCAACACCACCACTACATCCTGAACGTTTTTGGCAGCCACCAATTCGTTAACAGCTAAAGCCAGTTCAACACCTTCCTGAACGGTAGTGTTGCATTTCCAGTTTCCGGCAACAATCTTTTTTCTCATTATCAATGGTTTTAAGAGTTTTTTTGAAAATTTTCCCAAAAATAGGAAAAGGCAAGCGAACATCCTAACCGCCCTGCAAAGCAATCGGGCGAATTAACTATTGTTTAAAGAGGAGGGGCTTCGCGCTACTGGCAGCTAGTAGCTAGTAGCTAGTAGCTAGCAGCCAAATGCCAACAGCTTTTATTCTCTAATCTTAATCACTTCTCACTCAAAACCTTTTCACCAACTCCTCCGTGATGCCATAAACCACCGGGCAAACCTCGCAGTTTTTGTGCGTCAGGTTCAGGATTTGAACCATGCGTCGGCGGTCGGTGTGCGGGTATTCGCGGCAGGCTTTGGGCCGGTCTTCGTAAACCATGCAATAGTTATCGGTCATCAGGAAAGGGCAGGGCGTTTGCCTGAAAACGTAGTCTTTGTCTTCGTCGATGTACAGGTATTGCGCGATAAAATCCACCGGTTTCAGGCGCAGTCGTTTGGCCAGTCGTTCAATGTCCTTTTCGGTCACCATCGGACTGATCGACGAACAGCAATTGGCGCAGGTCAAACAATCGAATTGATCGAAGGCCTCTTCGTGCAGTTCATGTACTACATCATCTAAGTTCTTTGGCTTTTTGGCTTTCAGTCGTTTAAATAGCGCTGTAAACTCCTGTCGGCGGTTCGCCGTCATTTCCTTCAGCTTTTCAGGCCTGATATATGGGATTCGATCCATTTTTCTTTCGTTTCCAGTTGATTTGTGCCAGGAATAATCCGGAAATTACAATCGCAATGCCTACCATTTGGTGAAAATTCAGCTGGTCGCCCAACACGATAAATGCGATGACCGCCACAAAAACCGGAATCACATTGATAAAAATGTTCGACTTGTTAATCCCTAGGTTTCGAACGCTGTAGGTAAACAGAATGAACGCGAAGGTGGATGCAAAAATAGCCAGCTGAATGATTGCCTTAAATGCTTTGGGGTTGAAGGGAACCTGCATGAAGTCGTTCATTTCGAATCCGAGCCAGACCGGCAAAAAATACAGGGCGCCGATCAGGTTTTGATAGGTAATGATGGTGAACGTGTTGTAGCGGTGCGAAATGCCTTTCAGTACGCTGGCATAACCAATGGCTCCGGCAACGGCCAGGAATTCGAGCGAAACGCCCAGCGGCGATGCGGTGAAACTGAACGAAGTATCGAGCACCACCAAACTTACACCGAGGAAAGTGATGATCAGTCCGTATAGATTGGTGCGGCTCAGCTTTTCCTTGTAAAAATACCAGGCTGCAATGGGCGAAAACAGCGGAATGGTGGCGACAATCACCGCCGCAACGGTTGACGAAACGTATTTCAGTCCGTAGCTCTCGCCCATGAAATACAGGAAAGGTTCGAAAAAAGCGAGCAGCAAAAAGAGTTTCAGATCGCCCGGTTGTATTTTTTGCAGTTTGCGGGCAGCGACAGTGAAAAGCAGCAATAATCCGGAGGAAATGAGCAGACGAAACAAAACGGTGGTAAGTGGTCCGTAAGCTTCGTAAACCACTTTGACCCACACAAACGAAAAGCTCCAGAAAATCATGGATAGCAGCGCGGCCCCATACGGAACCCAGGTTTTATTTTTCATACCTTATTACAATTGTGCCGCAAAAGTAGGGATAAAAAGGCCGAATAAAAAATCGGGATTCCATACCAATGGAACCCCGAATGATCGTTTTTAGTTTGCCCCTTCAGGGCGCAGCAACGGTATGTTTTTCTTTCCCGAGGCTTCGACGTGAGCTCAGCCGAACGGCGTTGCCATCGGGCTGAAATAACCTGCACTTTCAGTGTGCTATTTTAAGTAATGAAACCAATATAATGTTGTATTTTAATTTCAATCACCCCGAAGACCGAAGACTCGGTCTCCCCCCCCTCTCTTCACAAAGAGAGGGGCAAAGCATCGAAGATGCGACGGGGTGAGTCAAGATATTAGTAACTGTTTAAATTTTATTTTCTTGTTCCGTTAGGAATAAAATGTCGGTAGATTAAATGCAGAAAAGCTTGTCTTTTGTCCCGTACGGGACAACACAATGTTTGTTAATCACCATTTCTACCGACCTGTTTTCCCTACGGGAAATTTTTAAACAGTTTTTTAGAACCTTCCAAACTTAAAAATGAGTCCAATGTTGGTGCCTTTCAAAATGTCGGGATTGGTGTTCGGAATATCAATGTCGGACGTGAACCGGTAGCCGATTGAACCGGCCATGCGCATGTGCCGGGTCAAATTAAATTCGAGTTCGACCGATGGCTCAAAAACGAGATAGACATCGTTATCCTCGTCATTAAAAACCCAGTCTTCCCAATCACGGTGATCCTTAATGTTGGTAATTCCGCCAACCCCAAACAGTACCGGAAACGAAATGTGAACAGGCAGGCGGGGTGCCAGAATGGGTTCGAGATACAAACCTCCGTATCCACCGGCCAGGTTGTAGTTCAAATCATTGTCGAGCACATTGCGGTAATTGATGTCGTTAATGAACCCGCATCCGCCAATGCCAATGGCAAACGAATGGTCGATGATCCATGAGCCGCTGGCGCCCATCATAAAGGCATCTTTTCCATCGATTTGGGTGTAGCTGAACGACAGCGCTCCATATCCGCCGTTTTTTCGGTTTTTGGAAAAGATGGTCGAGATTTGGTCGTTTTCATTGTTTTCCTGAGCTGTGGCCAATAATGATCCCAGCCCGATGAAAATCAGGATAACTAATTTTTTCATTCTGAAGTGTTTTGTTTAATTGTTTTCTGAAATTGTTTTTAGAACGTATATTTTACCGTGAAGGCAAAGTCGAAAGGCTGAAGTTGAAAAAAGTTCCTTCCAAACAAATTGAAATAAGGTTTTACTTCCACACCGGCAGTCAACGGAATTTGAGGAATGGCATATTCAACGGCTGCAAGTCCGTCGAGCCCGGCAATCGGGCCTGTTTTTCGGTCGCTGTACCAGCTGTGGTCATACACGCCGTCATAATAACGGTCAACATACCATCTCTCGAATCCAACATGAGCTCCAAATCCGTAAATAAAAGTTAAGTCTTCCTGAAAATCGAATGCTCCGGGGACATGATATTCTTTCATGCCGGTAAGCTGAAGACCTTGTTTGCGGGTTGATAAAAGCACCTTATAGGAGTTTAAATCACTTGAAAATACCCGGTATTCAAATCCCGATGAAATACCTCCGCGGATGCCGATGGCTTTTTCCGAACTTTGAGCAAAAACAGTAAGTGTCAGGATGGAAAAGATACTGAAGATATAAATCTGCTTCATGGTTGAAAATTGTTTGGTGCGAATTTGAGCTTTTGTTTGAATTGGACTTTCTCTTTTTGAGCCAATGACCTGGTCAATTGGTCGAATGACTGAAACTGGTTGTTGAAATTTACCATTAATTTCTGTCAACCACACCGCCAGATCCCGATACGCTGGTGTGGATTACCGGGTAGTTGACAAAGTAAACTTTTCCGCTTCCCGAAATGTGGGCATCAATGGTGCGGCTTACGTTGACGTACATATCACCGGAGCCTGAAATGGAAGCTTCAAGGTGTTCCTGATCGAGATCATAGGATTTGATTTTACCCGATCCGCTGATCACAAATTCGCTTTCAAAGGCTTCTCCTTCCAGAAAAATATTGCCCGATCCGGATACGTTTGCTTTCAATCGATCGGTGCTGATGGTTGTTTCAATTTCGCCCGAACCCGATAACGTTGCACTGAATCGCTCACTCATAAAGCTTCCGGTTTTTATATAACCCGATCCGCTTAACGCAACGCCCTGCAATACCGGTGTGGTGATGTAGATTTCGATGGGATCATTTTGGTGAAGTGAATACATACTGCGGGTGTATATGCGGAGTTTATCCCCAACAACATTGGTTTCAATGTACGGCAGCAAATTTGATTCGGCAGTTACTTCAACCGAATAGCTTGTTCCGGGGACGATGATCACTTCAAAATCGCCGCTCGACGATACTTCTCTGAAATTGGATGCTCCCCTTGATTCGGTCCGCAAAATTCCGTTGCCATCTACGAAGATGTCGTCAACGCAGGAGGTTAAACCTAAAATGAAGGTGCATAAGATAAGAACGAAAGGAATTTTAATTGTTTTCATGGCTTTGAGTTTTGTTTTCAATTGTGTTTCTTGAATTGTTCTGTTTTTGTTTTCTGTTTTCTATAGACAAGGGTTTTTACCCGACGGTTGCAAATTCGCGATGGAATTTTTTGACTTTATCGTTGAGTGATTGTTTTCCGGGTTTGAATGACGATTTTTTGGGATTGAAAGTTTTACCTGATTTGCGGCTGTAAACCTCAAAACCTATAACAAATTAATCCTTCAGTACGCCAGCACATTTGTTTCGCCGCCCACCGCATTAATAATCAGCTGATCTTCCTTCATCTTTTTCCCGAAGTAGCCGGTGTGGCGCACCTTGTTTTCTTTGGGATCGAGCGTTTCCTTGTCTTCCACTTTCATTTCTTTCCCGAGGTTTAAGTCGGTTTTGGTTTCGGTAATCTGGAAATTGAATTTGGCTTCAGGATTGAAATACAGGTTCAAATCGGTCGAGCGTGAATCGACATAAATGTTGCTGAAGTCGGTCAAAATCTTTTCGATGTCGAGACTTCCATAACTCAGCCGCATACTGGCTTTGCTTTTCAGTTCCGAGACCATAAAATGGCTGAAATTGCCCGAAGCGTCCACCTTGTCGGCCAGCCGAAGTCGGTATTTGTCGCGTCGCGAATCGATGCTGAGGTCGCTCGAATTCTGGATTTCGATGGTTGATGATTTGGTTTCGAGCCGCAAAACTTCCGAATTCCGGATGCTGATGTCGCTGTAGTTGCTCAAAATCCGGGCATTTGTCAGCAGGTTAATCGTTGCATCGGCAAAGCTTAAATTGAGCGTGGCGCGTTTGGGCAAATCGCCGCATTTCAGTTTGCCGTTGCTTAGCACGATTTGGGTTTCGCCGGAAAAGTCGCCCAGAATGATGTCGCCAAATTTGTTTTCGAGCCGCAGTTCGCGGTTGTCGGGTAGCCAAACTTCCAGATCGATGCGAATACTGCCACTGGTTTGCAAAATGGTTTCCTTGAATTTCAGCAACTCACTTTCAATCTGACTGCGGTTCTGGTCAATCTGCGTTTTCACAATCAGGTAATGCTGACTGTTGCTGACATCGAAATCGAGTTCACTCAGCATTTTACTTAGTTTGTCAGGCTTTTTGGCGTTAATTTCCATCCGAAACCGGATCACCACCGAATCCTTTTTCCAGGTGTTCAGCTCGATTTTCCCGTACTTGTTGGTAATGTCGATGCGCGTTTCAGGCTGTATCCTGAATCGTTTGGTAAATTCGCGGGTTTCGGTAAACTGGGCACTGGCCGATTGCCCAATCAGGAGAAACAATCCTCCGATCAGTGCCAGAATGCCGTTTTTCAATGTTTTATTGCTCATAACCTTTCGGGGTTAACAGTTTATTTGTTCCAGAACATCTTCCACCAGTTTCATCCGGTTACGGTTGTTCTCAATCATGGCTTCAATCACTTCCTTGTTCGATATGTTCTCGTTCAGGTCGCTTTTCAACGACAGGTACATCATTTCGAGTTCGTTCAGGTCGCCTTCAATTTCCGATTTCAGTTCAGGATACACCTTGTAGCATTTTTCTATTTCCGCCATTTTTCCTGAAACTTCCTGCGCATAGAAGGCTTCGGCTTCTATCAGTTCGCGAACTTCGGGATCGACATTGGTGGCAGCTGTCTGGTTTTCTCCTGAAGGACCGACGGCAAACCAGATGGCCGGAACCGACGCAATGACGGCAATGGCAACGGCAATCCGCATCCAGTGCAGTTTTCGTACTTTTTGCTTCGGCTGTTCTTCGAGCTTCGCGCTGATGGCGTCCCAAAGCTTGTCCGATGGTTCCATGCAATCGAACTCGTGTCGGTTTTCATTCACAAACTCTTCCAATCTGTCTCTGTTCATATCGCTCTTGATTTGGTCTGTTTTAAAATTTCGTAAACTCTTCGTTTGGCCCGCATGTACTGCGATTTGGATGTTGATTCGGTGATGCCCAGAATCTGCGCAATTTCACCGTGATCGTAGCCTTCGAGCAAATAAAGAGAGAAAACAATCCGGCCTCCCTCCGGAAGCTGGTTCATGGCTTCGATGATGTTTTGCGTGGTGTACAACGCGTCTTCGGGTTCTTCGTCAACAGCATCGAAGCGGTGCATTTCGTCAAAGTACTTCAAATCCAGTTTCCGTTTGGTCAGCGCGTTGATACAGGTGTGAACCGTGATGGTTTTCAGCCAGGTGCCAAAACTCGATTCATTCCTGAAGGTTTCGAGTTTCTGGAAAGCCTGAATAAACGCCTCCTGCAACATATCTTCGGCATCCTCGCGGTTGTTCATCATGCGGAAACACACGTTGAACATCGCCTTGGAATACAACTGATACAACTGGTAGCGGGCCTTGTTGTCGCCCTTGATGCTTCCGGCTATCAAATCCTGATGTATGAATGCAGTCTGACTCAAATGATTTAGATTTCAATTACAGTGACAAAGGTTTTTTTGCAGGGTTGCAATCGACCAAATATTTTTTTGAAATTCCTCTTTCAGGCTCAAAATTGGATAATTTAGCATTCCGAAAATCAAATATAATCCGTTAAAACAGATTGACCATGTCAGATCGCAGAATGTTTATAAAAACCAGTGCTTTAGCCGGAATGGGAGTTTTGGCCGCCGGTAAAACCAAGGTGTTTGCCTCCGGTTTATTTCCGGCATTTGAAAGCAATCGCCCGCCGCTGGCGAAGCGCAATTTTGTCAGCGAAGCTGTTGAAAATACCATTGCCGAGGTGAAAAAAGCCATCGCCAATCCTGAATTGGGTTGGTTGTTTGAAAACTGTTTCCCGAATACACTTGATACTACCGTTGAATTCGAGATCATCGATGGAAAACCCGACACTTACGTGATTACCGGGGATATTGATGCCATGTGGCTGCGCGACAGTACTGCGCAGGTTTGGCCTTATCTGCCGTTGGCAAAAGGTGATAAAAAATTGGGCGAACTCATCAAAGGGGTAATTAATCGTCAGACTAAATGTATCTTGCTCGATCCTTATGCCAACGCGTTTTACAAGGATTTCAGCAAGGAAAGTGAATGGAAGCACGATCTCACGAAAATGCAACCCGGTATTCACGAGCGTAAATGGGAAATCGATAGTTTATGTTACCCCATTCGTTTGGCTCATGGTTACTGGAAACTAACCGGCGATACGTCGATGTTCGACGCCAAATGGAAAGAAGCGATGATGCTGGTGCTGAAAACTTTCCGCGAACAACAGCGCTGGCACGACAAAGGTCCGTACAGTTTCCAGCGTACAACAGCCTGGGCAACCGACGGTGTGCCGCTGGCCGGTTACGGTTATCCGGTGAAACCTTGCGGACTGATTGTTTCCACCTTTCGTCCGAGCGACGATTGTACGCTGTTCCCGTATCTGATCCCGAGCAACATGTTTGCTATTGAGGTGCTTGGTTACCTCGAAGAAATGTGTGCTACTCCGGCACTGAAAGACGATGCAATTGTTGCCAAAGCCAAAGAAATCAGGCAGCAGGTTGAAAAAGGCCTTCAGGAGCATGGAATTATTCAGCATCCGAAATTCGGAAAGATCATCGCGTTTGAAGTAAACGGATTTGGCAGTTTTCACCTGATGGACGACGCCAATGTACCGTCGTTACTGTCGTTGCCGTATTTGGGCGCGATTGAACCCAACAGCAAATTGTACCTGAATACACGCAAAGTGGTGCTTTCCGAAAACAATCCATTCTTTTACAAAGGAACAGCAGGCGAGGGGATTGGCGGTCCGCATACCGGTGTTGATACCATCTGGCCGATGAGTATTATTCTGCGTGCCATTACCAGTATCGACGACAAGGAAATTAAACACTGCCTTGATGTGTTGGTGAAAACTCACGCCGGAACTGGTTTCATGCACGAGTCGTTTCATAAAGACGATGCCAGCAAATTTACCCGCAAATGGTTTGCATGGGCCAACACGCTATTTGGCGAGTTAATCCTGAAACTTTACCACGAGCGTCCGCATTTGCTGAAAGGGTAAGACGCATTTGCATGATAAATGAAGAGGAGCTGTCCAAAACAATGGACAGCTCCTGTCTGCTTAAGTTTATCCTTATTGCCGGATTGAATAAGCCATCAATGACTCGCCATGGCGGATATACAAAACACCGTTGTGAATCACCGGGTGGGCAAAGTGCTCTTTGGTTCCTTTGGTCACTTTAAAGGTGCTGACGATTTTCATTTTATCTGCATGCGGGTCAACCAGGTTCACATCGCCTTTTTCGGTGTAAACATACAACATGCCATCGGCGGCGACGGTGCTTCCGCGAAACATTTTCAGAGAGTCGGTTACCTGACCGGTTTTCATGTCGAGGCATTTCAGATACATTTGCCGGTGGGCAGTTCCGTATATTTTGTCGCCCAGGCGAACCACGCCGCCCATGATGTTGTCGAATGAGCTGTTGCGCCAGACCTCCGTAACTGAGCTTCCGTCTTTGGCCAGTCTAAATTTAACGGTGCGGTTGCCATCTCCTTCGGTGTAAAAAAGGTCGTCTCCGTCCAAAACGGGGATATTTCCGTGCAGATTTCCAGCCGTGTCCATTTTGTTGATGAACATCAGTTCTCCCGTTTTACCGTCAAGTCCAAGGAAAGCCAGTTCCGAAAAAGTGAGCAGTAAATCGCGGTCGCCGCGTTTATAAATAATTGGCGAACCATAAGCTTCAACTTCGGCGTTTGCTTTTTGTGTCCACACCAGTTTCCCGGTAAAACGGTTTAGAGCCACTACATTATTCTCTGGGCCACCGGGCTGACAATAAACCAAATCGCCATTCACGAGCAGCGATTGCGAATAACCGAACATGTTGATTTTTCCCTGAAGATCAGTAATCATATTGAGCGACCATACTTTTTTGCCGTCTTCTTTATTGATGCATGCAACATCACCTTTACCCGTAGTTACATAAATCAGGTTTCCGACCACTGTCGGTGTCGATCGCGCTCCCGGAAAATTCTTCACCCATTCCTGCCCGTAATTGGTTTTCCACAAAAGTTTGCCGTTTAAGTCGAGGGCACACAGAAAGGTTGTGCTGTCTTTTTCGCCATTGATAAACAATTGATTTCCGGCAATAACAGGTGATCCGTACCCTCGCCCGATTGACTCAACTGACCAAAGCATTTGCGGGCCATCTGCCGGCCATTGTTTCAATAAATTGGATTCGTTGTAGACCCCACTGCGGTTGGGACCACGCCATTCGCTTACGGATTCTTCTTTTTTTTCAAATGCCAATAATAGTAAGGCTGTGAATACGAATAACACTTGTTTCATGTGTGAATAATTTGTTTTTTAATTGTCACATGCCTGCCTGTCGGCAGACAGGGAATAGCCAGGATTGAAATAATTTTCTTATTTCCGGTTGGTGTTTGTCAAATCGTGGCTATTTCATACTTTCTTTTGAGCTTAAATTCTGCATAACAGTATCCAGAGAACCAGATTTATTACACAATTTTCACGCGGACCGGAATATTATTTTTTCAGAACAAAAACTTTTCATTTCGTTTTATTGTTGATTTCCACGATACTTTGTTTAATCATTTATATGGATTTATTAAACATCTCATTTCAGTCGATAACTGATCCGGCGCATTTGATTCAGTATGGCGGAATCTTTCTTTTGTTGCTGATTATTTATCTGGAAACCGGATTTTTCCTTGGGCTTGTGTTGCCGGGAGGTGATTACCTCATTTTCACGGCAGGACTGCTTTGCGGAACTCATTATCTGGATTTACCATTGCCTGCATTGATGGCCGCTATGATTGGAGCAGCTGTTCTTGGCGATTTTACGGGCTATGCCAAAGGAAAATGGCTTGGTCCAAAGTTGTTCGATAAACCCGATGCCCGTTTTTTCAAGCGTTCGTACCTGGAAAAATCGAGGGCTTTTTACGAAAAATATGGAATGCTTGCCTTCATATCAGGAAGATTCTTACCCGTAATCCGCACCATGATTCCCATTCTGGCCGGAGCCAATGGTTTTTCGTTGCTAAGGTTTTCATACTTAAATGTTTTGGGTGCAGTTGTTTGGATTGGCGTACTTACTCCAATCGGGTATTACCTCGGGAAAACCTATCCTCAACTGATGAGTTACAGCATCTGGTTTTTAATTGGCTTTGTGGTGATTGCTTCCCTGCCAACCCTAAAAATCATTAATCCTTTCAAAAAATAAGCGCCCAATGAACCAAATTCAGAAGCTTACCCATCAATTGGTTGAGTCAGGCCCATTCAGATATTTCATTCTGACGCTGATTATTTTATCGGGTGTGATTGTCGGGCTTGAAACATATCCGGAAATTCATCAGCAGTATTCCAGCCTTTTTCATATTCTTGATCAGTTTATTATCTCTGTTTTTTTGCTTGAAATTGTCTTTAAAATTCTGGCAAAGGGACAAAGATCGTGGGAATACTTTCTTGATCCGTGGAATGTATTTGATTTTATCATCGTAGCTGTTTGCTTCATTCCCGAAATTGATACACACTTTGTTACTGTATTGCGAATGGCCCGCATCCTTCGGGTTTTCAGAGTTATTTCTATTTTTCCCCGTTTGCAGATTCTGGTCAATGCGTTGCTCAAGAGCATTCCATCAATGGGATATGTTGTCGTTTTGCTCTTCCTCGTATTCTACATTTATGCGGTGCTGGGAAGTTTTTTCTTTGCATAAACCGATCCGGTGCATTTTGGGTCACTTCACCTGAGCATGATTACTTTGTTTAAAGTGTTAACTCTGGAAGGCTGGACTGATATTCTGAACATACAGATTTACGGGTCGGCAGAGGCAAATGCCGAGTACACGCTGAAGGCTGGCTCATACTGGTCGCTGGCTTATTTTATCTCTTTCATTTTGCTTGGGGCTATGATTATTATGAACTTGTTCATTGGAGTAATCATGAATAGTATGCAGGAAAGCCAGGCTGAACTTGAACGGAATTTATTGCGACAACAAATGGCTGAATCCGGAACCCGGGGTGTTGTGAAAAACCTTGAAACGAAGATTGATGAGTTAAAACAAGATATTCAAAAATTAAATGAACTATTAAACAAATCATAAATGGAAAATTCGATCGGATTATGGATAGGCTTCAATGCCTTTGTTTTAGTCATGCTGGCGCTCGATTTGGGTGTTTTTCACCGTAAATCGCATGAGGTAAAATTTAAAGAGGCCATTACCTGGAGTGCGGTATGGATCGTTTTGGCCCTGATCTTCAATGTCGGAATCTGGCATTATTTTGGCGAAGTTAAAGCCATTGAGTTTTTAACCGGTTACCTGGTTGAAAAATCGCTTAGCGTCGATAATATTTTCGTTTTTGTACTGATCTTCGGGGCTTTTCAGGTTCCGGCTGCCTACCAGCACCGGGTTTTATTCTGGGGTGTTTTTGGTGCCCTGATTATGAGGGCAATTTTTATTTTTGCCGGAGTATCGCTCATCACTAAGTTTCATTGGATTATCTATGTTTTCGGTGCTTTTCTGATTTTTACCGGTATAAAGATTGCCCGCGATGAGGGTACAAAAATTAACATCGACAACAGTCCGATACTGAAATTTATACGGAAATATATCCCGGTAACATCGGAGTATTTTCAGTCGAAGTTTTTGGTAACGATTGATAAGCGTTTGCATGCCACGCCACTTTTGCTTGTTCTTATTCTGGTTGAAACGACTGACCTGATTTTTGCGGTGGACTCTATTCCTGCCATATTGGCCATAACCAGCGATCCGTTTATTGTTTATACTTCCAACGTATTTGCTATTCTGGGTTTACGTTCCCTTTATTTTGCGCTTGCCGGTTCGCTCAAATATTTCACCTACCTGCACTACGGACTTGCAGCAATCCTTGTGTTTGTCGGTGTAAAAATGCTTATTTCAGAGTTTTATAAGTTCGATCCTTTTGTTTCGCTTGGAATAATTGCATTTATACTGGCCGTAAGTGTTGGAGCTTCATTTATCTGGAAAAAGGAATCGAACCAAAGTTGATCTTTTGGTTTTGGTTCCTCAACTTAAAATTAAGTTTTGCTGAAATTAATACTTACTTTTTTCCAGCTTAGTTAAGCAGTCTATCTTTGCCACGTATTTAAAATATACGAATGGCTTATTTAAATAATACCATGATTATACGCCGGCAACTGGTCAAAAAGGTTGTCCGGCTTTTTAATGAAAATCGGTTAATTGAAGGAATCGACCGTATTCCGCTGGAAATATCTCCGCGCGAAATTCCGGCACAGCGTCGCTGTTGTATTTATAAGGAGAGGGCTGTGGTTCGTTATAAACTGATGCCAATTCTGGGGCTCGGCATTGAAGAGGAGCAGGATGAACTGACTCCGATTTCGGAGTTTGCCCGAATGGCGATCGACAGAACTGAGCCTTCAAAAAAAGTATTGACTGTGGTTGATGAAGCCTGTACCTCCTGTGTGAAGGTAAATTACATTGTTACCAACATTTGCAGGGGCTGTGTGGCCAGTCCATGTATTATGAATTGCCCGAAAAATGCCATTCGTTTTAATGCCTCCGGCGCTGCTGAAATTAAGTCGGATAAATGTGTGAACTGCGGATTGTGCAAGGAAGCATGCCCGTATCATGCCATCGTTTATGTGCCGATTCCCTGCGAGGAAGCTTGCCCGGTGAATGCGATTTCGAAGAATGAACAAGGTATAGAACAGATTGATGAAAGCAAGTGCATTTATTGTGGCCGATGTCAGAATGCCTGCCCGTTTGGTTCGATTTTCGAAATTTCAAATCTGGTGGATATTTTGAAAAGTATTCAGCAAAAGCAGGAAACCATTGCGATGGTTGCACCAGCTTTGTTTGGGCAATACGATATTCATCCGGCCAAAGTGATGAAAGCCATTGAGCAAATTGGCTTTAACCAGGTAGTAGAAGTAGCTTGGGGTGCTGAAATTACTACTTCAAATGAAGCATCAGAACTTGTTCACCGACTGGAAGAAGGAGCTCCGTTTATGACTTCATCCTGTTGCCCGTCGTACGTTGAACTGACCCGCAAGCACGTGGAAGGATTAAAACCATTTGTGTCGGATACCGGTTCGCCCATGCATTACACCGCTTTAGAAGTCAAAAAAATGTATCCCAATGCTAAAACAGTCTTCATCGGACCCTGTGTTGCCAAGCGAAAAGAGGCCATTGACAACCCTTTTGTTGATTATGTACTAAGCTTCTCGGAATTGGATGCCATTTTTGAAGCTATGGATATAAAACCTGCTGATTGTGAAGAATTAGCGCTTGCAGGCATAACTCGCGAAGCCCGTGGCTTTGCTTTGTCGGGAGGCGTAATCGCAGCCATCCAAAGCAAAAATTTGTCCATTGACGTTAAAACTTTGTCAGTTGACGGGCTGAATAAAAAATCAATCAATTTGCTGAAAGCGTTTACCAAAGGAAAAGCTCCGTCACAATTTATAGAGGTGATGGCCTGCGAAGGAGGTTGTATTGCCGGACCGGTAAGTCACACCAATGCTCAAAAAGGAAAGCGGTATTTCGAAAAAGGATTGGAACTGGTTTCTATTGCGGATTAAGATTTGATAGAGAAGTCAAAACTAAAAGCGACAGGAGCGTAAATTCAAAATAGAATCTGCGCTCCTGTCGCTTTTTTATGAATTGATTTTAAATATCCCGCTAAAAATCAGAATAATCAGCAGGACGAAGTAACAACTTTACTGAACGGGATACCGTGTTCTTGTATTCCTCAATAGCCGATAGGGTTTTCCAATCGGGATGAGCCCTGAATGCCGCCCAGCGTTCATCATGAGTTGGCATATCTGCAAAAGTGGTGAGATACATCAGGTTAGGCATTGTACTCCCTGAAACAACTTCGGCATAAAAAACAGCATTAAAATCCAGCATTTTAAACAGCTTGATTTCACCGCCTTCATTAAACATTTTTACTTTTTGCCTAAAAAGGTATTCAGTGGGGCCTTCGTAGCTGCGTAACTCATAAACACGTTCTGACGGATTTGTTTTAAATGTCGGAATGAAATATTCAGGCTGATGGCTGAATGCTTTCAAAAGAATGGACTCTTTGCGCAAAAAAGGAACCTGGTTGAAGGGAGCTTTAAGAAAATCACTTCCATCACTTTGATATTTCTGATCTTTTTCAAGTACATTCTGTATTTTATCAAAATGCTCAAGCGATTTGAAAGGTATCCAGACATAAACATATTTGCCCGAAGTAGTATCACTTTCAAGAGGCTTAAAAACACCTACCTTGGCAATACCTGCTCGGTGCAAGGCGGGTAAATAGGCATTTTTCAGAAATTGATCAACTTTAACTTCCTGAGTTTTGCCATTTAGGCGAAAAACCTGAATTTGATAATAGTCGCGTTGGGCGGCTGCCGGCAGCGATGACATAAGCAGCATAAAAAGCTGAATCAGTGCAAATTGATGGAATAGTTTTGTGAAAAATCTGGCTTTTTGGTTCATTTTGTTAGGATTTATTTTGATTTAGTTTTACTGTCTTAAAGAAAGCATTAAAGTAAATAATTTCTGACTTCGCACTGCAAAAGTCGATTATCAATTTAGATCATTCATGCGGTTGTTATCTGATTGTAATTTTAAATGTTCTGTCTTGACTAAAATAAATATGATTTCGCATCCATGAGTTAACTTTAAACAGAGTTAACAGGTTTTTGAATCTCATTTTAACTTCTATATTTGCTAATCAATAAATTTGAGTCGATTGTTTTGCATGATTTTTGAGAAGGATTTCGACTCTGTTAAAAACAATGAAATGAAAAGCTATTTAAAAAATGTTGTTGCAATTACACTGGGATTGATTTTGTTGACCGGAGCGGGAAAGGCAACAGCGCAGGATGTGCAGGGCAGCACCATGAAATTTGGACGTTTGCTCAGGTTGATTGACAGTTATTACGTTGACACCACGAATGTGGATAAACTGACGGAAAATGCTATTGTAGAGGTTTTGAGACAACTTGATCCTCATTCTGTTTACATTTCGAAGGAAGAAGTAGCGAAAATGAATGAACCTCTTCAGGGGAATTTTGAAGGTGTTGGCATTTCGTTTAATGTTTTACACGACACACTGCTTGTTGTGGCTACGGTTCCGGGTGGTCCTTCTGAAAAAGTCGGACTTCGTGCAGGCGACCGGATTGTTTCGGTTGATTCGAAAAACATAGCCGGAATAGGGCTGAAAAATACGGATGTTTACGATTATCTGAGAGGGAAAAAGGGGACAAAAGTTGAATTGAAGGTCAAACGAAAAGGGGAACTCAATTTGCTTGATTTTACGGTTATTCGAGATAAAATACCGATTAACAGCCTCGATGCTTCATATATGATGAACGAAAATACCGGTTACATCAAGCTGAATAAATTTTCGGCAACCACAACCAATGAATTTTTTGAGGCAATCAAGACTTTAAAAGCCTCTCCGAAGCTTTCCAACCTTGTACTCGATCTTCGCGGCAATGGTGGCGGCTATCTTGTTGCAGCGGTTGAACTGGCCGATCAATTTTTAACTGCATACAAACTTGTGGTTTATACACAGGGTGTTCATGCCGATAAAAAGGAGTTTAATTCTACTGCTCTTGGAGAGATGGAACAAGGTAAAGTAATCGTTTTAATTGATGAGGGTTCGGCATCCGCCAGTGAAATTGTCGCCGGAGCTATTCAGGATTGGGATCGTGGTGTGATAATTGGTCGCAGATCTTACGGGAAAGGCTTGGTGCAGCAGCCCTATCCGCTGACTGATGGTTCAATGATAAGGCTTACCACGGCCCATTATTACACTCCAAGCGGACGTTGTATTCAGAAACCTTATGACAATGGAGTGGAAGATTATCAGAAAGATTACCTGAAACGGATGGAGAAAGGCGAGCTTTTCTCGAAAGACAGCATAAATCAAAATATCAGTCAGAAATACGAAACTAAAGTGAGTAAACGCACAGTTTATGGAGGTGGCGGAATAATGCCCGATTTGTTTATCCCGTTAGATACCTCAAAATACTATGCCTATTACAACAATCTTTTGCGCAAGAATGTGGTTTACACGGGTGTTCTTGATCTGATGGATGCCAAACGCGAAGAGTTTAAACAAAAATACAGCGACTTTAATACTTTTGCAGCCAAATTTGAAGTAACCGACGAAATGCTTGAAAAAATTATTGATGCCGGTGAAAAGGAAGGGGTAAAGCGTGATGAAAAGAGCATTGAGTTTGCCCGACCAATTATGAAGCGGCAGATGAAAGCATTAATGGCACGTGATTTATTTTCGCTTAGTCATTATTTTCAGATTATGAACGCAGATGATGAAGCAATCAAAAAGTCAATGGAAGTATTGTCGAAAAGAGGTTCTTACGAAAAAATTCTTTCGGGCAAATAATCAGGAATAATGGAATTAATCATCAAATGGCTCTCCGGAAACTATGTTGAACTCCTGGGAGCCATTTTAGGTTTGGCCTATATTTTCTTCTCAATCAGGCAAAGTATATTCACATGGCCTGTTGGTTTACTCACATCGGTGTTGTATGTCTGGGTATTTTTTCAGTCGAAATTGTATGCCGATATGGGACTTCAGGTATATTATGTGGCCATAAGTATCTATGGCTGGTACGAATGGCTTTTTGGTAATACAGCACAGCATTCGCCTTTAAAAGTTAGTCGCATAACACCTAAAATGGGTGCAGCTTTGTTATCAGTCAGTCTTTTTATCTTCTTTTTGATATGGTTTGTGCTCGATCAATATACCGATTCTCCCGTTCCTGTAGCCGATTCTCTGGCGACTTCCCTAAGTATAGTTGCCACCTGGATGTTGGCTCGCAAAATACTTGAACACTGGCTTGTGTGGATTTTTGTTGATATTTTTTCCATCGGATTGTTTTGGTATAAAGATCTGATGCCAACGGTCATACTGTTTGCAGTGTATGCCGTTATGGCTTTTGTGGGGTATTTTGAGTGGAAGAAAGAAGTGAGTGAAAGTGAATCTATGTGATGATTTCGTCGGCTCAATCAGAAAAACCGCCTACTTTTACGTCATGAGCAAATTAACGGGAAAAATTATTCGAGTTGCTGTTACCGGGCCAGAATCGACCGGTAAAACAACGCTTGCAATGCAGTTGGCAAATGAATTTGGCGGGCTTTATATTCCGGAATATGCCCGTGATTATATCGGAAATTTGCCCGGACGTTATACTTTTCACGATGTTGAAAATATAGCAAGGATGCAAGTGAGGCAATATGAAGAATCTTACCACAATAAAAAATCGTTTCTGGTTTTTGATACCTGGCTAATCATTACCAAAGTATGGTTTCGTTGGGTTTTTGGGCGAGTACCCGATTGGTTGGAATCAGAAATTTCCAACCATCCGATGGATTTGTATTTGCTTTGCAAACCCGATTTGCCCTGGGTTGCCGATGCTGTTCGTGAAAACGGAGGAGAAAACAGAATCAAATTATACAATGAATATCGGCAGGAGCTGATCAGTTACGGATTTCTGTTTAATGAAATTGAAGGATCCGGAGATCAACGGTTGCAACAGGCGATGAATGCAATTCATGGTTTTTCGAAACTTTCCACTTTTAAAGTTTGAAATCATACCTAAAAGTATGATTTTTGTCTGGTCATTAACCCCTGAAATTTTTTCGAATGAATGCTGAAAAAAATATCGAGCATAAAATGCGCAGTGCAGTCGAATTGTTATCTGACCCGAAGTCACTGAGCCTTGTTTGTCACGAACACCGGATTGGCGAACCTTTGCCGTCAATTGAAAAACTAAGTAAAATGGTCGGAATCATTCGGGAGATACTTTTCCCCGGGTATTTCGGAAATACCAGTTTGCGTTCGGATACCACCAAACATTACATTGGTGTTTATGTCGATGAGCTTTTTGAAATACTTGCCGAGCAAATTTTGGCTGGCTTATGTTTTACCTGTGCCAATCCCGAGCAGGTTGACATGCAGGAAAGATCGAGATATGCACAAGGGCTGGCCGCCGACTTTATTTCATTTTTGCCAGAAATCAGGCGATTGCTTATTACAGATGTGGAAGCAGCCTATTTGGGCGATCCTGCAGCCAATAGCAGAAGTGAAGTTATTTACTGTTATCCGACCACCCGGGCAATAATAAATCATCGGATTGGTCATCAGCTATTAAAGTTGGGAGTTCCACTTATTCCTCGAATTATTTCAGAAATGGGACATTCTGAAACCGGAATTGATATTCATCCGGGAGCACAAATTGGCGAATCGTTTACGATAGATCATGGAACGGGTGTGGTAATCGGCTCTACCTGTATCATCGGGAACAATGTCAAATTATACCAGGGAGTTACTCTGGGGGCCAAAAGTTTTCCGCTTGATGCCGATGGAAATCCGATTAAAGGCATACCTCGTCATCCCATAGTGGAAGATAATGTCATTATATATGCTCAGGCCACTATTCTTGGCCGGATCAGAATTGGTGCTAATTCGGTGATAGGGGGTAACGTATGGGTAACCAACAGTCTTCCACCTAACACAAAACTTGTTCAGTTTAAGGCAAAAGAAGCCGATTTTAATGATGGAGCAGGAATTTAATCTTTAGCTTATAATTTTGAAAAATCAACAATACACCGCAACAACAATGGCCGGACTGGAAGAGGTTCTGGCCAGGGAACTAATTGAATTGGGCGCCGATGAAGTTCAGCTGGCACGGCGATCAGTTTACTTTTCCGGAGATAAAAAACTACTTTATAAAGCCAATTATTGCCTTAGGACTGCACTGCGCATTTTGGTTCCGTTGGATTCGTACAAAATACACTCTGCAAACGATTTGTATCAACGCGGACGAAACTTTAAATGGGAAGACGTATTTGGTTGTGACCAGACTTTTGCCATCCAAAGTACTGTGTTTTCCGACTTATTTAATAATTCAATGTTTGCCTCTTTGAAATTGAAGGACGCCATAGTTGACCGGTTTAGGTATAAGTTTGGAGAGCGTCCTTCTGTTGATTCAAAATATCCGGACATTTTGATTAATCTTCATATAAGTAATGAGTTTTGTACCATTTCGCTCGACAGTAGCGGGGAGTCATTGCATAAACGTGGCTATAGGGTAGGGCAGAACGAAGCTCCAATTAATGAAGTTTTGGCCGCGGGTTTACTTCGGTTGTCTGATTGGGATAGAGAAAACAGTCTGATTGATCCCATGTGCGGATCGGGAACAATTGCTATTGAAGCAGCTATGCTGGCCAATGAAATTTATCCGGGCAGAGTAAGGAAGAATTACGGGTTTTTAAATTGGCGCGATTTCGATGCTGCTTTGTTTAAACAGGTAGAGCAGGAGTGTATTTCTTCGGAGCGAAATGAGGTGAAAATATATGCTTCTGACATTTCGAGGCGAAATATTGAAATTGCCTCAAAAAATGCCGAAGAAGCAGGAGTGACCTCGCTGATCGATTTTAAAGTAGCTGATTTTAATAAATTGGAACCCGAGATTTCAAAGCCATTTTTGTTGTTTAATCCTCCATACGGAGAGAGGCTCTTACCCGACGATACCGATTTTTATAAGTTGCTGGGTGACCGTTTGAAACAATACTATGTTGATGCTTCAGCCTGGATCATTAGTACCCCTCAATGCCATAAGTTAATTGGATTGCGTCCTTCACGAAAAATGCCGATTTTAAATGGTTCTCTGGAGTGTAGTTTTCGCAAATACGAATTGTATCAGGGATCGAAAAAGCACACCTAAAAAAAAAAAAGGGCCGAAGCCCTTTTCTTAGATATTTCCGAATTTATAAATTGTTTTTTCTACCAGTTTTTCTCCGGGTTTCAGCACAATCGATGGAAATTCAGGTTTGTTTACCGAATCGGGGTAATGTTGCGTTTCCAGTGCAACGCCCGAGTAGCTGCCAAATTTCTTTTGCCCGTCAACGGTTAACTCCGGAATCCAATAACCGGTGTAAAGTTGAATGCCCGGTTGGGTGGTGTAAACTTCCACTTTCCTTCCCGATGTTTCTTCGCTGAGGCAACCGGCATAAACCATTTTCCCTCCCACATTGTCCAGAACAAAATTCAGGTCGTACCCATCGGCCAGTCCGGCAATGTCTTTGCCCAGTTTCTTTTTGGTCAGGAAGTTGAACGGAGTACCTTCAACCGATGCAATTTCCCCGGTTGGAATCATTCCTTCGGATTTGGTGAATGATTTGGCGGTCAGTTCCAGATCGTGATTCAAAATTTGCCCTTTGCCCACCAAATTAAAATAGGTGTGGTTGGTCAGGTTGACGATGGTGGTTTGATCGGTTTCAGCTCCGTATTCGAGGGCAAGTTCGTTGGCGTTGTTCAAAGTTATGGTGCAGGTCACTTTCAGGTTTCCTGGGTAACCTTCTTCCATGTCGGGACTCAGATATGTCAGTTTTACACCCACTTTTTCGGCGTCGTCAACAATTTCAGCAGCAAATACTTTGCGGTCGAAACCCACCAACCCGCCGTGCAGGTGATTCGGCCCGTTGTTGACTGCCAACGAGTAGTTTTTGCCTTCGAGTGTGAATTTTCCCTCGGCAATGCGGTTGCAAACCCGTCCGCAGATGCAGCCAAAATATGGGTAGCTGCCCAAATATTCGGCGCTTAAATAATTTTCAAGATGATCGAATCCACAGGCAATATTGACGAATTCGCCTTTGCTGTCGGGTGTTTCGATTGAAGTAATGATCGATCCGTAGTTGGTAATTTTTACGGTTACCTGATTGTCATTGCTCAGGGTAAAAAGGTCAACCGGCTGGCCATCGCTGGTTGTTCCGAAGTTTGATTGGGTAATTTTCATGTTAGTTATTTTAGAATTTAGATTGTTTATGTCATTTTTTGCGAATTGTCATTCGTGGTCATTCTATGGTCATTTGTTGTCATTCATGGTAAAAGGGTTCTACCGCAATGACTATCAATGACGCGAAGCAAATGACGATTAATAACTTTTCTCTGTCTGCTGCGACTGACAACTGTACGCTGTTTTCAACCGGCTTACAAATTTAATTTTTTCGTTCAGACTGGTAGGTACTGGTGGTAATTTGTTTCGATTTATTTTTACTTTTGAGATCAATAACCGAACTAAAAAATCGAAACCTGTGAAGAATATTCAGATCGATGATTCATTAGGTGTACCCAAGTACCGCCAGATTATCAACTCGATATATTCAGCCATTTCAATCGGAGAACTCCATTTGGGCGACAAAATTCCTTCGTTAAACCAGATTTGTGCCGAATTCGAATTGTCGCGCGATACAGTGATGGTTGCTTTTAACGAGCTGAAGGCGAAGGGAATTATCAACTCCATTCCGGGAAAAGGCTATTACATCAATAGCGTGGAAATTAATGTTGACCAGAAAATTTTTGTGCTTTTCGACGAACTGAATGCGTTTAAGGAAGACCTGTACACGTCGTTCCTGAATAGCCTCGATAATAAATCGAATGTCGATATTTACTTTCATCATTTTAATTATCAGGTTTTTAAAAACCTGATTGCCGAGAGCATTGGCAAATACACTTCGTATGTCATTATGCCTGCCACGTTTGACGATACAATTAATATAGTTGGTAAATTGCCAAAGGACAGGGTGTACATTCTCGATCGTAAAAAGGATGATTTGGTTGACTTTCCAGTTGTCTATCAGGATTTTGAGCAGGATGTATATGAGGCCTTGAACGACGGGCTCGATTTATTGCAGAAATACAATAAACTGGTCATGATTTTCCCCGGAGGCAAAGAGCCTGAAGGTCGTATGATTGGGTTTCAACGGTTTTGCAGGGAAAAAGGCTTTGCTTCGGAAATTATCCGCAACCTCGAAAATAAAACGGTGAAAAACGGCGAAGCATATTTTGTTCCGTCCGACCGTAATTTAGTCAGGCTGGTAAAAATGGCTGCGGAAAAGAAATTGAAACTGGGGCAGGACCTCGGAATTGTTTCGTTTAACGACACGATGCTGAAAGAGGTGGTTGCCGGTGGAATAACCACCATTTCAACCGATTTTAACCTGATGGGCCAAACACTTGCACGGATGATTCAGGATCGGAGTTCAGGAAAAATCAGGAACCAATCTGCGCTGATCAGGAGAAACTCATTGTAAATGAAATAAATAATGATCGAAACCAATCGCATAGAATTCAAAAGCGAACTTACCGATAATTTGGAAAGAGAAGTGATTGCATTTCTAAATTATCGCGAGGGTGGTTTTATTTATATTGGGATTGATAAATCGGGAAATGTTATTGGAGTAAAAGATTCTGATGGAGACCAACTCAAGATTAAGGATCGTTTGAAACACAATGTTTCGCCCTCGTGTCTTGGCCTGTTTGATGTTGTTTTGGAACAAAGGGAGGGTAAAGAGATTATCAAGGTTATTGTTGCAAGTGGGTCTGAAAAACCGTATTCGTTGAAAAAATACGGAATGTCGGAAAAGGGCTGTTTCATTCGGGTTGGGTCGGCATCGGAGCCCATGCCTCAACGAATGATCGATGAACTTTTCGCGAAACGCGTACGAAATTCTATCAGTAAAATTAAATCGAACCGCCAGGATTTGACCTTCGAACAGCTTAAAATCTATTATGAGGCTACGGGTAGCAAATTGAATTCCCGATTCGCACAAAATCTTGAATTAGTTACTGATGAAGGATTTTATAATTACGTGGCCTATTTATTGGCCGATAATAATGGGACATCTGTAAAAGTTGCTAAATATAAAGGTACAACGAGAGTCGATTTGATCGAGAACAACGAATACGGATATTGTTGCTTAATTAAAGCCGCAAAACAGGTTTTGGATAAACTGGAACTCGAAAACAAGACTTTAGCCCAAATAACGTCGAAAGAACGAAAGGAAAGAAGATTGTGGAACCCTATTGCTTTGCGCGAGGCTGTTATCAATGCCATTGTTCACAACGATTATACCAATGAGGTACCTCCCAAATTTGAGATCTTTGATGATCGGATAGAAATCACATCAGCCGGAGGATTGCCCGAATCTTTGAGTCAGGAAGAGTTTTTTGTTGGTGTTTCGGTTCCACGGAATAAAGAATTGATGCGGGTTTTCAAGGACCTTGAGATGGTGGAGCAGTTAGGCTCCGGAATCCCCCGGATATTGGATGGTTATGACAGATCATGTTTTGCATTCTCTCAACATTTTTTGAAAATGACTTTTCCAAAAGAATTAGAAGAAGTTGATGGTGGTACAATAAGTGGTACAATAGGTGGTCAAGCAGGTGGTCAAGCAGGTGGTCAAGTTGGTGGTCAAGTTGGTGGTCAAGTTGGCGAAATTGCGAATAAACTTACTCCCGGGGCTCAAAAGGTATTTGACTTGATTCTTGCAAATCCAGCAATATCAAGAAAGGAAATATCACAAAAACTTGACATTAATGAATCTGCGATACAAAAATATTTGAAGCTTCTGAAAGAGCAGAAAATAATTGAAAGAGTTGGTAAAACAACGGGGTATTGGAAAATTTTGATCGGATAGTGGTTGTCTGCAAAAATTATCTATTTTTACCCACCAGTACCTACCAGTTAGAAATGTAATATTTATGAGCAATTTTAATATCGAAGATTTTCCGCACCGAAGATTAAATCCATTGACAGGCGACTGGATTCTGGTGTCGCCGCACCGGGCAAAGCGCCCGTGGCAAGGCCAGGTTGAAAAGACTGTTGGCGACGAACGCCCCAAATACGATCCAACCTGTTATTTGTGCGCCGGAAACGAAAGGGCAGGAGGCAAGTTCAATCCGCCTTACAAAGGAACTTTCGTTTTTACCAACGATTTTAGCGCGTTGTTAACTGATACTCCGGAAGGTAATGTTGATGAAGGTAACCTTTTCCAGGCTAAAAGTGAAAGTGGCATTTGCAAAGTAATTTGTTTTAGCGACGACCACAGCCTGACCATTCCTGAAATGGAAGTGGCTGACATTCGCAACGTGGTGGACGTTTGGTGCGATCAGTTTGAAGAACTGGGTAGCAACCCGATGATTAACTATGTGCAGATTTTCGAAAATAAAGGTGCCATTATGGGTTGTTCAAATCCGCACCCGCATGGGCAAATCTGGTCATCGTCGTCGGTTCCGGTTGAGCCGGCAAAAGAATCAAAAACTCAAAGGGAGTATTTTGAAAAGCACGGAACCACACTTTTAAGTGATTATTTGAAAGCAGAATTGACCAAAAAAGATCGCTTAGTTGTTGAAAACGAGCACTTTGTTGCTTTGGTTCCTTTCTGGGCCGTGTGGCCTTTCGAAACCATGATTGTCAGCCGTCGTCCGGTTCAGAATATTTTACAATTGACTGAAGAAGAGCGTACCGCATTGGCAGATATCTACAAGCGGCTAACCGTGAAATACGATAACCTGTTCGAAGTTTCATTTGCCTATTCGGCTGGTTTGCACCAGGCGCCAACAGATGGGAACGACTATCCGGAATGGCATTTGCACATGCACTTTTTCCCGCCTTTGCTGCGTTCTGCTTCAGTGAAGAAATTTATGGTGGGATACGAAATGCTGGCCACTCCGCAACGCGACATTACCGCCGAGCAGGCCGCCCAGCGTTTGCGCGACCTTTCTCCAATTCATTATAAAAAACAATAAACCAATAAATAATTAAACACACTAAAACTATGGCTAAGATTAGCGCATTGATCGAAAAGATTTCCAATGGAAAAAATCCATTGTTTCAGGAATTATATGGTGTAAACGAGGTGGTTCTGAAAGAACAGGCCGATCGTTATGCCGCTTTGATGAATGAATTTCAACAGGTTTATGGAACTGACGATGTTTCGTTATTTAGTTCACCGGGCCGTACCGAAATCGGCGGTAATCATACCGACCACAATTACGGTCGCGTGTTGGCTGGTGCTGTGAACCTTGACAATATTGCTGTTGCAGCTGCAAACGGGACTAATACTATCCGAATTAAATCAGTTGGTTATCCTGAATTTCAGGTTGATTTAGGTTCGCTGGAAATCGATCCTGCCCAATTCTATACTTCTTCGTCGCTGGTAAAAGGTATTGCAGCCCGCATGAGCGAAAAAGGCTATACCATTGGTGGTTTCGACGCTTGTATCGAAGGTCGCGTACCAAAAGGTTCAGGCTTAAGTTCTTCAGCTTCGTTCGAAGTTTTGATTGGCGCAATTATCAATCACCTGTTCAACGATGGCAAAATGAGCGCTGTTGAGAATGGAATCATTGGCCAGTGGTCAGAAAATAATTTCTTCGGAAAACCTTGTGGTTTGATGGACCAGACTGCTTGTTCGGTGGGTGGTTTGATTACCATTGATTTCGAAGATCCATCGAAACCAATCGTGAAAGAAGTTGACTTTGATTTCGTAAAAACTGGTTTTGCATTGGTAATTACCGATGTTGGCGGCGGTCACGACGATGCTGCTTCGCAGGCTGAATATGCTTCGTTACCAACAGAAATGAAAGCTGTTGCCGCTGAGTTGGGTGCCAAAGTTTTGCGCCAGGTAACTTTGGAACAAATCGTTGAAAAAATGCCTGAAATCCGCAAGAAAACCGGTGACCGCGCATTGTTGCGTGCTTACCACTTCCAGGGCGACAATGTCCGCGTGGTTGAGCAGGTGGCCGCTTTGGAAAACAACGATTTCCAATCATTCCTGAAAATGGTGGTTGAATCGGGTTACAGCTCGTACATGTACAATCAGAATATTTTTGACGTAGTACACAAAGACGAGCAAGTAGTTTCGCTGGCTTTGGCGTTGAGCGAAATGATCCTGAAAGGCAAAGGTGCATGGCGTGTTCACGGTGGTGGGTTCGGCGGTACTATTCAGGCCTTTGTTCCGCAGGATTTACTCGATAAATATGTAAGCACACTGGAGCATGTTTACGGAAAAGGCAGTTGTCATAAATTGTTTATCCGTGCCAAAGGTTCAATTAAGCTTGATTTATAGCAGAATATAAAAAAATGATGAAAACTGGTCGTTTGGACAATCATGCTGAACGACCAGTTCTTCAGCTTAATTTTGCCCTTTTTTCGAAGTTTTGCTGAAATAGTAAGTTATTTTTTGCAAATTCGGGGACTAAATTTTAACGAAACAACACAAACTTAATCTTCATCAATTAACAATCAAATTACCTATTATGAGTCAAAACAAAAATTACACCGTGCCAATTATCATGATGATCATGCTATTTGGTATGATTTCATTTGTGACTAACCTGGCAGCCCCGATGGGGATCGTGTTAAAGAGCCAGTTTGCAGTAACCAATTTCCTGGGTCTTCTGGGGAATGCAGGTAACTTTATTGCTTATGCAGTAATGGGTATTCCCAGTGGAATTCTGCTTCAACGAATTGGTTACAAAAAAACAGCGCTAATTGCTATTGCAGTTGGTTTTATTGGGGTTGGTATCCAATATCTTTCAGGTTATGCTGATCAAAATTCAGCATTTGCCGTGTACCTTATCGGAGCATTCGTTGCTGGTTTTTCTATGTGTTTGCTGAACACCGTTGTAAACCCAATGTTGAATACCCTTGGTGGTGGTGGTAATAAAGGAAACCAGCTGATTCAGGTTGGTGGATCTTTTAACTCTGTAATGGCTACTGCTACTCCAATGATTGTTGGTATTTTAATTGGCGATGCTACAAAAGCACAAATCACCAATATTTTCCCGTTCATGTATGCTGCTATGGCTGTGTTTGCGATAGTATTTGTTGTACTTTATTTTGTTTCAATACCTGAACCACACGCAGAGCAATCTTCTGAACCTCTTGGAAACTTGATGTCTGGAGCTATGAAATTCCGCCATTTTATTTTAGGCGCTGTTGCTATTTTCGTTTATGTAGGTGTTGAAGTTGGTACTCCCGGAGTATTAAATTATTTTCTTGTTGATCCAGCTACTCCAAACGCACTGAATGCAACAACTGCAGGATTCGTTGCCGGTACTTACTGGTTCCTGATGCTGATTGGCCGTTTGGTCGGCGCCTCAATCGGAGCAAAAGTGTCAAGTAAAACCATGCTTACTTTTGCTTCAGGTTTAGGTTTAGTCCTTGTACTTGCAGCCATGTTCTCTTCAGCTTCTACGTTGGTTTCATTACCAGTATTGAAAAGTGTTGATGGTGTAACTTCTTTTGGCTTGCTTGAAGTACCGATCAATGCAGCATTCCTTGTATTAGTCGGACTTTGTACTTCAATTATGTGGGGCGGTATTTTCAACCTTGCTGTTGAAGGCTTAGGAAAATATCTGGCAGCAGCTTCAGGTATCTTTATGGTGATGGTTTGCGGTGGTGGTATCCTTCCTGCACTTCAGGGTTGGGTGGCCGACTTCGCAGGTTACATGCCGAGCTACTGGGTAATTGTTGCTGGTCTTGCTTACTTGCTGTTCTACGCTTTAATCGGAAGTAAAAACGTAAACAAAGACATTCCGGTATAATTTAGTCATATCATAAATAAAAAAGGAAGATCAGCAATGGTCTTCCTTTTTTTTGTGCCTGCCCAAAATGTTTTCCAACAGGAAACAGGAATTAATTAATCTCAAATAATAAAAGTAAATATTACTTTTATACTTTAGTCGTGATTATTTCCTGAATAAAAATGGAATTATACAAAGGTCATCCTCAACACTATGTTTCGGTCGATTGTGTTATTTTGGGCTACCAGAATGATGAATTGAAGTTGTTGCTTTATCCGCGAAGCTTTGAGCCGTCGAAAGGAAAGTGGTCGTTGTTGGGCGGTTTTGTTCAGGAAGATGAATCGGGGGATGAAGCTGCGGCCCGTATTCTGAAACAGACAACCGGATTAGGTCAAATATTTCTGGAACAGGTGGAAGCATTTTCTGCGCCGAATCGCGACCCGGAAGCGCGGGTGATCAGCCTGGCATATTATGCATTGATCAGGATTGATCTGCACGATGAAGAATGTGTGCGCGAAAACGGTGCGTTTTGGGTGCCCGTCAGGCAATTGCCAAACCTCATTTTCGACCATAAGGAAATGTTTGAAAAGGCATTGGCCAAACTTCAGCAAAAAGCGGTTTATAGTCTGGCTGGTTTGGAGTTGTTGCCTGAACGGTTTACGTTAATCCAGTTGAGGAAATTGTATGAGGCCATTTTTCAGCGCGAGTTCGACCCGGGAAACTTCCGGAAAAAAATATTGTCGCTGGGTGCGCTTGAACGACTGGAGGAAAAAGACGTTTCCGAATCGAGGAAAGGCGCTTTCTATTACAAAGCAAAAAGTAATATTGACGAAATTGGTATCGACCGGATTGTCAAGTTTTAAATAGTCTAAAAAATCAATTAATACTGAAATAAATTATCTAAAACTCAACTTATGAATTGGAATTCAAACGAATTTATTTGGCTCGACTGGGTGATTATCGTGGTCGGGATATTACTGGTCGGATGGGCTGTTTGGCGTTCGATACTGAAGCACAAACGCTCGCAGCAAGGTGCTGACAGTGAAGATTATTTATTCGGAAAGGGCGAACCATGGTACATTATTGGTGCAGCTATCTTTGCTGCAAACATCGGTTCTGAACACCTTGTAGGTCTGGCAGGAACAGGTGCCAAAGCCGGAGTCGGTATGGCACATTGGGAGATGCAAGGCTGGATGATCCTTATTCTGGGCTGGATCTTTGTGCCTTTCTATCAATTGATGAATAACAAGTTGGGCAAAATCATCACCATGCCCGACTTCCTGAAAAATCGCTACACTCCTGCTACGGGTTCATGGCTGTCTATCATTACACTCGTTGCGTATGTGCTGACCAAAGTGAGCGTAACCGCATTTACGGGCGGTATCTTCATGGAAAGTTTACTCGGTTTACCTTTCTGGTACGGAGCAATCGGGCTGATTGTCTTAACCGGTATTTTTACAGTTGTTGGTGGTATGAAGGGCGTTATGACTTTATCGGCAATTCAAACTCCTATATTGATTATTGGTTCTTTTCTTGTGCTTTTCCTGGGGCTATCAACCCTTGGAGGAGGCAGTATTGCTGACGGTTGGACGGCCATGATTGACTATTCCAAAACTCTTGGCGTAGGCGCCGATGGTGTTGCTTACGGCACAAACCACATGTTCCACTTTGAGACCGGCGATCCGCTCTATGACGAGTATCCTGGGTTCTGGGTATTTCTCGGAGCTTCAATTATTGGTATGTGGTATTGGACAACCGACCAGCACATTGTTCAACGTGTTCTCGGACAAACAAAAGGAGAGCCAAGCGATGTGGTTATGAAGCGTGCGCGCAGAGGAACAATCGCGGCTGGTTATTTCAAATTGTTGCCGGTTTTTATGTTCCTGATACCGGGCATGATTGCGGCTGCATTGGCTGCTCGTCCCGACAGCGGCTTTACCCTTGACAATCCTGATACTGCCTTTGGTTCGATGGTGAAATTTGTTTTACCGGCTGGCGTGAAAGGTATTGTTACCATCGGCTTTATATCTGCATTGGTTGCCTCTTTAGCGGCATTTTTTAACTCGTGTGCTACGCTTTACACCGAAGATTTTTATAAACCCATGTTCAAAGGCAAAACTGAGGCCAGATACGTTTTGGTTGGTCGTATTGCAACTGTTGTGGTTGTGATTCTTGGTATTGTCTGGATTCCGGTGATGATGAGTCTCGGAAGTCTTTATTCATACCTGCAAGGTATTCAATCGCTGCTTGCACCTGCGATGGTAGCCGTTTTTGTACTGGGTATATTCTCCAAAAGAATTACGCCCAAAGCCGGAGAACTGGGCCTAATCGTAGGTTTTTTGGTCGGTATGATTCGCTTACTGACGAACATCTTTACAAATACAGGCCAGGAAGTAATGACAGGCTGGTACTGGGAATCTACCGCATGGTTTTGGCAAACCAACTGGCTAATTTTCGAGATTTGGTTGCTTGTATTCATCATGTTGTTTATGGTTGTAGTATCATTCTTTACGCCGAAACCAACTGCTCAACAGGTAGATGCAATTACCTTCACTGGTGATTACAAAGCTCTCATCAAGAACAGCTGGGACAAATGGGACGTTATTGCTTCGGCAGGAGTAGTTTTGGCATGTGTGCTGTTCTATATTTACTTCTGGTAGAAAACCGAAAGTCATCCTCGTTTCATTGTTAAAAGAAACGGGGGTATTTAAAAAATAATTAAATTGCCTGAATAAACCATTCGGGCAATTTTTTTATGTACGATGTTATCGGAGACATTCACGGTTATGCGGATGAACTGAAAAGTCTTTTGAAGAAGATGGGCTATTCGCAGCAGAACGGTTTTTATGCTCATCCGGAGCGAAAAGCTATTTTTGTTGGCGACTTTATCAATCGTGGCCCCAAAATAAGGGAAACGTTGAACTTGATCCGGAAGATGGTTGAAGGCGGTTCGGCTTATGCCGTTCTTGGAAACCACGAAATGTATGCTATTCTTTACTATTTGCGCGACAATGAGGGAAAGTACTATAAAAAACGCATTCCCAAATATCAGCTGCAGATCAATCAAACCCTTGATGAATTTGCTGCTTACAAAGACGAATTTAAAAGTCACCTGAAATGGCTGCGCACATTGCCGATGTTTCTTGATTTCGGCGATATCCGGATTATTCATGCCTGTTGGGACGACGATAATGTGAGGTTACTGAAGGAAACCATTATAGAGCCCAAATTGACTAAAACACTTTTGCGTGAAATTGCACTGAATGGAACAAAGTTTTCAGAAAGTTTCTGGCAATCATGTAAGGGTATCGACTTTCAACTACCTAAAAATTTGTTGGTTTTCGATGATGATGGAAGACCACACCGGTCATTCCGGATGAAATGGTGGGAAGACCCAATCGGAAAAACCTTTAAGGAAATTTCGGCTGAAAGTCGTTTTGAGCTTCCGGCCTACACGATTCCAAAGGAAATTTTGCATTCACGTGTTCCATACCCTGAAAATGCACCAATTGTTTTCTTCGGTCATTACAGCTTGGTGGAGGGGTTTGGCATATTGAAGGAAAATGTATGTTGTGTCGATTCCGGCGTGTCGCGTGTTGGTAGATTGCTGGCATACAGATGGAATGGAGAAAAGAAACTACTGGAATCCAATTTTGTATATTCTGAAACTTAGATTTAATTCTTTGATTATTAGATTTTTGTGTGTGTTGCAAAATTTGATTCAATCAAACAAAAAAAATTATGAGGCCTATTGTAGGGAAAAAAAGAAAGGCTATATTTGCAAAGCCTTTTGAGAAACGGATTTCGGAAGGTTTGTTCTTGAAAAGTGCTGTAAATTTTAATTAAAAACAACTTGATTTTTCGGAATTGAGTTAATAAAGAAAATACTCTGGTGCGGTAGTTCAGTCGGTTAGAATATCGGCCTGTCACGCCGAGGGTCGCGGGTTCGAGTCCCGTCCGCACCGCCCTCATAAAATTTACGACACTGATAATTGGTGCGGTAGTTCAGTCGGTTAGAATATCGGCCTGTCACGCCGAGGGTCGCG
>CAYRBM010000040.1:0-16521 GCA_964422425.1 uncultured Odoribacter sp.
GACGTGCCAGACTTAGGATCTGGTGCCTTACGGCGTGGGGGTTCGAGTCCCTTCGCCCGCACAGCAGAAAATAACCGCCTTGCTTTACCTACTAAAAGGATAAGCAAGCGGTTTTTGTTAATTTTAAGCATTAGGTTTTGGAACCTGAACTTGGCAAAAGTTCTTCTTCCTTGCTCATTTCCAATAAATTTAAGACAAAAGATATGAATATTACCAGAGAAAACATCGACGAATTGAATGCTGTCGTTACAGTGTCGGTTGAGAAAAATGATTACGAAGCCACCGTGAACGACGTGTTGAAAAATTACCGTAAAAAAGCCAATATGCCGGGGTTCCGTCCTGGAATGGTTCCTGCAGGATTAATCAAAAAAATGTACGGGAAAGCAATTCTGGCAGAGGAAGTCAACAAGATTCTTTCTAAAAATCTGACTGAATATATCATCAAAGAGAACCTCAACGTATTGGGAGAACCACTTCCCAACGAAGAAAAACAACCAGCCATTGACTGGGATAACCAAACCGATTTTAGCTTTGTTTTCGATATTGGTATGGCGCCTTCATTTGAAGTTAAACTTGACGAATCAGTAAAAATACCTTACTTCAACATCTCAGCCGACGAAGATATGGTAGCCAAGCAAGCTGATGCATACACATCACGTTTGGGCGAAAATAAAGTAGTTGAAAGTGTTGAAGAAAAAGATACCGTTCGTGGTAATTTCGTGCAGCTTGACGAAGCCGGAAATGATTTGGAAGCCGGAATTAAGGCTGAACAAGTGGTGATTGCCATCGACCTCATGAAAGATGAGGAGACAAAAGCTGCTTTCATAGGCAAAAAAGCTGGTGATGTGGTTGTTTTTGATCCGGTGAAAGCATACGACAACAAGCACGAAGTAGGACACATGCTAAATATTTCTCACGAAGCTGCTGAAAACCTATCCGGTAATTTTAGTTTCACTATTGTTGAAGTCCTCCGTTTTGAAAAGGCAGAATTAAATCAGGAATTATTCGGTAAAATCTACGGAGAAGACGCTGGCATCACTACTGAAGAGGAATTTAAAGCTAAAATAAAAGCTGAAATTGAAGAGAATTTCGTTTACTCCAGCAATTACAAATTTGCGCTCGATAGCCGCGACACTCTGATCAATTCAATTCAGTTCGACCTGCCAAAAGCTTTTTTGAAACGCTGGATTAAAGTAACCAACGAAAAAATGACCGACGAACAGATCGAAGGAGATTTTGACAATTTTATGGTTGACTTGAAGTGGCAGCTGATTAAAGACAAAATAGTTAAAGATAACGACCTGAAAATAAACGAAGACGACGTTCGCGGGTTGGCTAAAGAGATGGCTGCATTGCAGTTCCGTCAATACGGATTAAACAATGTTGGTGATGAGCACCTCGAAAATTACGCCAATCACATGTTGAAAAATGAAGAGGAACGTCGTAAACTGGTTTCGCGCAAGCAGGAAGATGTGATACTGGCCACTATAAAAGGTAAAGTTACACTCGATCACAAAACAGTAAGCTTTGACGAGTTTAACAAAATGCTTGAAAATTAATTCCCTGTCAATAATAGCCATTGGCATATTTTCTTAACTTTGTGAAAATCTGATCAGGTCTGTTTTTTTAACAGCAGTCAGACTCTCACAAAGTTTTTTTTTAACGGAAATTCATCATTATGAGCGACACAAGAGAATTTAACAGATATGCAACCAAACATTTGGGCATCAGCAGCCTGAATCTTCACCGGTTCGACTCCGTATTCACCAATAGTCTGACTCCTTACATCATTGAAGAACGTCAGCTGAACATAGCTTCAATGGACGTATTTTCGAGGTTAATGATGGACCGGATCATCTTTTTGGGAACACCAATTGACGATTACATTGCCAATATTGTTCAGGCACAATTGCTGTTTTTGGAATCGGCTGATCCCAGCAAGGATATTCAGATTTATTTCAATACACCCGGAGGATCGGTTCATGCCGGCCTGGGAATTTATGACACCATGCAAATCGTTTCACCCGAAATTGCCACTATCTGTACAGGAATGGCTGCTTCGATGGGTGCGGTATTGCTCACTGCCGGAGCAAAAGGCAAACGCTCCGCATTAAAACATTCACGCGTAATGATTCATCAGCCGATGGGCGGTGCATCCGGTCAGGCATCGGATATCGAAATTACTGCACGCGAAATAATGAAATTGAAAAAAGAATTATACGACATCATTGCAATCCACAGTGGCAAAGACTATGAGCAGGTTGAGAAAGATGCTGACCGCGACTACTGGATGACCGCGCAGGAAGCCAAAGATTATGGAATGATTGATGAAGTATTGGTGAGACACAAATAAAAAGGTACATCTTGAAAATGAAAATGGATAAATGTTCGTTTTGCGGGCGAGAGAAGAAAGAAGTGAATTTGCTGATAGCCGGCATGGAAGGACATATTTGCGACAACTGCGTTGAACAGGCGCACGCTATTGTTGAAGAAGAATTCAAAAAAGATGAAGGCTTTGATACCAAAGGGTTGAAATTAATGAAGCCCCGAGAAATCAAAAACTTCCTTGACCAATATGTGATTGGGCAGGATCAGGCAAAGAAAATTCTTTCAGTTGCCGTTTACAATCACTATAAACGACTCAACCAGACTGTTTCTTCTGACGAAACAGAAATTGAGAAATCAAACATCATTCTGGTGGGTGAGACCGGAACAGGGAAAACCCTTCTGGCCCGGACCATTGCCAAAATGCTGCACGTTCCTTTTACCATTGTAGATGCTACCGTGTTAACCGAAGCCGGATATGTTGGCGAGGACATCGAAAGCCTTTTAACCCGATTACTTCAGGTAGCTGATTACAACGTGGAAGCTGCCGAGCGTGGAATCGTTTTTATTGACGAGATCGACAAGATTGCCCGAAAAGGCGATAACCCATCCATTACACGCGATGTTTCCGGTGAAGGAGTTCAGCAGGGACTTTTAAAACTGCTTGAAGGCTCAATTGTAAACGTTCCGCCACAGGGTGGGCGCAAGCATCCGGAGCAAAAAATGATTGCCGTAAACACCAAAAATATACTTTTCATTTGTGGAGGAGCCTTCGACGGCATTGAGAAAAAAATTGCACAGCGACTGAATACCAAAATTGTTGGTTACGGAGCCCAGAAAAAAGCCGACCATCTCGATCGCGACAACATGTTGCAATACATTGCGCCACAGGATTTAAAATCGTTCGGACTGATCCCTGAAATCATTGGGCGCATCCCGATTCTGACATACCTTGAGCCACTTGACCGCAAAGCACTTCGGCGGATTTTAACAGAGCCCAAAAATTCTTTGATCAAGCAGTATGTCAAACTGTTTGAACTCGATGAAATCCAATTGAGTTTTGAAGAAGAAGCATTGGAATTTATCGTGGATAAAGCGGTTGAATTTAAACTGGGAGCCCGTGGATTGAGATCGATTTGCGAAAGCATAATGGTTGACGCGATGTTTGAAACACCTTCAAACGATATCAGTACCATGAAAATTAGCCTCGACTATGCTCAAACAAAAATTGATGGAATAAGCACCGTCAGGCTAAAAGCAAGTTAATTCAGGTTTATCTGGAAAATATCAAAGATGCAATCAGAAACGGCTGCATCTTTTTTTCGCTAAAAACGGGAATTATGGAAACCCCAGCATTTTCAAAAGGAGATTTTGTCCGCATTGATGGCATCAATGCCGTTATCGTTGCAACTGAGGAAGACGAAAACATTCCGCCTGATCATTTGGCCGTATTTTTCGGATCAGGAATTGCCAAACGGGAGTCGGAAGGTGGGTCCGGCAATGATCGTCCCGAGGTTTGGATAATCCCCATCGATCTGTGCGAAGACGGTTGGGAACCCGAATACAGGGAATAATTATTCCTCCGGATCAGAATCGGCACTGCTCACAATCTCATGGGGTAATTCCTTGCTTGTTTTAGCCCCAAGCTTTCGAATACTTTCAACTCTCCTCACCAGATTCCCGCTTCCTGTATATAACTTATTTACTGCCAGGTCGTAGGTTTTTCGTGTCGTATCCAGATTGCGGCCAATGGTTTCCATGTCGGCAATAAATGCCACAAATTTGTCGTATAAAGCACCACTCTGCCGGGCTATTTCCAGGGCATTTTTTGTCTGATTTTCCTGTTTCCAAATGGAGGCAATAGTCCTTAAAGTTGCCAGGAGTGTGGAAGGACTGACAATCACCACCTTGTTGTCCCAGGCATACGAAAATAATTCCTGATCTTCCTGAACAGCCAGGCTGAACGAAGATTCGATAGGCACAAACAGCAATACAAAATCAGGGCTGTTAAAATTGGGTGAATTTTGATAATGCTTTTCACTCAAAATCCGGATATGGCTTCGTACGCTTTGTAAATGATCCTTTACCAGAATCACCCTATCTTTTTCTGAGTCGGCATTTACCAAACGCTCGTATGCCACAAGCGACACTTTCGAGTCAACAATCAAATGCTTCTGGTCAGGCAAATGAATGACCACATCGGGCTGAAACCGTTGTCCTGACTCGGAAAGCACACTTTCCTGCTTTTCATACTCACGGCCCTCGGTCAATCCGGAGCGTTCCAGAATTCGCTCCAAAATTACTTCGCCCCAGTTTCCCTGTTTTTTTACATCACCTTTCAATGCTTTGGTCAGGTTATTGGCCTCATCACTAATTTTCAGGTTTAAATCATGCAATTTCTTTAGCTCAGCCTTCAGGTCAGTTTGGTCTTTCAGCCCCTTCTCATAAGTTTCCTCCACCTTCTTTTCAAAAAGCTGAATTTTCTCTTTTAGCGGAACCAACAATTCGTTGATGGATTTTTGGTTCGTGACTGAGAATTCAACCGTATTCTGCTTCAGAATTTTATGGGCAATATTTTCAAATTCGGTAGTAAATCGTTGCTGAAGAGCTTCCAGTTCTCCCTTTTGTGTATCCAGTTTTTCCTGAAGATTTTTAAACTCAGCCCCTGCCCTGGCCAGCTGCTGGCTCTGACTTTCACTTTTCCCCCGCAGTTCGGTTAATTCCCGCAGCAATTGTTCTCTTTCGCTTTGCAGCGTATGATAGCGTTCGTCCGCCAGTGATTTTTCCTTTTCCAGCTCAAACTTTTGCCTGAAAAAATCCTGCTCAGCCAAAAGCCGTTGCTGTTCTGATTCAGCTTTTAACTGCTGCCGACCCGACCGTGAAATAATCCAGGCAACTGCAAATCCAATCAGTCCTCCAGTGATAAGATAAATAATTTCCATAGGTTAATTTTGATGTGAAAATACTAAAAGAAAATTAGCCAAAATGCTATATTCATGAAGTAAAAGCCGAAAACAAAGAAGAAAACGAGTTGAATCCGGCTATTGAATTTTCAATAATAATTTGGCTTCTTTGCTTCCAAAATCAATCAGCTATTATGAATGTCAGGATTGAAGAAAGTTGGAAAAAACAGCTCGAGGATGAATTTGAAAAGTCATATTTTAAACAGCTAACCGAATTTGTTCGGAGTGAATATGCCAGCCAGAAAATATACCCGCCAGCTAAACTAATTTTTAATGCTTTCGATCAATGTCCGTTTGACCAGGTAAAAGTGGTTATTTTGGGGCAAGATCCGTATCATGGCCCTGGGCAGGCGCATGGCTTGTGTTTCTCGGTGAACGACGGAATTGACTTTCCTCCAAGTCTTCAGAATATTTTCAAAGAGATTCAGGCCGATACTGGCGCACCCATTCCTTCAAGTGGCAACCTAACCCGCTGGGCACAGCAGGGAGTGCTGTTGCTCAATGCTACGCTCACGGTAAGGGCGCATCAGGCCGGTTCGCACCAAAAGCGGGGTTGGGAACAGTTTACCGATGCCGTAATCCGTTTGGTTGCCGAACGTTTGGAACATGTGGTTTTTATTCTTTGGGGTAATTATGCCATCAGCAAAGGTGCATTCATTGATCCGTCAAAACACCTGATCCTGAAGTCTGTTCACCCGTCTCCTTTGTCGGCCAGCCGCGGTTTTTTTGGAAATAAGCAATTCTCAACAACAAATCACTATCTGGAAAGATATGGAAAGGCACCAATTGTTTGGTAATCCGGTCGCCTAAATTCGGATGGATTAGAAATAATTCGGTCGTCCGGCCTTTCGGTACAGGTTAAATTCGTAGCCGATCAGAATTTCATGAGTTCCGAACTGGAACTTACGAATATCCTGCCACAAGGCATAATCGGCAGCATAACCAACTTTCAGACCATTTCCAAAGGCAAATTGAGCATTCAGACATACTGAACCGTTCGTGCGCATATTCATTCCTATCTGGAGATTATTGGGTAAATAAACCACTCCTGCAAAATCAAAATAAACAGGCTTCCCAACTGTCCCAACCACTAAAACATTGGGACGGAATAAAACGCCCATTGGCATTTTTAATACATATCCACTGGCAAGATAAGCCGTTTTAAACTCCTGAAGTGAAGAATATCCTGCACGGTTTACTTTAAAAGTATTGTTAATGACTTGCGGAACGGAAAAACTAATGTAAAAATTGTCGTTGAAAAAGACTCCACCCACACCTAGCACAGTCATGAAGTGCATATTTAAATCAGTCTGAAACTCCGGATCGGGAATATTGTCGGGATATAACTGATAGTCTTTTAGGTTATTGTCATAATTGACAATACCACCTCTCAGACCAAAACGGAAATAATTATACATATCAAGTCGAACCTGATAAGAATAGTCACCGGTAAAGAATAGCTGTTTCTCGCGACCCACATCGCGCTTGGTGACGTTAAGCGCCCAGCTGCCCTGACTATTTTTTATGGGCGTACGATAAGAAACATATTGAATGGATTGGGCACCTTTTATACTAGTATAGTCTTTTCTTGTTGAAGCCATAAATCCGCCAATATCCCACATTCCTACAAAAGCCGGATTAACGGTGTGCATGTTACTGATGTATTGCAAATTCCAGGGAAAATCCTGACCATAACTCTGCCTGATTGTCAATCCGGAGAGAAACAACCAAAGAAGCACAATATGGAGGATTTTCCTTGTCATCAGCATTCATTTATACGATCAGTATGATACAAACACATAGCTTTTCTTGACTTCTCCGTTACCCAAATTAAGCACATAATAATATGTGCCGGGAATTACTTTTCCATTCACTGTCTCAGCCGAACGGTTATTGGTACGTCCATCCCACCATGCACGATCGGCAGTTCCCCAGAAATCCATATTTCCGTAATTTTCCTTCTCAAACAATTTGTTCCCTAACTGGTCAAAAATATACATCTTGGCATTGGGGTAATGATTCATGCAATAAATCTGAAAATAGTCATGAATGTTGTCGTCGTTCGGCGAGAATGCATCCGGGATAAGGATATCACAATCACGGCCAAAATCCAAATACTCAGGATAACCATCAAAATCAGTATCATCATTACTGAAGTCACCATCAACGTTCAAATCTTCAAAACGGGTCAGGTATTCATCGTCATCATCATTTTCATCCCTCCAGTCTTTCAGCCCATCACCATCAAAATCCTGAAGCGAAGCTACCGCTCCGATTGCATTACCATTGTTACATCCCTTGACAACGTCGTCATAAGCATCGTCTAATCCATCAGCATCGGTATCTTTTCCTGCTAGTTTACGATCCGGTTTCCCATCGGCATTTTGATCATGACCCTCAATATAATCCGGAACCAGATCCTCATCCGAATCAAAATCAAGAAAATCGGGTATTTTATCTACGTCAGTGTCAAGTGGAGTCAAAGCCAATCCACCCTGATCGGTATCATAGGCATCATCTACTCCATCCTTGTCAGTATCATCTCCTGAAGGAGGAGCATAACCAGGACTGGTCTGTGCCTCAATATTATCCACTATACCATCATTATCACTGTCAATATCCAGCCAGTTCAGGTGTCCATCACCATCTGTATCGTCCTTTAACCCTCCTTCGACAATATTGAGTATTCCATCACCATCTGCATCCGGATCAAGCAAATCAGCAATATTATCCCCGTCGAAATCAGCAACAACTTCAATAGTCACCGTTGCTGAAGCCGTTTGTCCCCATTTATCGGCAATCTCATAAACAAATACGTCAGTCCCTGAGTAACCCGGAATAACATCATAGGTGAAGGTTCCATCACTATTAATCTTAAATTGAGCCGCATATTTCGGACTAATAACCGGAGTAACATTGATGGTAATGAAATCCTTTTGATCAGCCGGGTCAGGATCATAGTCGTTTGCCAGAAGATCACCGGTTATTGGTTCACAGAAGTATTTAAACTGATCGGCCAGAGCAACAGGAGGATTGTTAAGTGGTATTTTAATTGACTTATCTGTTTGACATCCATTTGTATCAGTAATGGTAACGGTATATGTTCCATACTGAATATCATTCAAATCCTGAGTTGTAGCTCCATTCGACCATAAGTATTTCAACGAGCCGGTGCCTCCGGTTACATTAATATCAATGGCCCCTTTCTGTGTGGCTTTTAAAACATGCTCGGTAACCGAAATGGATTGGAAAACAATCTCGGCCGGATTATCAATTCTGACACTAACTCCAGTAGGGGAGGAAGTACAACCGTTGGCGACAAAAGTCAGGTTGTTGAAAACCTTAAAGCTCTCAGTAAGCTGCCCTGTAATGGTTGCCGTACCTCCTGCTATGGCTACATTATTAAACTGGCCTCCGTCGTATCTGATGGTATAATTTCCCGGAGGCGTGTTTGTCATCTTCATGGTGATGGTGAATGTTTCACCGTAACATTTCGGATTCACCTTCGATACCGAAGTGATTACTGGAGATGGAGGAATAGCCGGAACAGCAACAGAGCCAACCGACATACAACCCGTTTTAATGCTTCTGACGGTAATCGAGTAAGTACCGGTAACCAAATCGGTAAATGTGGTTGAAGTATGCGTTTTGCCTGCAATGGTATATTCATATTCTGCCCCTTTGGGAGTGTTTACCTCAACCGTTCCATCAGGATTATCGCAGGTTGGATTAACAGTTACTGTTGCCGATGGGGTTGGTGGGTTTTCCGGCAACAAATCAATTATCTTTCCAACAGGAGTAGATACACAACCCGTTAAAACATTCAATACCGTCAGTGTGTAAGTACTTCCGGCCACTAAATTTGTAAATGTTGTAGTAGAAGTATATGGTTTTCCGTCAAGGCTATAGCGATAAATATTGACATCAACAGGAGATTTTACGCTAATGATACCCATTGGAGAGAAACAGCTTGGTTGGGAAACTTCCAATATAGCAGCTGGAGGATCTTTTTCGCGTTCAACCAGAACAGAAGCAGAACTGGTGCAGGAAGTAGTTTCATCGAGCACAGTCACCGTGTGAAGGCCAACTGCAACATTTGCAAATGTTGTTACGGTTGTGTAAGCGTCTCCATCCAAACGATAAAGGTAGTCTGAGCCTAAAGGAGGAGTAATCACCAACGTTCCTGTTGATACATTACATGTAGGCTTTACCTGCACAGAAACAACAGGAGCTAATGGTGGATCAGGCACCTGCTCAATTGTTGCATTGGCCTCAGAAATACAACCTGCATTGGTCTTTACAGTTACTTTATAGTTTCCGGGCGATAAACCACTGAACGTTGTGCTTTCGGTATAGGTACCTCCTATTGAGTACGTGTAACCGACTCCCGTCGGAGAATTGATGATAATTGTTCCTGTTTCAACCTGACAGGTAGGTTGAATATAACTTATATCCGGGACAAAAGGAGTTGGTGGTTGCTCATCGATGATTTGAATGTAACCCGGAGAAATACATCCTTCGCTGTTTTTTACCGTCATCGTGTAAGTACCAGGCATCAGATTCGTAAAGTTGGTATCAGTCTGATAAGTTATACCATCTTTTGAATAGGAATATCCCAAACCGATTGGCCCGGTAATCCGAATGGTCCCGGTAGCAACTGTACATGTAGGTTGAGTTGATTCAACTGTTGGCGCTGCAGGCGATAACGAATGCGGAGAAATGGTCTTTATACTTTCAGTTGAAGTACACCCGCCACCACTTATAGCCACTACCTTGTATTCTCCAGGCGTTAGGTTACCGAAAGTTGTACTGGAAGTAGGGGTTCCTCCATTAAGCGAATAGGTATAGCCTGGCCCAACCGGCAAAGTAACCAGAATTGTTCCGGTAGCCAGCGTACAATCGGGCTGAATAGCTGCCAAAGCTGGGGCAACCGGAATTTCAGGAGCAGGCGGTATTGTTACCGATATAGTTGAAGGACAGGATGTGGTCACATTCATAACCGTTACAGAATAGGTTCCAGGGTTAAGACCTGTAAATTCGTTTACATTTTGCCAGGTAGAACCATTATTGATACTATACCTGTAACTTTCTCCCACGACCCTATTTTCTACTGTTACCGAAATCGTGCCCGTGCGAACAATACAATCAGGATTAATTACGGTTGCCTTGAGAGCTGGAGGATCAGGAATACCAGGAACTACGAGTAAAATATCAGGCGATTCGCACCCAGTGGCATCTATTACCCTTAAAGAGTAATTACCCGGTACAAGATCAACGATTACGAAACTGGTTCCCTTGACTCCATTCAGACTGTATCTATATCCCGGAGGAAGTGGCACGGGAGATGTTATTTCGATAATTCCAAATGGAGTAATGCAATTCGGGAACCCTTGAACAACCTTTGCAACAGGAGCTTTTGGTGCCTCAGGTACTTCGTTTACAACCTGGGCAGCCGAAGGCAACGAAATACAACCCGTCGAAATATCCATTACGGTGATGGAATAACTGCCCGGATTCAACCCGGCAAAGGTGGTACTGCTGGTCCAGTGAGCCCCGTCGTCAATGCTGTATTTATAATCTGAGCCAATGGGCGATGTAACAACGATCTCGCCCGATGGAGCCAGACAGCTTGGTTGTTTGGTAATACCTGCCGTTGGAGCTGCCGGCGGATTGGGTATCGGGTCAATCGTTAAATCTACAGGATCGGAGATACATCCGGTTGCAATTTCCTTCACCCTAACCTGATATAATCCCGAAGTTAGTCCGATAAATGTAACGCTCGAAGTCCAGGAACCTCCATTAAGCGAATAGGTGTAGCCTGGCCCAACCGGTTCTGTAACCACAATTGTTCCGGTTGTAACCACACAATCAGGCTGATCAGTAACACGGACAATGGGTGCATCCGGAGCGTCTGGCAGAGGATCAATGATTTTAACAATTGAAGCCTCACAACCAGTTAATGTTTCTTTTATGGTAATGGTGTGCAAACTTCCCGGGGCAAGGTTGGCAAAAGTAGTTCCTGAAGTATAAGTACCCCCATCCAGCCTGTACTCAAATCCGGTTCCGGCCAAAGGCTGGGTTACTTCAATACTTCCGGTTGGCCAATTACAATCGGGTTGGGCTACAATGGCTGTTGGAGTAACCGAAATAACAGGGAGCTCTTCTCCTACTTCATTGCCTTTCGAGATACATTGAGTGGTCACGTCTTTTACCCACACGGTGTATTTACCCACAGGTAAATTAACAAACACAAACGAAGGCTGATAGTTAACGCCATCCACGCTGTAATGATATTTTCCAGAAGGCATAAGTTCGGTTACACGAATAATTTGGGTAGGATTACTACATGTTGGTTTTTGGAACACAACAGCAAATGGAGTTGGTGGCAGCAGCACATCGGTAATCGTTACCGAAACAGCATTCGATTGACATCCATTCAACGCAATTTTCAGGTTATTGTACGTTCCAGCCGGAACATTAACTGTTGCTGAAGTTGTTGAACCAGTCCCTGCCACCAGCACATTCGTAAACTGCCGATCAATAGTCCCATCATTGTAGGTAATGGTGTACGTTCCAGCCGGGACATTCGTAAATGTAAAATCGAGCCTTCCATTGGTATTACATTTGGCCGGATTGATTGCAATAACCGAAAGCGTTGGCGTTGGAGGGTCGTTCAACACAACACGTACAGGAGCACCCGTACAATTATTTAGTTTTAAAACCACATCGTAACTGCCGGCAGCCAGGGTGCCAATGGTAATTTTTCCATCAACCGAGCTGGTTGTGTTGGTATAAGTCGCCCCATTGTTTATACTAACACTGTAGGTTGTATTGGTATTCAATCCGGTAACAAGGATAAATCCATCCTTCCCGGCACAAATTGTCGGGTTGCTGCCCTGAGCCAAATACGTCGGGGCCAACGGATCGCTGATGAGTACGGTTGTTTCTTTCGAATAACAACCTTTTACCAAAACCCGCATGTTCTCGTATTTGCCTGTGGGAAGTAGTAACCAGGAAGCTTTACCGCCCACCACAGAAACATTCCGAGAAAGGTTATTGGCACCGTCGCTGTATAAAACGTTATAATTCCCGTTCGGCACATTGGTAAATGTAAAGTCAATACTTCCTCGCTCGCCGCAATTCTTTGGATTGTTGCCTTTGGCACCCATGATGATTTCAGCGGGTTCGTCAATGGTTATGGAGGCCGGAACAGAGCAACCATTAGCATCCACAATGGTAAAAGGATACGTTCCTGCCTTAGGAGCAAACGAACTAATCTCGAAGCCATTGTAGAATTTCTTATAGGGCGGGGTTCTACCTGTGATATCAAAATTCACATACGTATCCCCACCAAAACAGGCAATCGGGTCGGCTGACAGGGTTACTTTTATTTCAGAAAGCTCAGTAACCACTGCCTGAGTTTTATAAATAACCGAACCAACGTTGTCGTCCCTGATTTCAAGATCATACGTTCCCTTTGCCAAACCGGCAATCTCGGCAGTCTTATCAGATTTAACGTTAGCCCAATTTCCATATACTGGATGGCCGACTAACCGATACTGGTAAGTTCCGGTTCCTAAACCACCCGAAACATTACTGATGTTTATTTTCCCATTCGTAGTTCCCGGTCCAAAACAAGTGGGACTTGGGATAACGGTTGCCAAAACATCTTTGCCGGTTGTAAAACGGGGCACATCAACCGGATAATAAGTTGCCGGGCATCCGTTCACATCCCTAATGTCAACCGTATATACTTTGGGAGCCAAGGATTGAATTACAACAGTTCCTGCGGCAGGTATCCACGATCCACCATCTAACCGGTATTGGTAACCTCCTGATCCTCCTGCAAAATTGCTGATGGTAATAATTCCATCATTAGCATTGAATGCGGTTTCACCGGTGGGTACAACAAGCGCACTTACCGGCGCTGATGGCTCACTCAGGGTAATGGTGGCAATGGTCGAACTATTTGTCCCAATAACAGCATCGAGAATCATTAGGGTATATGTACCTGGTGGTCGGTTATCGAAAACGAATTGATTGACCGCACCCCAACTGCCCCCACCATCGATACTAAACCGATAATTGCCGCCCAATGCACCCGAAGGATTTTTAAACTCAATACGGCCATCGCTGCCGCCAAAGCATTTAATGGGAGTTAGGGTGTAATCGGCAGTAATGGTTCCGGCGGGCAATATAATTTGCACCGGAAGCAAGGATACCTGGCATAAGTTGGCATCACGCGCCAAAACAGTGTATGAGCCGGGTGGCAGAGCAGTAAAGGTAAGTGTGGTGGTCCAGATTGCTCCACTGTCAATGCTATACTGGTAAGGTGGCGTTCCACCGGTTGGCGGAATAACGGTAATGGTTCCGTCGTTGGCTCCCGGAGTAGTTTCGTTGGTATGCGAAGGTGAACCAACAGCAACAAGAGGTGTTGCAGGCTGGCTAACAGTGGTTGGGCTCAAAGTTGCCGTACAATCGGTATTTAATCCATCCTGTATTTCGATGGTATAGGTCCCGGCAGGTAAACCGGTAAACACGCTAACATTGGTCCAGGTTCCGCCGTTAATTCGGTAATTGTAATCACTTTCCGCTCCCAAACCATTTTTAGGTTCTGTTATACGAATTTCGCCGTTGCTTTCTCCAAAACATTTTACAGGAATTGCAGTCAGTGTGGCTGTAAGTCTTTCAGGCTGATCAATTACAACTTGAGGCAGAAGTACAACGCAAGCAGGCACTTTGCCGTCGCGCATTTGAACAGTATAAGTTCCTTTTGGCAGGTTGCTGATTTGGTTTTTGTGCCAGTTTGTTCCGTCAATCGAGTACTCGTAGTTTCCTGATTCAGTTCCTCCTGAAGCTCCGGCAAACGTAATTTTACCATCGCTGCCACCAAAACAGGTTACATCAACCGCAACTGCTGTTGCCTGAAGTTTTGCCGGTTCGGTAATTGTAAAAGACCCAATTGAAATTGAACAATCAGTGGCCTTTTTATCACGCATGTATAAGGTAATTGATCCAGGAGCAAGTCCACTGAAGAAGGGCTCGTCTTGCCAGCTAACGTTGTTAATTGAATACTGATAGAGCGTTGATCCGCCCGACTGATTCACTACCGTGATGGTTCCATCCTTGGCCCCATTACAAGTTACATCAGTTTTGTCAGCATTGGCAGCAAGCGGTATTGGGGCATCAATTGTGATGGTTCCCCAATTTTGCTCACAAGAAATTAAATTGGCATCACGAATCGAAATGGTGTAGGTTCCACCCACTAATCCAGTAACCACAAACGGACTTCCGGCGTTGTAATTAGCCGACCACCCCTTCCCAATATTGAAATTATATAAGCCCGAAACACTATTTTGCGGATTGAAGATGGTAATAGAAGCATCAGTCCCTTTACAAGTTTCATCCGTATGTTCAACTGTCGCTGTGAGTCGCTCAGGCTCCACAATCGTGTAAATACCAAGTTCCTGTTCACAACCTTTGGCATCGCGCATTTTCACCAGATAATCGCCTTTCCCGAGTCCGGTAAATAAACCGTTATTATTATTTCCAGAGAACCCACCTGCAATATTCGTCACAGTAAACAGATAAGGCGCCAATCCATTTTGAGGATTGGTAACCGTAATTTTTCCATCGTTTGCACCATAACAAGTTATGGTACTTGTAGCCACATCGGCCATGAGTTGTGGTGGATAAACAAATGTAAATTCACCCAGACTTATCTTACAATCAACTGCATCGGCATCGCCCATCCAAACTTCATAGGTTCCGGGGGCCAAACCGGAGAAGACACCTGAAGGTTGCCAATTTCCTTCATTCAAACGGTATTGATAATTTTTACTACCTCCAATCGCTCCTGTAACTGTTATTTTTCCATCATCCACATTAAAACAACTGATTGGCGTTGGAGTAGCAGTGGCCATTAATTTATCGGGTTCAGTAATGGTATATGTTCCAATTGTATTGACACATTCTTTTGACCAGAAATCGCGCACCTGAACAATGTATCCACCAGAGCTAAGATTTGTAAAAGGTAATTCTGATTCTAATTTCCAATTGTCGTTATTTAACCTGAATTCATATACACCAGATCCTCCGGTTGGATTGGATACTGCAATAGAACCATCCACTTTACCATTACAGCTTATGTTTTGCGGCAATACTTCAGCTGTTAATGGCGGAGGCAATTTAATTTCGATTTCTCCCAGGCTTACCATACAGTTGACAAAATCAGCATCGCCTATCCACACTTCATATTTACCTGATATTAAATCCGTAAAATCGCCAGACAACTGCCAATTTCCATTGTTCAATCTGTAGTGATACTGTCCCCAGCCTCCTATTGCTCCGGTTATCGAAATAATGCCATCGTTCCCCAAACAACTGGCATCATTTTTAGAAACAGTTGCGCTTAATTGATTAGGCTCCAGAATTTCGACACTTCCAATGATAGTAGTACAGGCCGGGAAATTCTTATCACGCATCAGAATAGTATAATTGCCTTTGGGAACATTCTTAAATGGCAGATCACTCTGTTGAATCCAATTGGTCTCCCCATCCCTAAAGAACTCATATACTCCTGAACCGCCCTTTGCATTTAGAACAGAAATGATACCATCCCCTGCACCAAAACAGGTAATATTTTCATGCGAAAGCGAAGCAGTCAGATTTAGAATAGTCAGCTTTAACGAAGAAGAGGCAGGATTACAATTGCTTCCGAATCCCTGTGCGGTAATAGTCAATGTTACTGTTCCTGAAGACAGGTCATTTGGTCCGGGGATATAAATCGGCTTCAATAAAGTAACATCGTTAAAAGTTCCATCTCCGGAAGTGGTCCAAAGCAATGAGCTATAATCGGATGCTGTTGCCGCCGAAAGTACAAAGGTATTTCCAGGACAAATTGTTGCCGGATTACCAGCAAAAGCTGTCGGTTGTTTATAAATGGTCACCGCAACCGTCGTTGTGGCCGTACAGCCCGATGCGTTGGTTACCGTCAGCGTATAGGTGCCCGATGCGGATAGTGTTACATTGGCGATCGTTGGGTTTTGTACCGATGAGCTAAACCCGTTCGGACCAATCCACAAATAGCTGCTCATTAAGTCAGGGGTACCCGTCAGCTGAAGGGTGCCGTTCTCACAAGGCGTTGTGGCTGTAGCTACAGGGGAAGGCATTGGGTTGATGGTCACCGCAACCGTCGTTGTGGCCGTACAGCCCGATGCGTTGGTTACCGTCA
>CAYRBM010000040.1:16621-24591 GCA_964422425.1 uncultured Odoribacter sp.
CGTCAGCTGAAGGGTGCCGTTCTCACAAGGCGTTGTGGCTGTAGCTACAGGGGAAATTTGCAGAGGCTGGTTGATTGTAACAGAAGCCGATGTTGTACAGCCTTTGGCATCAATAATGGTAACAGTGTAAGTTCCGGCGAATAAGTTAGTAGCCGTCGGGGAAGTTTGACCAAGAGGATCGCTCCATTTATAGGTGTAGGAAGCCGTTCCGCCCGAAACAGTAACCGTTGCACTGCCACTATTGCCTCCGAAACAAATCACATCAACTCCAATAGCGGAGGCTACCAGAATTTCCGGTTCGGTCAGGGTGACTTCAATATCTTCATCACACCCATTAGCATCAATTACAGTAACCCGGTACGTTCCCGCGGCCAGATTACCTAAATCTTCAGTTGTTGCAATGACTGTCCCCAAATCAGCTAAATTGACCCAGGAATAAATAAAACTCGGTTTACCCCCCTTCACATCCAAATCAACACTTCCATTAGCCTCACCAAAACATTTAATATTTTGATGGGTTTCGGCCAGAGTTATATTCTTTTCTTCATTAATGAAAATATTTGAACTAGCAGTACAACCATTAAGATCAGTAACGGTGACTGTATAAGATTGAGTTCCGGCCAAACCACTGATATCTTCAGTGGTTGATGTAAATCCGTTGGTTCCCACCCATGAATAGGTATAGCCAGGGGTTCCGCCTGATACCGTGATATCAATTGATCCAGGTTTTTTCCCTCCGCATTTCGCATCGACATGTGTTTCGGCAATTACGATTGGTGTTGGCTGGGTGATGGTGACTGTTGCTGTCGTTTGGCAATTGTTCTGATCGGTTACCGTGACAGTGTATATTCCGGCAGCCAGCCCTGTAGCCACGTCAGTTGTTTGGGCTGACGAATCGGTCCACAAGTAACTATAAGGCGCTGTGCCGCCGGTAACAGTTACACTGGCTGTGCCATCGCTGCTGCCAAAACATTTGGCCGGATTGCCCGAAACTGAAGCGATCAACTGTGCTGGTTGAGTTATGGTTACCGAGGCAGAAGCCTGACAGCCCTGAGCATCGGTTACAGCAACGGTGTAAGTTCCGTTGGCCAGTCCGGTTGCTGTGGCTGTTTTCTGAGCCAGCAGATCGCTCCACAAATAGGTATAGGTTGCAGTTCCGCCCGAAACGCTTACCGTTGCTGAACCATCATTCCCGCCAAAGCACTTCACATCATCCCTGCTGATCGTAGCTATAAGCAGTTGGGGCTGATCAATCGTTACGGTTTCCGATGTGACACATCCATTGGCATCGGTTACAGTTACCCGGTAAACTCCGGCCAAAAGGCCAATGGCTGTAGATGTTTTTTGTGCAGCAGGATCGTCCCACTGATAGTTATAAGGCATTGCCCCGCCGGTAACGGTTACACTGGCTGTGCCATCGCTGCCGCCATAACATTTGGCCGGGTTGCCCGAAGCTAAAGCGACCAACTGTTCCGGTTGAGTAATGGTGACTGTTGCTGTCGTCTGGCAATTATTCTGATCGGTTACCGTGACAGTGTATATTCCGGCAGCCAGCCCTGCCGCCACGTCAGTTGTTTGGGCTGACGGATCGTTCCAGAGGTAGGAATAAGGTGCTGTGCCGCCGGTGACGGTTACTCTGGCAGTGCCATCGCTGCTGCCATAACATTTGGCCGGGTTGCCCGAAGCTAAAGCGACCAACTGTTCCGGTTGAGAAATAGTCACTGAAGCTGTTGCGGTACATCCAATAGCATCAGAAACAGTCACACTATAGGTTCCGGCAGCCAGCCCTGCTAATTCCGACTGATTTCCGGTGAATCCATCAGGGCCGGTCCAGGCAAACGATGTTGCTCCAATAGCTCCTATTACTTCTGCCTTTGCGGTTCCATTGGCGCCATGGAAACACAACAGATCAGTAAACGAAACTGTGAGTTTCATATTGCTAATGGTAACTAGTAAAGATCCAACAGCTTCAGTACAACTTTCTGAATCCCCTTTCCCTTCAGCCTTGAGAGTTAAGGTTACTGTGCCGGCAAGTAAATCATTTGGTCCGGGTTTATAGACTGGATTAAGAATAGTAGTGCTGCTGAATGTGCCATCACCCGAAGTTGACCATATCAGGGTACTATAATTTGAAGCGGTTGCTTCTGCGAGAGGTACATCCATACCAGCACACAGGGCTATTGGACTACCCGGGAAAACCTGTGGATGATCGAATACGTTAATGAGCCCCTGCCGCAGGGTGTCGCATCCGAATTCGGAATATTGGATGGCTTCGAGCCGGAAGGTTCCGGGCTGATTCCAGGTAATTTCTATTTCGCTTCCGTATTTTACGGGTGCGGTTTCGGTAAAAGGAGTTCCGGAGGGATTGGTTAAACTTACGGTACTTCCGGTTAAATCGTCGTAAAGCATCCACTGGTAGGTCGATTTTTCTTCTCCGTCGATGCGGTATTTGCGGGTTGAGTTCACGCATACTTCATCAATCACAGCCACCTGACCAACAGCCTGGAAGGCCGCCATCAGCAGCAGTGTTATGATCGTATATGTGAACCGTTTCAGCATAAATTAAAATTCAAAGTTTCAAGTTCCAAGTTCCAGATTATTCTTCGGGCTGAAGGCCCTTTATAACCTAGCCCAATGGCAACGCCTTGGGTAAACAGAACAATCAATCCGTTGGCGCCCTGAAGGGGCAACATGGAATTTATTGTCATCGTGTTTGTGTCATTGTTCATTTTTATGCTGCCCTTACAGGGCGACGTTTGCTATTCATATTTCGTATCCCCAGGGCGTTGCCGTTCGACTGAGCTCAGGCCGAAGCCACTGGGCTAGGATATGCTGCCACTTCGTGGCGAAAATCCTGATCATTTATGTTCGTATTTCGCAATTAATATCTTTTACATTGTCGCAATCTTCTGGCTGAAGGCCCTTTATAACCCAGCCCAAGGCATCGCCCTGGGTCATCATGTAACCAATCAGATGAGCGCCCTGAAAGGGCAACTTATCAATTAACTCCATAAATATTCATCCTTATAATCAATTCCATTTTCATTTAAAAATTGAATATACTCATCTTTAAAGGATTGCCGCTTATGATGTTCCTTTTGATTTTGAATATATTTTTCAACAACCTCAACTTTTGACTGACTAACTGAATATGTTGCATACCCTCCCTGCCAGGCAAAATCACGATAATGTTCACCCTTGGTTTTAATCCATCTACTGCTATTGCGCTTTATATCTTCCAATAATTCAGATAACGAAATATTTTTTGACAGGATGCACAATACATGAATATGATCTTCTGTCCCATTTATTTGAACAGGTATCGAATGTGATGTTTTCAGGACGCCACCAATATAGGCATACAGTTCTCGATCATCTTCCTCTTTGATAAAACAACTTTTGCTTTTAATGTGAAAAATGATATGCACATACAATTTAGACAATGATTGCGACATACGCCTAATTTTTTAAAACTTATATGTTGCCCCTTCAGGGCGCCCTTTGAATTCACATTTCGTATCCCCAGGGCGAGGCCGCTGGGCTGGGATATGCTGCCACTTCGTGGCGAAAAATCCTGATTTTAATCGTTTACATCGACACATGCTACGGGCTGAAGGCCCAATATAATCTAGCCCAATGGCAACGCCTTGGGTAAACAGAACAACCAATCCGTTGGCGCCCTGAAGGGGCAACATGGGATTTATTGCAAATCGTGTTTGTGTCATTGTTCATTTTTATGCTGCCCTTACAGGGCGATGTTTACTATTCACATTTCGTATCCCCAGGGCGATGCCACTGGGCTAGGATATATTGCCACTTCGTGGCGAAATCCTGATCATTCGCATTATCGTTAGTTACGCGGTGCTACACAGTGGGAACACAGCGTTTCACTGAGGTCGAATCCTTTCGTTTGAAGCGTCAAGGTTCGTGTTCCAGCCAACGCGCAACTCATAACCCGCAACTCTTTTTAATATGCTACCACTTCGTAGCGAAAAATCCTGATTTTAATCGTTTACATTGACACATGCTACGGGCTGAAGGCCCAATATAATCTAGCCCAATAGCAACGCCTTGGGTAAACAGAACAACCAATCCGTTGGCGCCCTGAAGGGGCAACATGGGATTTATTGCAAATCGTGTTTGTGTCATTGTTCATTTTTATGCTGCCCTTACAGGGCGATGTTTACTATTCACATTTCGTATCCCCAGGGCGATGCCACTGGGCTAGGATATATTGCCACTTCGTGGCGAAATCCTGATCATTCGCATTATCGTTAGTTACGCGGTGCTACACAGTGGGAACACAGCGTTTCACTGAGGTCGAATCCTTTCGTTTGAAGCGTCAAGGTTCGTATTCCAGCCAACGCGCAACTCGTAACCCGCAACTCTTTTAATATATTGCCACTTCGTGGCGAAAAATCCGGATCATTCATTATTTATTTAATCATCCCCTACGGCCCAACCCGGTATATGGGTGAACTGTTGGGTTTTGGGTTTACCACCTGAACGGCTTTGGGAGGATCAACCGGGTAGTTGTTGGTTCCCCATTTATCCGTTACGTTGGTAATGGTATATTCTGTAGTGGCCTTCGGGCCGGGATCAATCGGTATTTCATGCGGACTGGTCTGGATGTCGGTCACCGTTCGGGTGGTGGTTCCATCGGTAAAGGTGACACTCCAGGGGCCCGTTCCGGTTAATTCAACCGTGAGGGTGGCCGTTTCGCCCACGCAAATGTCAGTTGGCGGGATCCATACGGCGGTTGGAAGTGAAGGAAGCACTTCCATTCTATACATTCTCAGATTATTGGTACATCCTGCTGCATCAACTGCAGTAACCTTAATAAAATAAATTCCGGGCTGCTTCCAAAGAATACTAACCGTAGTGCTGGTTGTTCCGCCCACAAAATCGGCATAGCTGGGCGATGTCTCGCCGGGCTCTGTTGCGAAATTGAAATCCGGATCAGCAGGCACTGTATAAAGCTCCCAGGCTGCGGTTTCGCCCGGACCCAGTTCAATGGAAATGATTGTTGTTTCGCCAACACGCGCAATGTTCTGGGCCATGACGGGAGCCAAAGCCAGCAGCAACAGCGCTACAAACGCTGAATAACGTACGATATGGGAAACTTTAATCTTCATTTTTCTTTGTTACAAACCACATAGACACATAGGTCACCTAGTTTTGTCATTAACCATTGATCTTTTTTCTATTGTGCTCTATGTGACTATTGTGGTTTTTATATTTAACCACCCAAGCACACAGGTCACAGCGTTTTATGTTTGCACTGACGTTCGCATTCGGGTGAACCCGAAACTCGCATCGCGTAACCCGCAACTCTTTTCGTTAATTGGCTGTCGGCCGGGAGATTCAATGGATTTGCAAAGGTTGATCCCCCGGCGTCGAGCCTGTCATTCATAGATTGATGATTTATTATTGGTTATTTATTATTGTTGTTGCTTTTACACGGTTTTACGCTGTGTTTCCACTGTGCAGCACCGTGTAATTTTACTTTTAGAGCGAACCACGACACGTTTGAACGATTGCTGCCGGTTTGTGCTGCCGGTCATTCCATCTTTCGCTGTGCCTGTTCCAGGTTTCATCATGCGTATTACACCTTTCGCTGTCGGAAATCCAACTTTTCAGGTGCCTGTTTCAACTTTGCGGATGCTTATTCCATATTTGCCTTTGCGAATTCCAACTTTGCGGTTGCCTGTTTCGCAAATGCGGGCGTCTATTTCATAAACAGCGGTCGTTGTTTCAACTTTCGCGGTGCCTGTACCAAAAACCGCGGTGGCTTTTTTACCAGCCCCTGAAGCTGTTTTACAACTCCCCGGGCATAGTTCACTTTTGCAATTCGGCTTTCTCCCGAACCTCCCCGTTTTTCCGGCCAGCCTGAAGGCTAACCGGAAAAGGGGGCTTTAGAAAAAAGTTAGATCATATACTACTGTCCATCCCCTGATTTAGTTTCAACTGGCGTTGCCGGTGCAACAGCAGTGATTTCAGGTCTTCCAGTAATTGTAGTTGTAACGACATCATTTGTAAAGCCATCTGTTAAACAGGTGGCATGATGCAAATCACCAAATAATGTTGAGTTATCATAGAAGGTGCCTGTGGCATTATCATTATCATACATAACTCCATCTACTGCCAAAGTCAAGTTTCTATCAACAGCATTTTCAGCAGTTGTTCCATAATCTAATCGAACTCTAACTACGATACATTCGCCACCAGTCCCAGAAACCTTTTTAGATCCAGCTGTATTAATTGGCGTACCATCAGCAGCAGAACCTCCGGCAATAACTGGCTGAGCACTGACTCCTGTTGATACATCAATAGCATTCCAAGTAGCAGCGGAATTGGTTGCAGCCTGGAGATATGTCCAAGAAGCCGAATTAACAGCTGCAGCCTGCCCAGTGTAAGTAATCTGGAAAGTTGGCATCCAAGAATCAACGAAGTTGTTAGCATTTACAATAAAGAATACCCAGTTTTCACCATAATCTACTGTCAAATTTCCCGTTCCAGACGTATTATCAACTGAAGCATAAGTTGCTTTTTCAATCTCAGAGACGCAAGGGCCTACTGTGGTTGATCCAGCATCTCCAAGTTTAGTACCATCCTGTTTAAGTGAAGCTATGTCCAAAGTAAAAGTGTTTTTCGGAACAATCCTCCAAACAACTATGTTATCGGTACAGCCAGCATTATCTGTTACATAAGCGACCAAAAGTATTTCATGAGGTTGATTCCCATCAAAGTTTTTCCATGAAATATCAATTGAAGTACCACCTTGAGAAGTAGCATCACCCGATGTTCCATTCAAGTTATAAGCATTGTTGGTTCCAAGTGCTAATATATACTTGCCTGTTCCATCTGACTTATCGATATAGGTACTTGTACTAGCTAATACTCCAGAGGTTGGATCAATAATATTAACAACAGGTGTGGCATTTTTGAGATCCTCATTATTGATTACAAACCAACGGATATCATTCGTTGCAGCACTTGTATTTACAGTATAAGTATAATTTTGACCTGGAGATGGATTTAAAGGATTTGTCGTACTACAAGAAGACAAAGCCGTAGGGGTAATACAAGTAGGAGCCCCTGAAGGCACAGTTACATAAGTCTGTCCATAAGAGACCGTCATGCTGGCGAAAACCGCCAAAATCAGAATAAAAAATAGCTTTTTCATAATCGTAAAATTTAACTGTGAATAAAATTTGGTATTTGTATGGTTTAAAAATTGAAATTCGGTATTTAAAATTTGACTTTTTTGGGGACTCACCCCCTGCCCCTCTCTTCCAGAAGAGAGGGGGGAAGCAGCCCGATCTGCCCCGCTGTCGGGGGGAGAACTCCCATCGGGCGGATGCCCCCGGAACATTCCGGGACTTCGCGGGCGGCCTGGCGGCCCTTTACAGAGGTTCTCCGTAATAGTGGGGCCCCTCCAATGCCCTACCGAAATTGGGGTTATGAGGTTCATGTTACAATTTGTTTTCCGGCAAAAAATTGCTAAATGGTTTGCCTGATTACGCTCCAGAATGTTTTTCGGGGTTTCTGTTTGCATGTAAAGTTGTTTCATTTTTTTGTTTTTATAGTTATTAATCGTGTTTCTTTTGGGGACTCACCCCCCTGTCAGCTAGCTGACATCCCCCCTCTCTATTTTCATAGAGAGGGGGGAGCACACCGAAGGTGGGCTCGGGGTGAGTACGTGTTTTTATTTTTTCATTTTGTTTTTCATTTTTTATGCTGTGTTTTTGCGGACTCACCCCGACGATTGCTGGCAATCGTCCCCCCTCTCTACCGGGTAGAGAGGGGGAAGCTCATCGCAGATGGGCGCGTGGTGAGTACGGGTTTTTATTTTTTTATCTTTTTTCATTTCTCCGGCTTCTTTGCGGACTCACCCCCCTGTCAGCTAGCTGACCTGACATCCCCCCTCTCTATTTTCATAGAGAGGGGGGAGCACACCGAAGGTGGGC
>CAYRBM010000040.1:24691-31500 GCA_964422425.1 uncultured Odoribacter sp.
TCGGGGTGAGTACGGGGTTATAAATTCAAAACATATCCTCTTATTTTTTCCAATACCTTTGAAATATCCTCAACTTCTTCATTCTTAATCCTCAAAATATTAAGATCCAAACTCTTCAAAATATCTTCCCGATGTTGGTCTTCCTCTTTCTGCAATTCATGAATCAGGCCGTCAACTTCCAGCACCAGGTTTTTTTCTGCACAATAGAAATCAGCAATAAAATAATATGGCCGGTTCTGAGACACCTGATAAATGATTGGGTGCTGCCGAAGAAACTTCAACCCTAACATATTTCGGTTCCTCAGATTCAACCAAAGAAGCTGTTCTGCTCCTGTCGTTTTTTTGCGGAGCTCTCTTGCTCTTTTAATTGATGTTGGAAGCTCTGTCATAATTTCAATTTTTGTTGTTAGTTCTGGTACTCACCCCCAACCGTTGCAAGCTCCAGTTCCCCCCTCTCTACCGGGTAGAGAGGGGGAAGCTCATCGCAGACGGGCAGGGAGTGAGTTCGAGTTTACATTTTTTTATCTTTTCCCATTTCTCCGGCTTCTTTACGGACTCACCCCCCTGTCAGCCAGCTGACAGCCCCCCTCTCTATTTTCATAGAGAGGAGGAAGCGCTCCACCGGAGGGCGCGGGATGAGTTCGGATTTTATGTTTTTTCATGTTTCGTCTTTTTTCGGACTCACCCCCGACCGTCGCAAGCTCCAGTTCCCCCCTCTCTACCGGGTAGAGAGGGGGAAGCTCATCGAAGATGGGCAGGGGGTGAGTACGGGTTTTTATTTTCTTCTTCATCTCAGTTAATTTTTGTAATTCTTGGTCGTGGCAAAACGGTTATTCGCCTTACAATGGGGTCAACCATCTCATTTCCGTTGCAATCGGTAATCCAGTACCAAATTTGATGTTCAACTTCCTGATAATTTATTCCATCGCCCCACAAAGGAATATCGGAGGTATAGCTCGAAGGCTGATTCGACCCCGAAATTACATTCCCTGTGCTTAAATGAATTTCCCACCGAATGAGCATATTAGCGGTTGATGCGCAACAATTATCGGTTACATTTCCCAGGTCGAGGTCGAGGTCGGTATCTCCTGCTTTAAACAAGTAATAATCCGGATCTGGATTTTTCACAACCCCTTCGACAGCCGTTTCTGAATAAGTGGCCGAAATCAGGTTAATCACGCAAAACTCAACATCGTCGGGTGGCGGGTTGTAGGTCGGTGGTTCGGTATCGATAACCGTAACGGTTTGGGTACACGTATCGCTTCCCGAAATGTTACTGGCCGTCCAGGTAATGGTTGAGGTACCGGTTTTAAACGGATATGGACCGATAGAAGGTGGTCCGGGATTAGAGACACTACCTACAAAGGTTCCGTTGGCCTCATTAGGCGACCCGGGGCCGTCAATTCTCCAGGTCCAGATTATCGGTTGTCCCCCCTGTACCAGTGTCGGAAAGCCCGGATCAACCGTGTGCGAGCAGGTTCCGGAATCGGCATCGTGAACGATAGGGTCGGCACATTCAATTTCAGGTGCTGAGGTAATGGTGATTGCAAACGTACACGACACGGACTGTCCGCCAATATCAGTTAATGTGTAAGTAATCGTTGTCACTCCTACATTCAGTTGAGGATATGGAGTGGGCACCATGCTTATGCCTGTGGTATTGGATGAAGTATCCGTAGTTGCTCCACCCATTGTCCAGGTTAAAACAACACTGGGACAATTGTCAGCATATATTGGGGGTTCAATGTCCACGTTAAGCTTATAAAGGACTCCAGGATCGGCAGCATAAGTTTCATCACCGGGACAGGTCAATTCGGGTAACTGCCGGTCGGTCACAGTCACGGTCTGCACACAGGTCGCTATATTTCCTGCATTGTCGGTTATAGTCCAGGTAATTGTAGTTGTGCCCACCGGGTAAATTCCCGAGGCATCGGTTGTTGATGAGTTGGTGGCATACGGCGAATTGTGAGTTATAGAAACAATCGATCCGCAAGGGTCAACAGCTGTCGGCTGCGGAACTGAAGTAACAGAAAACTCGCAAAAATCAGTTAAAGAGGTTTCGAGCACATTTTGGGGACAGAAAGTAATGGTAGGCGGAACCTGATCGTTCACAGTCACCGTAAAACTGCACGAAGCGCTGTTTCCCGCAGCATCGGTTACCGTGTAGGTCACCGAAGTAACTCCGCCATTAAACATGGTATTGTTTACATCGCCAACCCCGCTTCCGGTGGTAGCGCCCGATTTGGTCCAGGTTAAGGTGTACGTACCGCAATTGTCGTTAACTGTTGGAGGGCCAATAGGAGTTACCAGCATCTGACAGGTTGCGGTCGGCGCAGTTGCCACCACATCAGTTGGACAAGTGATTGTTGGCGCAATGTTGTCGGTTACAATTATTGTTTGCGTACAGGTCGCAAAATTGTTGTAGATATCGGTAACCGTCCAAACCACGGTGGTTGTTCCAACCGGGAAATTGGCAGTGGCAGGCAGTCCGTCACTGCGGGTTACGGTAACCGTTGGCGAACCGTTTGCATTGCAATTTTCGGTATAGGTTGGAGTAATCAGCCCCACGGCCACATCGCACTGACCGGGGCCAACTGTTGCATTGATAACGGTAGTCGTACAGTCGATAACCGGAGGCTGAATATCGTAGATAGTCACATACTGCTCGCATGTCGAAATGTTTCCACAAGCATCGGTTGCTGTCCAGGTAATGGTAGTGACCCCAACAGGGAATTGGGCAGGAGCATCGCTTGTAACGGTATAAGTACCGCAATTATCGGTAACGGTGGCTGTACCAAAGTTCACCGGAAATGCAATACAGGTATTCGGATTGGCATTCTGATAATAGGGCCCGGGGCAAGTAATTGCAGGAGGGGTTGTATCGTCGATACTGATGGTTTGCGTAACTGTCGCACTGTTTCCGCAGGCATCGGAAATGGTGTAAGTGCGAGTGATCACTACCGGACAAGTTCCGGCTGATGCATCGGCACTGGTAACGGTTAATTGCGCATCGGCCGAGCAGGCATCGTTAATCGTAATTCCCAAAGCTTCGAGCGCAGCAACCGAATTTACTGCAGCAGGAACCGCAGTCGCCGAACAGCCTTCGATGGTTGAAGGCGTCAATGTGCCGGTTACCAAAGGAGGCTGTGTATCGATGATGGTAAATGTAGCCGCTGCGCTCACAGTATTTTTGCAATCGCTGGCCGTAAACGTGGCGGTTGCAACGCCGGTCATCCCACATAAATCAGACATGGGTGTAACGGTGTAAGTCCAGGAAACAGTTCCGCAATCGTCGGTAGCTACTGCTCCCCCGTTGCTGGCCAGCCAGGCGTTATAGGCTGCAACATTACCTGCACCATCGCATTCAACTGTCATGTTTTGCGGAGAAACCGTAATGGTTGGGGTAATGTTGTCGATAACGGTGATGGTTGAAGTAGCCAGATTACTGTTTGAACATTGGTCAACAGCCGAGAACGTAACGGTCACCACATTTCCGCAGGTCATGTTCAGCTTACTAAAATCAAAATCATTGGTCACTGTGGCTGTCACCGTATTGCCTTGCGCATTGATATAGGTGGCAGTTGCTAAATTTCTCCAGGCATTGATGATGTTCTGGTAATTCGGATCGTTACATTGAACTTCAAGAGCGGAAGGGGGAGCCTGAATGGATGGTCCTGTTAAATCAAAAGCAACATTAAAAGTTTGAGTTGCTGTACTACATGGTAAACCTCCCTGAATATCTGTAACCACTAGAGTATAAAGACCTGTTTGTGAAGGTGTATAAGAATTCGCGATAGTTCTGATTCCATTAGGAGCAATCCACTCTAAGGTATAATTACCAGCAGGAGCTATAGTTGGAGAAATGGTTGAAAAATTATCAACACACATCAAATCAGGATTAATGTTGATATTTATTTCAATATCCTCACGAACATAGACTATAACTGTATCACAATCAAAACCTGAAGGAGTACAAATATTTCCACTAATATTTCCACATATCTTATATTTGACAATCGGAGGAGCTCCTTCAGGAGCAGAAAAAATTGGATTTGAAATGAATCGATTTGACAAATAGCTATTATAATCACCTTCATTTCCTGGATAAATACTTGTCCAAGTTGGAGAAAGTGTTCCTGTAACTGTAAGCTGCTGATTACAATCAACCCGAGCCCTGATTTCATCTTTGATGGATACACCTGAAATGGAAGTAAAAGTCCAGTCATTATCTCTGGCACCTCCCCCCTGAGCCGGATGACAATAGGTAAATAAATGAAATTCCTGAGTAGGTAAGCAGACTATTTTACCACCTACAATTGGATAATTCGGATCACCGCAATCAACCCTCCACCAATCACCCTGATCTTTTCCTTTGGGCGCCGGATTTGTTATATCCACCTGAACTCCAACAGCATCTTTATCAAGCATTACATTAAAGGAGGCACATATATCTTGTTTATTAATATCCGGACAACATTTATCATCACGAAAGACATCAGTAAAAGTTATTGTTGCAGTAGGGGTACCTGTCATATTAACTGTATGGAAAGAATTCTGCGTACCGCATTTTTCACAAGTGCTGCAGGAGGGGTCCAAATAAGTTATAGTAATTGTTTGAGTAGCATCAGTGTAGTTTCCACATATATCTGTAACGCGATAGGTTCTAGTTATACTTTCAGGACAATAACCAGGTTTTGCAGTTAGACCATTCGCAACGTCATCAAAATGCGTTACGGTGACTGTACCACAATTATCGCTAGCTATAACTATTCCCGGATCCGGATCCGGTACTGAACCGGGACATGCAACCGATGTAGGAAAAATCAAAGAAACAGTCGGAGGTTGAGTATCTGTAACTCTTATAATCTGATTTCCGGTCTGGAAATTTCCGCAATTGTCAGTAGCCCGCCATGTGCGAGTTATAACCTGATCACAAGTTCCACCTGTTGCTAAGTCTGTATATGTTATTGAAATTGTTCCAGAGCAATTATCTGTTGCAGTAGCAGTGCCCGTGATTCCTGGAAGTGTACTTGAACCACATTGCAAGTTAACATCCAAAGGAACTGTAATAAGTGGACGAACATTATCATGAACCGATATAACCTGCGTTTGAGTTGAGGAATTGCCTGCCGCATCAGTAACTCCCCATGAACGGGTAAAGCTATAATTACCCGAACACGTTCCGGGAACATTTGCTCCGTCGGAATAAGAAACAACAAGCGAAGTAGAGAGTGTGCAATTATCAAAAAGCGTAAAGGGACTTCCGGTTTGTGCTGGTAAAATGTTGGCAGCACATGTAGCATCAGTATAAACAGTAGTGGCCGCAGGGACAGTAAATGTTGGCGGAGTATTATCCACTACTGTTACTGTAAAGGTGCAGGTTTCGGTATTTCCACTGGTGTCTTTAAATGTATAAGTTACTGTTGTTGTACCCACATTGAAAAGCGCTCCCGGGGCATGACTCCGTGTAGCGTAAGTCAGCACCCCGCTACAGTTGTCCAATGCCGTCGGATCTGCCCAGGAGGCTATTTGATTGCAGGTAGTACGGCCAGGTCCTGTATTGACAGTCATATTGGTCGGACAACCAGAGATTACCGGAGGGGTATTGTCGGTAATGGTCACCGAAAACGCACAATTTGCGGGGTTTCCTGCCGCGTCGGTAACTGTATAGGTAACCGTGGTTACACCAACGTTGAAGGTGTAAGTACCAACCTCATTGATCCCGGTTGGAGGTGAACTGGCTGTTGTGGCGCCGGTCATTGCCCAGGTAAGTTTTGAAACTGAGCAGTTGTCTCCATAGGTTGGAGCAGGAACATTGACCGAGGCATTGCACGAACCGGAAGCTGAATTTTGTGTGATAGCGGAAGGGCATGTTATCGTTGGTGGAATGTTATCTACCACGGTAACAGTAAACGTACATCCCACGCTTCCGCAAGTATTACTGGCCGTTACTCTGACAGTTGTTGTTCCAATATTAAATAAGGAACCGGTTCCGGTATCATTTCCCGAACCAGTGGTAGCTCCACTAAACGTGTAAGTGTAAGTAGCCGCAGGTAAGCCAGAGGCAGTTACCGTATAGTTTGCCGTTGCAGAGCAGGTTCCGGCAGCAGTATTCAGGTTAATGGGACCGGCAGGGCAGGAAGTTAAAACTGGCGAGGAATTAACCTGCAAGGTAACATCCTTAGCAAATGTTTTGCTGCAATTGGGTGTGGAGCTGGTAATCGTGATCCCGGCGATTTGCAGCGTTTGGCCGTTGTTAGTGGCTGTAAGGTTCAGAGTATTAAAACTACTATTTCCCGAAGCATATGCAGTTAAGCCGGTTACCGCCGTTTGTGGCACACTGTTGATGGTGTAATTGAGTGTAAAGGTGGTATTGGGAACTAATCCCGTGAGGTTAATTGTTGCAGGACTACCGGCACAAACCACAGAGGCCTGAGTTGCAGTGTTGAGGGTTGGCTCGGGGTTAACGGTGATGTCATAAGTCACAGCAGTGCCAACACATCCATTGGCCCGCGGGGTAATGCTAACCGTGGCTGATCCGGCAACAGGGGTGAATACAGGTATGGAAGTTACACCAGTCTGGTCTGCAAGTCCTACACTCGATCCCCCTGAAATATCGAAAACAACACCCAATGGAGTTCCGGAAAGCGTAATGGCTGTCGTAGCAACTCCGTTGCAATAGGTTTGATTGGCTGGCGCTGTGACAGTTGGGGTTGGATGCACAGTGATGCCATAAGTCACAGCAGTGCCAACGCATCCATTGGCCCGCGGGGTAATGCTAACCGTGGCTGATCCGGCAACAGGGGTGA
>CAYRBM010000040.1:31600-36769 GCA_964422425.1 uncultured Odoribacter sp.
CTCCGTTGCAATAGGTTTGATTGGCTGGCGCTGTGACAGTTGGGGTTGGATGCACGGTAACCGTCACAGCATCAGTTGCCGTAAACCCATTACCATCAGTAACTGTAACTGTGTAAATTGTTGTTGAAACTGGCGTTACAGTGGGTGTTGCGCTGGAGAAAGTAAATCCGGCCGGATTTGAAACCCAGGAATAGGTAAATGGTGAGTCCCCAACCGGAGTAGCGGTCAGATTTGATGATGCTCCAAGGCAAATGGCATTGGGGCTGGCTAAGGCCGTAACCGTTGGCGGATCGCTGGTAATACCGGTAATGGTAAAGTTTGAAGCAGTAATGCCATTAACAGAGAGGGTATGTGCTGTAGTATTTACCACTCCAAATTTAGTCCATGATGAGACGAAACTTCCGGCAGCTATTTCCGATTCTGTGCCTGCAATATCTCCAACAGTATAAGCAGTAGTCACATCAACTGGATTAGTAATTCCATTGATAGTAAACGTCCAGAAACGGTTTAAATAATTGACAGAACTTTTATTGTTTGGGGAGTATTTAGCTCCAGTGGTCTCAATTTGAATTGAAGCACCCACCGATGGTGTTCCAGAAAAAGTAACACTTGCCGGAATAGCTGCTCCGCTTTGGTCAACCAACGGGAAATTATACGTTCCTGAACTGGTAACAAAAAGTTTTGATATAAGATTCGCACCAGCTGCGACGGCGATAGTTGAAGGAAACGGATAAATTTCACTCGATATCCGGTAAGTTCCGGCTGTCCCTCCAAAAGTGATATTTCCGGTGCTGAAGGTTTTGGCCCCGCTACCCGTCATTATAGACATGTCGAGATTTCCAGTGCCATTCGGTTTCTGGAAAACGATACTTCCACCGCTCATGTTTATCGTAGATGTTGGGCTAAGGTAGAAGGATGGGGATGCACTGTTATTTCCAACCGTATTAATGTTTAAGGTTCCGCCCGAAATAATGGCATCGCCTCCGGATAGCTCCAGGCGACCAGCAATATTGATTTGCCCTGAACTTAACGTGAAATCGCCTGTGCTCATTATGGTAAGGCTATTCCCCACAGCAGTTCCTAAATTTGCGGTTCCTCCGGCAACTTCGAACACGCCTTTGTTATCGATTGAAAATGCGCCGGAATTAAAGGTTCCCAGAATTTTAAGACCTGCGGGTTGTTCAATAATAAACCCTGAATTATGTGTGCAATTTACGGTCACTCCAGCATTTACCTGCAAAGTTCCTCTGGTAAACACAATATCTCCATTCAACTGAATATTGCTGGCGACCTGAACAACATCAGCTAAAGCTCCCTTATTGACTATAAACTGCTTAAAAGTAGTTGTAGAAGATCCCGCGATTGAAGCTGGATTGGCACCTGTAAATTCGACGATACCGTTGGTGTCGCCGTTGTAGGTTCCATTGTTCGTCCAGTTACCATAGAGTAATATTTTGCCAGTAGCACCTAAACTTGAAATTGTTCCATTGTTTAATAAATTTCCATTTACCTGCAAGGTGTTGGTACCACTGAATTTCAGCGTAGCTCCTGCATCTATGGTGATATTATCACATGAAGCAGCTGAATTAACGGTTACAGTATATGGCCCTGGAATAATGACATTATCGGCAGGTGATGGTGTTACCGTTGAACTCCATGTTGCCGGATCATTCCAGTTCCCGGTTTGGACGGCTGTGAAGGTCGCCATCGCCGATTTTAACTTCAACTCTTCTGTTGAAACGCTTTCGGCTACCGCTTCGGGCTGGGGCCCCTCTCCTTCCACCACAATCACGAGTTCGGCTGTGCCCGCGTTTCCGGAGTTATCTTTTACCTCGTAGGTTCGGGTAATGGTGTAGGGACAACCGACACTGCTCTGAACTTGCCCTGACAGTTTAAAGCTGGCCGGCAAAAGGGTACAGTTGTCGGATGCATCGCCACCAGCACTGGTAAACTCCTGCAGCGAGCGGAATACCGGCGGAACCGGATCACCACATTTCAGGGTAATTTTTGGCGGGGCTGTAAGTTCGGGTGCAGTCCGGTCGAAAACAATCAACGGCAAGGAATCAACCGGCGTTTGCTGAAGATCGATGCCTGAGGAGTTCATCACCCGAATGGAACATTCATCGAAAACATCCAGATTATCCAGCTCCTGAGCACTGTTTACCAGGAACGTGCTTCCGGCAGGTGAGTCTGCTGTTCCCAATTGAATGGTTCCGCCCTTGATGGATTTGAAGCCGCTTCCTCCCAAAATCTGGATATCACTGGCGGGTGCATTTTTCGAATTGGGGAAAGTCAGGGTAATCATGGGGTCGCCATATATTTCGAGCCGGGCCTGTGCCGAAACGCTAAAAGCTGGCGCACTGGCAGTTTTTGCGCGGGAGGCGAGGTTAAGCACACCGCCCGAGATGCTGCTGTTACCTCCTTCCAATTCAAGTCCTCCGGCAACTACGATAGTTCCTCCGGTCAATTTAAACTGCCCGTTGGCCTTGTTTTTCAGTGCATGTTCGGGAGATTTTCCTACCTGAAGCGTTCCGTTGGTCATTTTCAAATCGCCCAGATTGGTTAGTGTTCCGTCCATTGCCGTTACAGTGGCATTCTGGTTTCCCAGCCAAAAGCCTCCGGTGGCCGGAATGGTAAAACTCCCGGCGGCATCGAAAACCGGATTACTGAAGCTTTTAGAGCCGATGATGTTAAACGTTCCGTTGACGATGGATAAAAAACCGGGAGCATTTGAACTTCCATCGGATTGAACGCGGAAATTATTTCCCGGGGTAAATGAAAGCACAGAAGCTGCTGAAGTACCCTTGTCCAAAACCAATCCGTTTGAGCCTCTTAAATTGGTCAGCGGAGCATCGCTACAGTTGAAAATAGCATTTCCGGCACCGGTAAAAACTATTTCAACGCCGGTTTCATTGGCATTGGCGCTAAAATCGATGGTTCCGTTGTTGATGATACTTCCATGAACAATCAGCCGGTGATTTTTAATTGTTCCCGACTGAGCGCTTCGGAAAACCCCGCCGCTGTTGATGGTCACAATGCCGGTTACGGTCAGCGTACGTGCAGCGCCCGATTCATATTCCAGAATTCCGGAAACAGAAAGAGAAGAAAGGGTTACATCGGAATTGATGATAACTTTTGATCCTGCGGCAATGACGACCTCATCGCCGTTACCCGGAACCATACCTCCCACCCATGAAGATGGATCACTCCAGTTGCCCCCGGCAGCGGAAGAGGAAACGGATGCCGCATGAAGCGTGGAAAAAGAAAAGACGAATAAAATTCCCAACAGGAAACCAGCCTTTGATGCTGATCCGGATAAAAAGGCGGAAAAGTCCGGACGATTGGATTTGACAATAGGTATAAAACCCGGGGGATAAGATGCTGAGGGGAGGCCAGCTCCTGTTGGGGAATCAAAAAGTTGCCCTTTTGCTAAAACTGTATATGGTGTATGCAGGAAATCAGCGCACTGTTTGAAGAACAGGCACCAAGTGAATGACCAGGGGGTGTGTAGATTATGATTGTTGATTCTGCGGACAAGTATCCACAAAATCGCAACAAACAATAATCCTGGCCATCCAGAAATTATTTCCGTAAAAAATGACATATCTAATTGCAAATCCAATCAACACTTAACTGACTTTGAATCAGGCCCAAATTTCTTTTGGCCGTCGCCATCATCCTCGTTTCACAGTAATTTGGAAGTTATCCTTCCGCAACCGATCACTTTCCCTTTTTATACGAGTCGTATTAATGTAGATTGATGCAATTCGCTTTAAAAATACAAATTTCTTTTCATCATCCTACAAATCCGTCACAATCCTCTCCCCCCGTAGGTTTCCGGTACGCTTACTGAAAAAGTCAGTCATTTAAATTTACGGTATTCCCTTCAAATAAAAAAATAATTAACTCCATTTAAAATCACTGTGTTACAGGCGATTAAACAAAAAATGCTTCCAATTCTGATTTAAAAGGAGATTACCAAAGCCCAAATTCGGCACAATTTGATGTGCAAACGGTTAAAAAAACTTAAAAAAGGGAATCATCAATCTTCGAAAAATAACTTAACTGCCTAGATTCCAGAACCTGAAAAACTAAACAGAAATAATATCATCATAATTACTTGATTTATATCAAACTTAGGCTATTTTCGTTCATCGTTTGCCTTTTCTGTTTGAACATCACAAGGCAAAAGCATTTTGGGTTATATTATTTTCTCAACGTTAAAAAAATTGGAATCAGCTTCCTTTCGGGACCACGAGAATAAATTTTAAACCTTTTCATCAAATTCCTGATGTATTTTTACAATTTTTGTAAGACAGAAAACAGAAAATGAAGGTTGAGGATAAAATATTGCTGGGTGAAATAAAAAACCGGAATCGCAAGGTTTTCGAAGCTTTGTTTTATGAATATTATCCTCATCTGATCAGGTATGCCGAAGGATTTATATTCGACCGGCAGGCCTGCGAAGACATTGTCCAAAACCTCTTCATCTATTTTTGGGAGAATACCCAGCGCATTGACATCCAGCTTTCACTAAAATCCTACTTCTACCAATCTGTTCGGAACCGGTGCCTGAATTATTTGCGCGATGTCCACGTTCAGGACAAACATAAACTTTTGTATCTGGAAGCGTTGCTCAACGAAGATGATTCTCCTGGCTGGGTCGATATCGAAATTATTGCCAAAGTACAGGAAGCCATTGCTCAGCTTCCGCCACAAATGGGGGAACTGTTCAAGCAAAAATACCTTTTTGGCCGTAAACTTCAGGAGATTGCTGAAATCAATAATATTTCAGAAAATACAGTAAAAACGCAGCTTCGGCGGGCCAAAGAAAAAATGAGAAAATTGCTGCTAGACAGTACTTCACTAAAATTTCTTCTTTGATCCCTCGTCCTGATTGTTCCTAAAATAACCTGAGTTCGAATAAAAAATTTAGTATAAGACTACAAACAAGGTAATAAGGTTTACAATCATTGATGTTTGCCCTGACTACTGAGGTTAATAATGCAGGATAAGGTTTTAAACCTTATTTTTATCGGGCAACCTAAGTAGAAATGACATGCACAAACATCTAACCTTATTATTGGGCTATATTTCAATCATTAAATATTCAATTAAGTAATCAGAATAAAATAATGTCGTATTTGTTTTTTAATTATCTGGACTCAC
>CAYRBM010000041.1:0-36565 GCA_964422425.1 uncultured Odoribacter sp.
GAATTTAGCTTCATAAGTGCGTTCTTCGCCGGGCAACAGTGTCACATAGTTGTCGGTCCAGTAAACCGGCAAAATCGGGTTTCCACTTTTGGGATCAACCACATCCATAAAATTAAAAAATGCAATCGATTCGGAAGGATTCCTGACCACCAGTTTCACATTTCCAAACTCATTGTCGGTGGTGTAGTCATACTGGTAATTCAACTTGACTTTGGGCAGCTGATTTAGGGCTGTGTAATCGGCAAACTGACTGGTCGGAGTATAGAACGGCCATGACAGTTTCTTGGAGCCTTCATAATCAAGAATATCCTTTTGTGTCGAAAGCCAGTAGATACTGTTGTCAACTTCCTGATTTTCCTGATTCAAAATGCGTAAATCGAGGAAATAAACCGGAGTCAGATTTTTAATTTCAGGAAGTTTGTAGATGAATTTTGAGATGTTCGACGGAATATCGCCCTGCCAGTGATCGGCAAAAATTTCTTTCGAATGAATATCAAAAATTCGGATTTTTACAGTCAGATTTTTAGCGGTTTGTAAATCTTCGTTAGCCAGATAAATATCGTCGAATCCATAGCGATAAATGGCATGAAGCGGTGTACAGGCTTTTTTCACTCCATAGAACGAACCGTTGGGTTGCAGGTAAGTATCGTACAATTGCCAGATCAGCTTGGGCCAGGCCGAATTTAGCTGCCATTGTACCAATCCGGTACTTTTGGGTTTGTGAGCAATAAATGCCTCAAATTGTGGGCGCATAATTTCGTAATTGTTCACCTGGGCCTTGAAAGAAAAGTCTTCCACATTATCCGATTTGCCGTAACGTGCGTTAATTGCATTGATATCGCGATCGAGCGATGTAAACTCGTTTCTTCCGGTATGAAATTCCCAGTAGGTTTTGTCAATAGGCCAAAGCGCCGTTTCGGGCATCATTTTTTTCAACGAAGCTAACGGAGCAATCGTTGCACCAGGGCAGGTTTCGGTATTGAAACCATAGGCGCCACCAAGTTGAGTGTCGGTAAACCAATAATGAGGCGGAGTCCAGGCATACGGACCTAACATTTTCATTCCGGTTGGGCCGCTAATATCGCTCACCAGCGGAACTTCGGCCACGATCTTGTTATTTTCGGTACCGGCACCACCCGCCGAAGTAGAATAATGACGCGAGGGATCGTATTTTTTGAACAAGGCAACATATTTCATTTCGAGGTCGGGATGGGGCAATTTATCGCTACCGAGCATCCACACATAAATACAAGGGTGATTTCTCAACCAAAGCATTTGGTCTTTCCAACAGGCAGCCAGAAAATTAATATCTTCCGGAGTTACAGCGCCGCCGTATTTTTCGTGGGTTGGTTTATACAGGTACTCTTCCCATTCCCAGATGCAGTTCCAGCCCACCATGACCAGCACGCCGTATTCGTCGCACAGGTTATACAAATCTTCATCCTTTCCCCAGAAACCTTCGCAGCGAATACTGTTGAGGCCCATGTGGCGAATATAGCGCATTTGTGATTCGACTGATTTACGGGTGTCGCGAAGGAAAATATCGTCGGCCCAACCACCGCCTTTCAACAACACAAACTTGCCATTGATTTCGAATGCGCGGTTTTTGTCGGCATTCATATAGCTTCGGATTTCGCGAATTCCGTATTTGTTCTCCACCCGATCGAGTGTCTTGTTTCCGGCGATAAATTCGGTTTTCAGGTTGTAAAGCTTTGCGTTGCCCATTCCATTTGGCCACCACAACTCCACATTTTTGACCGAAAGCTGCTTAAACTCATCGGGATTAAAAACACAGTGCAACGTATCGTTGGCAGGCACAGTCACTTTTTTTTCCACCTGACCCACTTCGTAGTTAACCCGGACAATTCCATCAACGGGCTTATCGGTTGAGTTGACAATTTCAGTTTGAATAAATAAATCGGCAGCACTTTTCGAAGCAGTGTCCACTTTGGAATACACAAACGGACTGCGAATTTTTATCCCATCGGTAACTTCAAGAAAAACCTCTCTGAAAATACCCATGCTACGATCCGCCGGAAGCGGATTCCAGTCGCAAAAGTTTAGCGAATATTCGCCATCAGCATAGCGTATTATTTTCAGCGCCAGAACGTTTTCACCTTCCTGAACATACCGACTAACATTAAATGAAAACTGGCGGTAAGTACCTGCAAACACATCTTTGTCAGCCACTTTTTGTCCGTTCACCCACAAATCGGCCCGATAACAAATTCCGTTAAACCGAAGTGAGACAACTTTTTTCAGGTCGTTGGCCGACACATGAAAAGTGGTCCGGAACCACCAGGGCTGATTGAGTTTAAACTGAACAGTATCCAATTTCAGCATATTGATGCCAAAGGTTGGATCTTCAATAACATCCTTTTCATCCAGCGAGCCAAGCACGGTTCCGGGAACAATGGCATCGTACCAGAGCGCTGCATCAAAATCTTTTTCTGAAATTAAATTTTCCTCAACACCGGCAAGTTTATGCTGCTGTTGCATTTTCCAGCCCGAAGTAAGAGACTCGACACGCGACTCCTGAACAGGATTAACCTTTCCGCAGCCCGAAAAGTAAACCAGAGCCGGAAAAAGGATTGAAATTAACAGGAATGATTTGAGCTTATTCATTGGTCAAATTAGTTTAAAGTTACTTCACATCAGTAGCAAAGAAAGATGATTGAACCGGCAAAAACATACAATATTTTAATCAATTTCAATTATATCTTAACCTCATAGCCACATTTTAATAAATTTTTCAGGCAATAAGGTTAAAATTCTTAAAGTATTTCAGTAATAAATATTAGTAATGGTAACATCAAAGTTTGATGAAAATACGCCTTGAATAGAGTTGATGTGCAGCAATAAAACAAACGCCTACTGAAAATATGGCCCAGATCAATGATGCTGCACTTGCATTCACTCCTAACCCAACCAAGCGGGTATAACTACCTTCGCGTAATCCTGATTTAACAAATATGGTTTCAAAAACATCGGCAAGGACATAAATAGCAATGGCATTGCTTCCAAAAACGATCCACGGTTTGGTTCCCCAGGTAACTTTTTTCTGATCAATCAACCAGATCAAAAAAGCAAATGTTATAAACGCCCATCCGGAAGTAATCAGCGCAAACGAACTTGTCCATATCTTTTTGATGACAGGGAAGGTCCATCCCCAGAACGTTCCGGCCAAAACAAGCAGTATTCCTGTAATGGTAAGGATAGTCACTTTTTGGCGTACTTCTTTGCCTGACTTTAGAATTCTCCCCGCCAGCAAACCTCCAATTCCAGAAGCAATAGCAGGAAAAGTACTTAGAAAACCCTCCGAATCATATCCTTTTTTATTCAATAGCGAATGAGGAATGATGACACCATCCAGCCAGTTTGCCAGATTTTTCCCGGGTTCAAGCACTCCGGCACCAAAACCCGGAACCGTTACCAGAATCAACAAAAGGAAGTAACCGATTAAAATTCCGGCAGCAACGGCAACCTGAGTCCTCCACCCCGTGTAGAGAAAAAGAAATCCGCAGGCCAGAAAAACGAGCGCAATCCGCTGCAAAACGCCAGGTAATTCAATTCGCTCGAAAGTAAATGTTGGCAAAATTTTCAACCCGATTCCTATCAAAAAGATTTTAGCTGTGCGCCAAAGTACTCTTAGTCCGACTTCTTTACGGGTTTTTCCCTGTTCCATTTGGTTGGAAATAGAAAGAACAGCCGAAACGCCAACAATAAAAATAAAGGAAGGAAAAATAAAATCGGCAAAGGTTAATCCGATCCACGATGCATGTTCCAATTGTGCAAAAACGGACTTTGGAGAGCCCGGAAAATTAACTAGGATCATGGCTGCAATCGTAATTCCACGAAAGACATCCAATGACACAAGTCGCCTGTAGTCGGTCATATTGGTTAGTTTTAGAGCCACAAATGTTGAAAGATTAGCTGACCTAAATACATTAAATATTGACCAATTCATAACATCTCATACCTGCATTAGGATTTTAGAGGTACAGATTCTTGAAAAAAACAAATCACTACTGCTGAATCAAGCGACTTCCTTCAATGATCAATAACCAATCGCTACAGCCGCTGTGATTAATTCCCAGGGTGGAAATAACGGCATAAACAATGGCCTGTGACTTGTTTTCAATTCTTCCAGATGCACCCGTCAGAGAAAATAGTTGGCTGAGACTCAACCAGGAAGATTTCTTCGGATTCTTTTATTCAAGAATCAATGCAGGCTTTACACAAATTTTCAATCGTCTTCCTTAGCAAATTTATCTCAGTCATCTAAAATCCATTATGACCTAATTTCCTTTGCAGGAGTAGCAAATTCTACTGTTCGACATGTTACCACCGATTTAGGTTACGAAGTTTTACTACTTTTGTGCCTCGAAAAATTAAGACCGTGGAAAAGCAAACCATCGAACATATTTTCAGGAAATTTTCGGAGCTAAAAGTATTGATTATCGGCGATGCCATGGTCGATAACTACCTTTGGGGAACCATTGACCGTATTTCTCCTGAAGCACCAGTTCCGGTAGTGGCCGTAACCCGGAAAGAAAACCGGCTTGGTGGCGCTGCAAATGTTTGTCTTAATGTTCAGGCTCTTGGTGCAAAACCACTATTGGTTTCGGTTATTGGGAACGACGAAAATGGCCGGATTTTTTCAGATCTGATGCGGCAAAACAATCTTTCTTCAGAAGCAATCATTGCCGACGATAGCCGTCCGACCACTGTAAAAACCAGAATAATTAGCAGTGGTCAGCAAATAGTCAGGGTCGATCAGGAAGTTTCTGTGCCTATTGGCAAAAACTTCGCAGAAAATATCCTTTCTCTGATTATGGATATTTTGAATACGCAATCAATACAGGTAATCATTTTCGCCGACTACGACAAGGGACTAATTACACCTGAATTAATTCAAGCCGTAGTAAAAAAAGCCCAAACAAAAAACATCCTGACTGCGGCTGATCCTAAAAACCGGAATTTCCATCATTATCAGTCAGTAGATCTGTTCAAACCGAATTTTAAAGAGTTTCGGGATGGACTAAATTTACAAATCGACAAGAATGACCTGACTGCCCTGATGAAGGAAGCTGAAAAATTCAAATCAGAGAATGCAATTGGACTGCTTCTTGTTACGTTATCAGAGCTGGGTATTTTGGTCACAGACGGTCGGATTCAAAGCCATTTCCCGGCTGAAATACGCGCCATTGCTGATGTTTCGGGGGCCGGCGACACCGTAATTGCAACAGCCAGTCTTTGCATGGCTGCCGGGTTATCCAAATCAATTACAGCACAACTGGCCAATCTGGCAGGCGGATTAGTATGCGAAAAATCAGGCGTTGTTCCAATTGATCCGGAACTGCTAAAAAAAGAAGCAAATAAAATCAAATAAAATTGATAATCAGATAGTTAAAATACATTTAGGGTTTATTAATAAATATTTACTATCGGGTTTTGTTTAAAATATTAACTTTGGAACTTACCAAAAAAGTAGTTTTTGTATGGGAAAAGTAATTGCACTTGCTAACCAAAAAGGTGGAGTTGGAAAAACCACCACTGCAATAAATCTGGCAGCAAGTCTGGCTGTGTTAGAGTATAAAGTACTTATTATTGATGCTGATCCGCAGGCGAATGCCACTTCCGGAGTGGGCTTTGATGTAAAGAATGTAAAGACCAGCATTTACGAGTGTATCGTTGACGAACTCGACCCAAGAAAAATCATTCTGAATACTGAAATACCCGGATTGGACCTGATTCCTTCGCATATCGACCTGGTTGGAGCTGAAATTGAAATGTTGAATTTACCGAACCGCGAAAAGGTAATGAGGCATGTCATTGAAAAAATAAGGAATGATTATGACTTTATTCTGATCGATTGCTCTCCTTCTTTGGGCTTAATCACTGTGAATGCCCTCACTGCCGCCGATTCGGTAATTATTCCGGTTCAGTGTGAATATTTTGCACTTGAAGGATTAGGTAAACTTCTGAATACCATCAAAATAATCCAAACGAAGCTGCACCCAGAACTCGAAATTGAAGGATTCTTGCTCACCATGTTCGACTCACGCCTGAATCTTTCAAATCAGGTTCACGAAGAAGTTAAAAAGCATTTTCAGGAAATGGTTTTTGAAACTGTCATTCAGCGAAACATCAAATTAAGCGAAGCCCCCAGCTATGGACAGCCAGCTATTTTATATGATGCAACATCAAAAGGAGCTTCCAGCTACATGAATCTGGCTCGTGAGCTGCTTCAGAATAACAACCTGACAAAGATTAAAAATTCAGAAAAAATCATTGAATAACACTTGGAAGTATGGCAAAAAAGAGTGCACTGGGAAGAGGTTTAGGGGCTTTGATTGACGGGGCCGATACCACCACAAAAGAGGTTGGTTCCTCCATCAACGAAATCGACATTTCGAAAATTGTTGCAAACCCCTGGCAGCCGCGAACTAAATTTGACGAGGAGGCATTGAATGAATTGGCTGCTTCGATCAAAGAAATTGGCATTATCCAACCCATTACCCTGCGTAAACTCGAAGACGATCAATACCAGATCATTGCCGGGGAGAGGCGGTTCCGTGCATCAAAACTGGCCGGATTAACCACCATCCCAGCCTATATACGGACGGCCAATGACGAAGGCATGCTTGAAATGGCTCTGGTTGAAAACATTCAGCGCGAAGATCTTGATGCCATTGAAATTGCCCTTAGCTATCAGAGGTTAATCGACGAATGCCAGCTTACCCAGGAAAACCTGAGCGATAAGGTTGGGAAAAAAAGATCGACTGTAACCAATTACCTTCGTTTGCTAAAACTTCCGGCAAAAATTCAGAAGGGAATAGTTGACAAAACCATCACCATGGGACACGCCCGGGCTTTGGTAAACATTAAAGATTCCGACATGCAACTGATGATTTACGACGAAATCATTAAAAATGATTTTTCGGTTCGCCGGGTAGAGGAAATTGTCAGGAACTACAATGAAGACAGTGCAAGCTTTCAACCGGAAGAACGCACTCATAAGCCCAAATATCCAACTGAATATCAGGATTTATACAATCATCTGAGTAAACATTTTCAATCAAAAATAGATTTCAGGATGGACCCAAACGGTAAAGGCAAAATAACCATACCTTTTTCGTCGGCCAAAGACCTGGAACGAATTTTAGGAATTCTGGATAAATTAGATGCATAACAACATAAATATCAGACCATTTAAACGATATGGATTCTGGTTGCTGATCATCCTGTTGTTCACAACAGGATTTTCTGCCTTTAGTCAGAAACAAGCATCCGACACACTTAAAACGGAAAGGCAAGAAGTAAAACATTCGCCCCGAAAGGCGACCATTTATTCTGCTGTATTCCCCGGTTTAGGCCAGATTTACAATCGAAAATACTGGAAAGTTCCACTGGTTTACGGAGGGTTTGCGACTTTAGGATATTTTATTAATTTTAACAACGAGCGTTATACTACTTACAGAAAGGCTTATTCCGACATTATTGACGGCGATCCTTTTACCAATTCACACCTATATCTGGAAAATGTGAATCCGCGGTTTTTGTTGCCAGAGCAGCTCTCAAATTATACTGAGACACTCCGGAGGTACAAAGACAGCTCCAGAAGAGACAGAGATATGGTGGTGATTGGTACGGTAGTTTTTTACGCGGTAAATATTATTGATGCGAGCGTTGATGCTCACTTTTTTAACTTTGATATCAGCGATGAATTATCAATCAACTGGGTTCCGGGACCAATGATTTGTCTCGACAATAAATTGGTTGGAATACATTGCCGGTTCACATTTTAAAGTTCTGCCTATGAAATTTTTACGACTGACCATTATTCTACTCATCTTGGCCGGGTCTCATGCCTTTTCTATCGGCATGAAGAAAGAAACAATCCGGAAAGCCTGTACCATCAATGTTTCAGCCCTCGATACCATAAGTGGTTATGAGAAATATTACCACATTCCTGATGAAACTCTGAACAAATTTTTTGCTGACAAACTCGACAGCATGCTAAACAGCTGGTATGTGCAAAATGCCTTCCTGCTCGACAGTACCGAACTGGCTGAAGCCGATACGCTCAAGCAAACCTTACCCGACTCGGTATATATTCAGCGTCTGCAATCCATGCAATCTGCCGTAAGTCTTTCATACAATCACACGGTACGGAATTTCATTACCATGTACACAGCACGTAAGCCGAAACAGGTTGCCGTAATGCTTGGACTTGCCAATTATTACTTTCCAATATTTGAGGAGGCACTGGCCAAATACGGACTTCCGATGGAACTGAAATACCTGCCGATTATTGAATCGGCCTTGAATCCGGGGGCCAATTCGGTAGCAAGTGCAGTCGGTTTGTGGCAATTTATGTATCCAACCGGCAAAATGTACAAACTTGAAATCAGCACCTTTGTTGATGAAAGGCGCGACCCCATAAAAGCAACTGACGCTGCCGTGCGTTACCTTCGCGATTTGTATAACATGTATAAAGACTGGCATCTGGTTATTGCCGCTTATAACTGTGGCCCGGGGAATGTAAACAAAGCGATTAAACGGTCGGGTGATGCCAGAGATTACTGGAAGATTTACTATCGACTGCCCAAAGAAACCCGTGGCTACGTTCCTGCATTTATTGCAGCCAACTATGTCATGAATTTTTACCAAAGCCACAATATCCTTCCCAAGACTCCCGACTTTCCGATCATTACCGACACCATCATGGTTAATGATTACTTGCATTTCAACCAGGTATCGGAGATTATTGGGATACCCGTTGAACAAATCAGGAGCCTGAACCCACAATATCGTCGCGATATCATTCCTGCCAGCAAGATAAAGTCTTACAGTCTTGTTTTACCACAGGATCAGATTTCTGCATACCTTGAAAATGAATCGGAAATTCACAAACATCGCCGCACCGAGTTTTTCCCAAACAATGAAATTGTTAATCCGCAAAATAATTACGCAACACACAGTCCGAGCGATATTAAAGGACGCGACAAGGTCATTTACACCGTTAAATCAGGCGATAATCTGGGGGTTATTTCGGCATGGTTCAGGGTTCGCACCTCCGATCTGAAATACTGGAATAACATCAAAAAAAGCTTTATAAAAGCCGGACAAAAACTAACTGTTTATGTACCTGAAGGACAAGGTGAATATTACAGTAAAATTGCCCGCCTGAGCTATTCTGAAAAACAGAAATCGCTAAATAAGAAACCAACAATCAGCGATTCGCCAAACCTTGCCAGCAAAGCAAAGGAGGTACCTGTTAAAACTCAAACCGCAGAAACTAAGAATTCAGCTCAGGATTCAACTTTAGCACAAACCACTGAGCCCGTAAAAAAAGATACAACTCAAACCGAATCAACTGAACGAAATGAAATTGTTTACTACACCGTGCGCAAAGGAGATAATTTCTGGTCGATAGCAAAAAAATTTCCCGGCGTTTCAAATCACGAGATCATGAAATTAAACGGGATCAAAGCAGCAAACAGCTTAAAAGTTGGTCAGGTTTTAAAAATTATTCCTAAAGCATAAATACGCGGGTGACCAGTAAAAGGGTGATTTGTCAGAGGCAAATCACCCTTTTACTTTCTGATTATTTAGCCAGAAAGTCAGCAGAAACAGTCACTTTAATATTCTTTTTCCGAGAGCTGGTATTGAATACACCATATCCAGCCACCTCGGTTGAAAGTGGTTCGGTGATCTGGAAAACACCAGCCCGCGCTGAAATAAGTTTTACTATTTTTGTATCGGTAAGTGCAACAATTCGCTCAGCCCGTTCACGTGCATTCTTTGTCGCTTCCGAAAGCAGATCGATTTTTATATCATCGAGGGCACTACTAAAAAACTCAATCTCAGAACCACTAAATACCAATCCCTGACTGACAAACAACTGAGGATTGATCGCAAGTTTTTCAATTTCATCAATTGACTTGGAAACAATGATGATGCGCTGGGTCAAGGTGTATCCGGTATGGCCAGCACTTCCATACTCATTATTCACATTCACCGGATTGATTTTTAACTCAGTGGAAGATAGTCCGGTAGAATCCCAAATCTTCTGAAACTGATCCAATTGTGAGGCAATGCTTTTGTAGCCATCCTGCAAACCGTTCAATCCAACCCGCTGTGAAAGGTTGATCGACCATTTAACCAGATCACTGTCAAACTCATCTACCGCATAACCACTCACTTTAATGACCTGCTTTTCTTGTTTTGACTGATAATAAAACATTCCGAAAATGATGGAGGAGATAATCATCGATCCTCCCAAAATCAATGCAATTTTCAACTTCATAATGTTTGTAATTTCTGTTTCTATCAGTCAAAGTTACAAAGATCGTAGCAAGCCCGATTAAATACTTCGAATTAAATTGAGGTTTTCCCAAACTAAACCAACCATGTGTTCTAATCAATCCTTGTTTTCTTATTTTTGCTAACTGTTAGTATCCGGGGAAGAAATTATTAATTAAGACAAGTTCAGAACATGAGTTTTATCAATCCGTTTTTTCTTTTTGCGTTGCTCTTTCTGGCTATTCCGATAGCTATTCATTTTTTCAATTTCAAGCGATATAAAACTCTGTACTTCAGCAATGTTCATCTTCTAAAACTCATCAAGCAGGAATCGCGCAAAAAATCTCAGCTCAAGCAATTACTTATCCTGATTTCGCGGATAATGGCACTTGCAGCCCTTGTTTTTGCCTTTAGCCGCCCGTACATTCCGCTTAACGAGAGGGTAAGTCATACAGCCAAACAGGAAGTAACTGTTTTTATTGACAATACCTTCAGTATGAAGTCGGAGGGAGAAAATGGGCAGTTACTGGAGCAGGCAAAAATGAAGGCCATTGAAATTGCCAATTCCTACCCGGTAGGAACGCAATTCAGGATATTAACCAGCGACTTTTTGCCACAACACGAATATGCCCTGAATAAAGACCAGTTCATCCAGGAAATTTCAGCAATTAATGAAAGTAGTAATTCACCTGATTTTGAGAACATATACAATCATGTAGTCTCCACTTTTCAATCGACCCCGCAGAAAGCAGACCGTACATTTTACATGCTTTCCGATTTTCAGAAAAACAGCTTCAACCCGGAGAATTTAAAGCCCGATTCAACCGTTTGGAGCTACCTCTTACCTTTCACATCTGGAAAAACCAACAATTTGATAATCGATTCGTGTTGGTTTGAAATTCCAGGCCGAAAAATCGGACAGGCCGAAAAATTATTTGTTCGAATCCAAAATCTCTCGGAGCAAGCTTATCAAAACATTCCGGTCCGATTAACCATCAACGATTCGCTGAAAGCCCTTGCCAACGTTAATCTTTCTGAAAAATCGGAATCGGTTATTGAGCTAAATTACACCAACAATTCCAATGGAGTACAGCTTTGCAAGGTTGAACTCGACGATTATCCGATCATTTACGACAACTCCTATTTTTTAAGCTACCAGGTTCAGGGGAAATTAAATGCTCTGGGAATTTATAATCCGGCAAACAACGGATCGGATTACTTGAAAACGCTTTTTGCCGACGATGAATTCATCAGCTATTCCGAATTTACTGAAAACAACGTCCAAATCTCTCAACTCAGAAATTTTCAGTGCATATTTCTGGTCAACCTGCAAAAAATAAGTACCGGCCTAAATAGTGAATTGAAGTCATTCGTTGAACAGGGGGGCTCACTGGTTATTTTTCCTGAAAAATTAAGCACCTATGAGGAATACAACAGCTTAATCAACGAACTGAACGGAAAGTCAATCGCGGCATTCGATACAAGTTCTGTAAGCCTTTCAGAAATTAATTACGAAAATGAATTATATCGTGATGTTTTTAAAAAGAAAGAAGATGAAGCTAACATGCCTGTCATCCACGGATCAACAAGATTCTCGAATGAAATGAAAGTTCAAACCCCATTGCTGCGGTTCAAAAACGGGAGAAATGCACTTATGGCTCATCGTTTTGGCAACGGCAAGGTTTACACCTTTGCGTTCCCGTTGGGAAAGCTCAATTTTAATTTTGTAAGTCATGTCATTTTTGTTCCAACTATTTACAACATGGCACTCAACAGCGGCCAGCAGCAAACCTATGCCCGCCTGACCAATCAGGACGATCCGGTATTTCTGAATCAAAATTCGATGCCCGATCAGCCAAAACTAATCAGCAAGCAATCAGGCGATGAATTTATGCTGAATGTCAGAAACGCCGGAGAAGGTCGCAAGCAGGTCATACTTGGCGATATTTCGCTTAGCGCCGGACATTATTTAATTACGGATGGCGACCAGATTATTCAGCCCATTTCATTCAACTTCCCAAGGAAAGAATCTGATCAGGAATTTTACACCGCAGAAGAACTTCAAGACCTGCTAAAGGCTGAAGAATTCAGGCAAATTAAGGTAATTGAAGCGCCTGATACCAATTTTTCGGAGATACTTCGTGACTTAAATAATGGGAAACAGCTTTGGAAATATTTTATAGTTATGGCCATTGTGTTTCTACTTGGCGAAATAGCTATAATCAGGTTCTGGAAATAACCTGATCAACCAGAGCGGGCTACGAAGTTGAAAATATTCAGGAGTTTTTTTGAGCCATCGGGATGGTAAACGTGAATGTTGATCCTTTACCGGGCTGACTTTTTACTTGAATGGTGCCATTGTTTTTTTCAACGAACTCATGACAAATAACTAGTCCCAATCCGGTTCCGACTTCTCCATCAGTACCAGTTGTTGATGTATTTTTATCAATTAAAAACAGCTTATCAATGGTTTCAGGAGTCATGCCTACTCCAGAGTCAATTACATCGATGCGGATCATTTCTTCAGCAATCGATGCCTTTACTTCAACTACAGACCCTTTTGGAGAGAATTTCACCGCATTAAAAATAAGGTTACGCAAAACCGTCGAGATCATATCCTTGTCAGCAAAAGCAATTACATCCGGATTCACAGCCATTTTTAACTGCTGGTCCTTTGCTATCATGTTATACTCAACAATGCTTTTCACCTCATCAAAAACCTGTATTAGCTTGAAATTTGTTTTGTAAACATGAATGCGATTGGTTTGAGAACGAGTCCACAGCAAAAGATTTTGCAGAAGGTTGTAACCATTCTCTGAAGCCTGGTTCAAGTCATCAATAATTTGTTTCAGTTCTTCTTTGGAAAACAATTCAAGGTCCGACTTCAAAATTCCGGTATAGCTTACCAAAACATTGAAAGGATTCTTCAGGTCGTGTGCAATGATAGAGAAGAACTTATCTTTTGAAACATTCAGATCATCCAACTCCCTGGTTCGCACTTTCAGTTCGGCCGCCAGCTTTTTCTCTTTAAACAGCAAATAAATGGTAGCTGTCATCAAAACAAAAACCAGAATGGTAATGGCAACCAGATAAATCTGGGTTGATTTGGCCGAATCAATAGCATCCAGTTGCGACTGACTTTTGCTTTTTAGTTCTTCGAGTTCACGATTATTCTTTTGCAACTGGTATCTGGCCTGAATCTGACGGATCATTTTGTTCTTCTTCTCTCCCACCAGGCTGTCATAAACAATATTGAAACGGTCATAATAAAAATAGGCATTTTTATAATCCTTCAGTTCGGCGTAATAAATAGTCAGATTGCTGTAGATATCTTTGATGAAATCGTTCATTTTGAGCTCGCGGGCCAAACGTAATGCCTTAGTGAAATAATCCATCGCTCTGGAATATTCTTTTTTATCGAGGTAAACCAATCCGATGTTATTATGAGCCAACGCTATCCCCTGGCTGTCATGAGTTTTCTCGTACAAAGACAGTGCTTTCTGATAAAAATCAAGGCTTTCATCAAGCTTTTTCTGATCGTATGCGATTGTTCCAAAATTATTGGTCACATCAATAATCATCGTCGTATCGCTACGCATAGTAGCTAATTGCATCGCCTTTTCATTAAACTCAATAGCTTTGGGCAAATCATGCTTATTCTGAAAGGCTATTGCCAGATTCTGACTGGTTTTGGCAATTAATGAGGTGTCCCTGATCATTTCGCTGATTTGCAGGGATTTTCCGAAATAAGAAATGGCTTCCTCATAATCTTCCAACTCATTAAAAATCATGCCGAGGTTGTGGTTGGCTTTGGAAATCATTACCGAATCAGCTTTTTCCTCCGCTTCACTCAAAGCCCGATAATAATAATCAATAGCTAACTCATAATTACTGCAATGGAATTCTGTTAATCCTCGCAAATTCAGAATACTGATTGAAAGATGGTCGTCAGGAGAAGACTTCAATATCTGTTCAGCGCGATCAAGTAACATCAACACCGAATCGCGATTGGTTGCTACAGTTACAAGATCATTTGCCCGTTCAATCAGCTTTTCGGCGCTTGCCTGATAAGTGTTCTGATCTTCGGCCCTGGCAGAATACACCCAAAGAACTGAATACAGAATAATCAGCACCAGAATCGTGTATTTTGCAGAAAAAAACCTCATAAAACTTTATTCAAAGTTTAGGAAAGACAGCAAATATAATACTTTTAACTACATTTAAATTTCAAATTCACACCCATCGGTTATTCTCCAAAACAGTTTGACAGGAGACACAACTAATCAACCATCCATACAGTATTTTACAACAGCCTGAAAATATTTGAAATGGATCAAATATTACCTAAATCTGTAGTCTGATAAACTAAAAAACAAAAACTTATGAATGCTCAGGATTACATGAACAGGGAAGCCCGTTATGGGGCTCATAACTACCATCCGCTACCTGTTGTTTTGGAACGAGGCGAAGGCATATTTGTCTGGGATGTTGAAGGAAGGAAATATTTCGATTTTCTATCTGCCTACTCAGCAGTTAATCAAGGACATTGTCATCCAAAAATAGTAAAGGCTCTTACCGAACAGGTACAAAAGCTGGCTTTAACATCCAGAGCTTTTTACAACAATGTTTTGGGAGAATGGGAAGAATACACCACTAAATTGTTTGGCTACGACAAAATGCTACCGATGAATTCGGGTGCCGAAGCCGACGAAACTGCACTAAAATTAGTTCGCAAATGGGCCTACAAAGTAAAAGGCATTCCGAAGACAGAGGCTAAAATAATTGTCTGCAATGGTAATTTTCATGGCCGCACAATTACCATCATCTCCATGTCATCCGATCCCGATTCATACAATGATTATGGCCCATATACACCCGGCTTCATTAATATTCCATACAACGACATTAGAGCCTTGGAAAGGGCACTCGAAGATCCGAATGTTGCCGGTTTTCTGGTAGAACCAATCCAGGCCGAGGCCGGAGTTTATGTTCCGGAAGACGGATACCTGCGCAAAGCCTTTGATTTATGCAAAAAACACAATGTTTTATTTATTGCTGACGAGGTGCAAACCGGTTTAGCCCGCACCGGGAAAATGCTGGCCTGCGATTATGAAGATGTACGACCAGATATACTTGTCCTTGGCAAAGCTATTTCAGGCGGCATGTTACCGGTTTCATGCGTACTGGCCGACGACGAAATTATGCTGACGATTAAGCCCGGAGAGCATGGTTCAACTTACGGCGGAAATCCGGTAGCTGCCAAAGTTGCCATTGCCGCCCTCGAAGTTATCCGTGAAGAGAACCTGGCTAAAAATGCAACAGAAATGGGGAAATTATTCCGCAAAAGGATGAAATCCATTGATTCGGAACTGATTGAAATTGTTCGCGGAAAAGGTTTGCTGAATGCCGTGGCCATTAAGTCGGTGAATGGGATTACTGCCTGGGATGTCTGCATTGCCCTTAAAAATAATGGACTGCTGGCTAAACCTACTCACGAACACATCATCCGGTTCACGCCACCGCTCATCATCAACGAAGAACAGCTCAATGAAGCGCTCGACATTATTGAAAAAACTTTTACTGAACTTGGTGTTTAAACACCCGGGGTAATAAATGTAGTCAATTAATTCAGGCGAAATAAGGTCGGTGGAAACCCGGCTTTATTTCGCCTGCTATTTTTAACACTTTGAAATACAATTGCAATATAATTTTAGTCGCAGAAGCAACTTTTTTCATAATATTTTGGTCTATATTTACGAATCACCTCAATGATTATCCCTTTTTCTGAGGTTTAGGGCAATCCAGTAAAATGAAACACATTGGAAGGAAAATAGGAAAAATCAGTGCAACAGTGCTTTCAGGAGTTTTACTGATGGCGCTGATTGGGCTTGCCCTGCTATACCTTGGAGCACAAAGTTACCTAAACCGCAATCTCTCCGAATTTGTATCCAAAAAATCAAAGGGAAAATACGAACTCACATTCGAAAATCTGGAAATTAATTTCAGATCAAAGGGTTTCGAAATTAACCAGGTTTCATTTCACCCGTCTGATTCAATCCTCAAAAGCCTAAACGATTCAACTGCAAGAAAGCAGTTTTATACTTTCTCCTCTCCCAACATTCGTTTCGGGGGAATAAAGCTGATTCAATTATTCTGGAAAAAGAAACTGGAGATTGGCGAAATTTTGATCGCCCAACCTGAACTGAATATTCATGGTCAACAAATAAATGCCAACGAAGATAAAATCAGCTCTTTAATGTACGAACTCAAACCGCTGGTAACTAAAAACTTCAAATCAATAACCATTCACAAAGTTGAGCTGACCAATGCCAGTTTCGATTTCTATAATCTGATAGGCGACAGCCGAAAGGTTTCAAATGCAGAAAACATTACCATCGGTATTTTGGATTTTTATACCGACTCCGTGCTTCTTCCCGATCCTAAACGGATGTTTGATACCCGGGATATTTATCTTCGGATGCAGAATTACCAAAATAAACTGGCCGACAGCATTCACAGTGTAATCGCCCGCGAAATTACTTATTCACTCAAACGTTCTCAGATTGAAGCCATCGACTTGGAATTAAAACCTATTGAAAAAGAACTAGAAAGAAGTAAATATTCCATTTTTGTACCCCACGCAAAAATTAGTAGTGCACACATCAACGAATTTTACAGAAGCAAATCGATTCCAATTGATTCACTGCTCCTGGTTGATGCCAAAATCAAATATTGGCCGGGACGAAAATCAGTGGCCAGAAAGAATCAAACCTCCGAAGAATTTGATCTTTATGAATTAATCCGACGCGAGTTTCAGAGCATCGGCATCCAAAATCTGGAACTACAAAACACACAATTATTACTTTTCCGAACACAAGCGGAACTGGCCAGTCAGCAGGAACTGAAAAATATTAACCTGAAAATGACTGATTTTCTGCTCGATTCACTGGCATCACGCGACACGAGCAGAATATTCTATTCGAAAAACATTGATTTTTCAGCTTCCGAATATGAATTAACATTGGGCGATAACATTCACCGGATCAGGGCAGGAAACATCCATCTTTCAACCATCGAGAAATCAGTTCTGGTGCAAAGTATTCAATTGTATCCTCTGCAAACAACAGGGGAAACGGTCAGGTATAAAAACACCATTGAGGCCAATTGCGACAGCGTTCGCCTTGACCAATTCAATTTCAAAAGAGCCTTTCATCAGCGCAGGCTGGCATTTGACCGAATAAACCTGTTCAATCCCGAAGTAAAAATTACCCAAAATGAGGCACCTGAGGTAAAAAACATTCCGGAGAATTTAAGCTTTGCTTACCAGCTGATTTCCAACTATGTCAAGGGAATTTATTCCAATCATGTTCTTGTTCAGAAAGGAAAACTGCAACTCTTAAATCAGACCGGAGTTTTACAAACGGGCAATATTGAATCTGCAATCAGGCTTCAGCTGAGTGGTTTTGCCCTCGATGAAATTAGTTCAGGAAGAACCGACCGCTTGTTTTTTGCCAATCAAATTGAACTGCAGTTCACCGATTATCAAATGCAACTGGTTGATCACCTGCACAAACTAACTATTGACAAACTGGCTATCTCAACCCGCAAAAAACAAGCAACTCTGAATAATCTGCATCTTTTCCCCGTTTCGAAAGAAAATATGCAGGATTTGCTGAATCAATACAACCGTTCTGAATTATATGAATTTACCATACCCGAGTTATACTTGTCCAATGCTGACTTTCATGAGGCATTCTTCAACAAGAAATTATCCGTTGATACTTTACGTATCCAGTCGCCCCAGATTTTTTATGAGAATTATGGCCTGTTGAAACAGGAAAAACCAAAAGCCAACTTCGAAGACTTATTTCACCTTTTATCGAATTACCTTGCCGATATCCATTTGAACAAAGTTTATATCCCCGATGGTAGTATCAGGCTGATTAATCACAGCAAAAAAGGGAAAACCATTTCGTTCGACAACCGGTTTACCCTTGCACTTGAAAACACGCAGGTTAATCAGGATCAATTTGGGAAGAAAAGACTCTTGTTTTCTGAATTTGTTGATTTCTCGGTACGCGACCACCTCATCCGCCTTTCCGACAATGTTCACGTGCTAAAAGCCGGCGAAATTGGTTTTTCAACCCGCAGAAAAGAAATCTATGCTATCAATGCAAAGCTTTTTCCTGAAACCAATAGCCGCGATTTTTCGGCCATCAGCTGGAACATTCAGCTTAGTCTGCCTGAAATAAGAATCAGGGGAATCAATATGGAAGATCTGTATTACGACCAAAAGATTGATGCAGAAAATATCTGGATTAAATCTCCAGATATCAGACTTTATCAGAAACGCAAAAAAAATCAGTCGCGCGAGCTAAAAGAAATTTCCCTACCACTTCCCAAAGAGATCGAATCCATTGCTGTAAGAGCATTTAATCTGAGCGGAGGAGCTTTAAAAGTGTTTTCTGAACTGAATGTACAACCAACTCTTTTGGTGCAGTCTGACATCAATATGAATGGCAGTGATATTATTATCGGGAAAAATGTTGCGACCGGTAAACCAGAGTTTAAAAAGGGAGAATACTTTTCGGAGCTTCTGCAATTCAAATTTACACCCAGAGATAAAAATCAACAGTTCAGCATCGATGAGCTTTCGTTTTCATCGGCAAGCCGTCGCATATTAGCCAGGCAACTTACCCTGAAACCACGGTCAAAAAATGCCCGGCAAGATCAGTTTGAGCTTCGGATACCATCCTTGTCCATGAATGGACTCAATCTCGACGAAGCATATCAAAACGACCGCCTGATTTTTGAGTCAATCACCGTTGAAAAACCATCATTTCAGTTGCAAAACAATGCCCGCGACACTGCCCGGTTTAATCCGTTCGATGTTAATTTCTATCCACATTTCGAAAGCTTTGCCGATGTGTTTGCCTCCAGGTCAATCGTGATAAACGAAGCAGATTTGTCGATCTTTAAAAATGGGCAAAAGAAAATGCAGGAAAAGGTAAGTTTTGCACTCAAAAATGTTCGGATTGACAACAAACCCAACAAAGGATTTATGCACTCGGAAGCATTTTCATTCCGAATTCCCGGCATGATCAGGACTGAAAAACTTTATCAGTATCACATTGGCGATATCTCATATTCATCAGGAAATAACCGGTTTGTGGCCAGCCAAATTCTCATTTCGCCCAATTTCACCAAGGCTATTTTCCAAAAGAAAGTCGGAGTTCAAACCGATTATTTTGAAGGAAAGATTGATTCAATTTGTGCAGAACAGCCCAATATCAGACAATGGTTTGAAAAGAACCTGATCTTCGGGAACTACCTTACCATCAATGGACTTAAACTCAACATTTATCGCGACAAACGAACTCCTTTCGACGAGACCAGACGCCCCAAAATGCTTCAGGATCTGATCAAATCAGCGAAATATACATTCCGGTTCGATTCGCTCAAACTCAGTAATTCAGCAATAAGCTATTCGGAGCAGCCTGCATTGGGCGATTCGGAAGGTGAAATCAGGTTCACTAAGATTAATGCCCAGATTAAACCCTTCACTAATCAAAAACTTTCTGGAGGGAACTTCTCTGATTTTACGCTTCTGGGGAACGCCACTTTAATGGATTCGTGTCAACTTGAAACCCGGATGAACTATCAGATGAATCACCCGGCAAACCAGTTCACGGTAAACGGAAGCTTAAGTCCATTCAACATGCGAATTCTAAACCCAGTGCTTGAACCATTGGCTTCCGTATCAATCCGCTCGGGGAAAGTTGACCGTTTTCAGTTCACATTTTCCGGTGATCAGAATCAAGCCAGCGGTTATCTGCTTTTTGGTTACGACGACCTTCGCATTTCGGTGCTCGAAACAAAAGACGGGAACACCAAAGAGGCGCGGTTTGCAAGTTTTCTGGCCAATAGCCTGATGCTGAAATCAAAAAATCCAAGAGGAAAGGAGCTGTTACCTGATGAAATTAATTTCCAGCGCGACGAAAAACGTTCGGTACTGAATTACTGGTGGAAATCAGTATTCAGCGGAATAAAAAATACGCTCGGAATTAAAGACAACAGGCCAGAATTTCCGGAGGAAAAATGAGTCATTAAATGGTCATTATCAGTTATTAATTGCGCCACAAACAGCCAGTAATCTTCACTTCAGGCATCCTATTCTTTTTCAGCCAGACGCGATCAAACAAAAAGCCGCTCCCACAGAATGGAAACGGCTTTGAAAAGTATGCTATAAGTCAAGTTTACTCTACAGAAAGAAATTCATCGACATTGGCGGCAGCAATTTTTCCTGCTTCAATGGCCCGAACAACAAGGCTTGCGCCCGATTCCACATCACCACAGGCAAATATTTTGGCTACCGATGTTTGCTTCCGCGTATTTACTTTCACATTTCCACGGGCATCATACTCAAGGCCAAGGGCATCAAGCAGTCCGTTATGGTCAGGCTGTGTGAATCCCATTGAAAGCAATACCAAATCAACATCCACAATTTCCGATGTTCCTGGCTTTTCAGTCATCGTCCAGCGTCCGGCTTCATCTTTACCCCATTCAACGCTAACCAGCTCAACCTGCTTGATGTGACCATTCTCTCCTATAAAACGTTTGGTTGAAAGACTCCACCGGCGTTCACATCCCTCCAGATGCGAGCTCGACGTGCGAAGGGTATTCGGCCAATAGGGCCAGGGATTATTATCTACACGCTTCTCCGAAGGTTTGGGCAAAATTTCAATTTGGGTCACACTGATTGCTTTTTGCCGAACCGAGGTACCAACACAATCAGAACCGGTATCACCTCCGCCGATTACAAGTACGCGTTTATCTTTGGCAGTAATACTGATTTCGTCAGGAATAATTTCACCGGCAATGCGTTTGTTTTGCTGGGTAAGGAATTCCATGGCAAAATAAACACCTTTCAGGTCGCGTCCTTCAACTGGCAGATCGCGGGCCTGTTCTGCCCCATTGGCCAGAACAACGGCATCAAACTGCTCAAGCAGTTCTTCTCGGGTAATGTCAACTCCAACGTTAATGTTTGTTCTGAAATTTATTCCTTCGTCGAGGAAAATAGCCAGACGCCGGTCAATCACTGTTTTGCTCAGCTTAAAATCGGGAATCCCAAAACGAAGTAAGCCTCCAATCGCATTGTTTTTCTCAAAAACAGTCACTTCGTGACCTGCCTGATTCAGAAGGTCGGCCGCAGAAAGTCCGGCTGGACCTGATCCTACAATTGCAACTTTTTTACCGGTGCGAACTTCAGGAATGCGCGGCTGAACAAATCCCAGGTTAAACGCATGTTCAACTGTCGATGCTTCGTTTTCACGAATCGTTACCGCTTCATTGTGAATGGCCAGCACGCACGATTTCTCACACGGTGCCGGACAAACACGTCCGGTGAATTCGGGGAAACTGTTGGTTGAATGTAAAATTTCGTATGCAGCCTTCCAGTTTCCATTGGACACCAAATCCTGCCACTCCGGAATTTTACTTCCGACAGGACACCCCCAGTGGCAGAACGGCACTCCGCAATCCATACAGCGGGCTGCCTGTTCCCGGCGGTCTTTATCATCGAGGGTTTGCTCTACCTCTCCATAATCATATATTCTGTCGTTCAGCGGACGATAACCTGCTTCCTTGCGTCCGATTAACATGAACCCTTTTGGATTTCCCATGATGTTTCTATTTTTAATATCGAGTGCTTTGGATTGAAGCACATAAAATTTCGCCCCAACCCCTTCCTCATTTTATTAATTTAAATTATCGGGTACCTGAGGTTTTGTAGCAAACTTTAGGCACCACAAACTTCACTATTCGTGCCGTGCCGGATTGTCTTCGCTTAGCTGAAGCTTAGCCTCCAACTCCCGAAGTTTCATTTCTTCCAGAACTTTTTTGTACTCAAACGGAATTACCTTCACAAACTTCGGCAAATACTCATCCCAGTTGGTAAGCACTTTTGCAGCCATCGTACTCTGTGTATAGAGCAAGTGTTTGTTTATCATATCCTGCAATTCAACAATGTCAGCTTTATCCTCAACCGGACCAAGTTCAACCAGCCCTTTGTTGCAGTAGTATTCGAAGTCACCTTCCTGATCGAGTACATAGGCGATACCACCACTCATCCCGGCAGCAAAATTTCGTCCGGTGGTTCCTAAAACAACTACACGGCCGCCGGTCATGTATTCACAACAGTGGTCTCCACTACCTTCAATTACAGCTTTGGCCCCCGAGTTACGAACGCAGAAACGCTCACCTGCAACACCTCTTATATAAGCTTCGCCTGATGTAGCCCCATAGAATGAAGTATTTCCGACAATGATGTTCTCCTCAGGGGTAAACGTTGAGCCAATTGGCGGAACCACGATAATACGGCCTCCGGACAAACCCTTCCCGATGTAATCGTTGCAATCGCCTTCCAGTCGGAAACTAACACCTTTTACCAGAAAAGCCCCGAAACTTTGGCCGGCAGTTCCGGTAAAGTTGGCCATTATCGTGTTGTTAGGTAAACCATCTTCTCCATAACGGCGGGAAATTTCGCCTGATAACATCGCGCCAACTGTGCGGTCAACATTGGTGATAGAGTGTGCCAGCCAAACTTTTTCCTTACTCTTTATGGCTTTATTGGCTTCACGAATCAAGGCATGATCCAAATGTTCCTCAACCGATTTGATGTTTGGATAGGTGTTGTGAATATCGTGTTGTTTGGCTTCCTCAGGCATGTAAATTACCTTCGAAAAATCCATCTTTTTCATTTTCCAGTTCAGAACATCATTATCCTGCTCAAGCAAATCGGCACGACCAACAATTTCTTCGAAGGTGGTGAATCCAAGTTCTGCCAAATGTTCGCGAACCTCCTGTGCAATAAACCGGAAGAAGTTGATCACAAACTCTGAACGGCCAATAAAACGTTTGCGGAGTGTTTCATCCTGGGTAGCAATACCGGCTGGACAAGTATTCAGGTGACATTTGCGCATCATAATACATCCCAGTGTGATCAATGCAGACGTTGAGAACCCAAATTCCTCACCACCCAGAAGTCCCATAATAACGACATCGCGACCAGTCTTTAGCTGACCATCAACCTGAAGTTTTACCCGACCACGAAGGTTGTTCATTACCAGTGTCTGCTGAGTTTCAGCAATACCAAGTTCAGCAGGTAATCCAGCAAATTTGATCGAACTGGCCGGACTTGCACCTGTACCACCTTCGCAACCCGAAATAATAATCACATCGGAGAAAGCTTTGGCAACACCGGCAGCAATCGTTCCTACTCCATTTTCAGCAACCAGTTTAACCGACACTTTGGCGCGCGGGTTGGTAACTTTCAAGTCGTAAATCAGCTGTGCCAAATCCTCAATAGAATATATATCGTGATGAGGCGGTGGCGATATCAGGGTAATACCCGGAGTTGAATTACGCAATTTGGCAATTATGGAATTAACCTTGAATCCGGGCAACTGGCCACCTTCTCCGGGTTTTGCACCCTGAGCAATTTTAATCTGCAACTCGTCTGCATTTACCAGATAATTATTGGTAACACCAAAACGTCCGGAAGCCACCTGTTTGATCGAGCTCCTTTTATTGGTTTTGAAACGTTCAGCGTCCTCACCCCCTTCACCGGTATTGCTTCTTCCACCAATGGAATTCATGGCCACGGCAAGTGCCTCATGGGCCTCCTTGCTAATCGATCCGTACGACATGGCACCGGTCACAAATCGTTTCATGATACTTTCAACCGGTTCAACCAGCGAAATATCAATCGGGTTACGCTTATATTTTAAACAGCCCCGGATGAAAGTCGGCTTTGCATTGTCAGCATCTACTTTCCGGCTGAATTCTTTAAAAACACTGTAATCATTGGTTCTGGTAGCCCATTGAAGCAACCCGATTGTTTCCGGATTCCAGGCATGGTGCTCTCCATATTTCCGGTAATGATAAGTACCAAAACTTTCAAAAAGCACAGAATTATTCTGATTACGCTTTTTACTAAATGCTTCCTGATGGAACAACAGCGTTTCCTGGCAGATTTCTTCGAACCCAATGCCACTAAATTTGGATGATGTTCCTGTGAAATATTTGTTGATCAGCTCTTCGCTTACACCAATTGCTTCGAATAACTGGCATCCGTGGTAGCTACGCAAAGTTGAAATACCCATTTTCGAAAGAATCTTCAGCAAACCTTTATCAATTGATTTGATGTAATTGTGGCGTGCTTCGGAATAGTTCATTTTGATATCGCCACTCTTAACCAACTCGTCGATAGCGGCAAATGCCATGTACGGATTGACAACACTGGCACCATAACCAAACAAAAGTGCAAAGTGTGACACTTCGCGCGGTTCGGCTGTTTCGACAATGATACCGATTTGCATACGTTTCTGAGTTTGTATCAGGTGATGATGAACCGCAGCAACAGCCAGCAATGAAGGAATAGGAGCATATTCGGCCGATACCTGACGGTCGGATAAAATGATGAAATTTTTACGGTCATCAACGGCTTTTTCAGCCAACATCAACAAATTATCGAAGGCTCGTTTAAAACCTTCAACACCTTCTTTCACCGGAAACACCATTGGAATGGTGCTGTGCGAGAACTGCTCGTGCTTCAGGTCTTTGATTTTACCCAGGTCGGTATTGGTAATAATCGGATCGTCAAACTTGATCAGTTTGGCATGTACCGGCGATTCGTCGAGTATATTGGTATGTAAAGAACCGATGTAATTGGTAAGCGACATAACCAACCCTTCGCGAATTGAATCGATTGGAGGATTGGTAACCTGCGCAAATACTTGTCGGAAATAATTAAAGAATCGCTGTGGTTTTTCCGAGAAGCAAGCCAATGGAGTGTCATTACCCATAGAACTGGTTGGCTCTGCGCCGGAAACTGCCATTGGTTTGATGATCATTTCCATGTCTTCTTTGGAATAGCCAAACACTTTGGCATAAGTTGGGAACTGATCGCCTATCGAGGAAGAAACACGCTGTTTTACCTCAATATCTTCCATTATCAGGCGGTTCTCCTTCAGCCAGTTCCCATAAGGATTGCGCGAACTCAACTGTGCTTTTACCTCTTTGTCGGGAATAATGATGCCAAGTTTTGTATCAACCAACAAAATTTTTCCCGGACGTAAGCGCCCTTTCTCTTTCACCTCTTCCGAAGCAAATGTTTGAACGCCAACCTCTGACCCCATCACAATCAAATCGTTTTTAGTGATGATGTAGCGCGAAGGCCGTAACCCATTCCGGTCAAGCGTTCCACCAATATAACGACCATCGGAAAATACCATAGAGGCGGGTCCGTCCCATGGCTCCATAATCGTTGAATGATATTCATAGAAAGCTTTCAGACTTTCGGGAATAGGATTTTTGGAATTAAACGACTCAGGTATCATCATACACAACGCATGTGGCATTGAGCGACCGGTCATGTGCAGAAATTCCAGCGTATTGTCGAACGATGCAGAGTCTGATTTATTAGGCTCTATAACGGGGAAAAGTTTCTTCAGATCGTCACCAAAAACTTCTGATTTCAATAATGCTTCGCGTGCTCCCATCCACATACGGTTACCTTTCACAGTGTTGATTTCTCCATTGTGGGCTATCATTCGGAATGGCTGCGCCAAATCCCAAGTTGGAAAGGTATTGGTACTAAAGCGCGAGTGAACCAATGCAATTGCGCTGGTAAATTTAGGATGAGACAAATCTTTAAAATAATCGCGCAATTGGCTTGGAGTCAACATTCCCTTGTAAATAATCGTTTTTGACGATAAGCTGGGAATATAAAATGCCCCGCGATGTTTAAGTTTCGATTCGCGAATTTCCTTCTCGGCCTGCTTGCGAACAAGGTAAAGTTTCTGCTCAAGCACCTCCTGTTCCATATCTGCCTTAACAAAAACCTGACGCACATAAGGTTCGGTCAACTTGGCAATCTCTCCCGGCGCCGAACTGTCAACAGCTACATCCCGATATTCAATCAGCTCAAGTCCTTCTTGTTTGATGAATTTGGTCAGCACCTCCTGGCATAGAGCAGCCTCTTTCCTTTCTTGTGGGAAAAAGATCAATCCAGTTCCAAACTTACCTGAGGCCGGAATATTCACCTTTAACACTTCCTTAATGTACTGATCAGGAATCTGCATCAGTAACCCTGCACCATCGCCTGTTTTGTTGTCGGCACTGGTGGCTCCCCGGTGATCCATATTCTCAAGAACCTCCAGTCCCCTCTCAATAATGTCATGCGATTTCTGGCCCTTGATGTGCGCCACAAAACCAATCCCGCAATTATCATGCTCATTGGCCGGATCATATAATCCCTGCGCTTTTGGAAATCCTAAACTCATCTTTGTAATTTTTAAAATATTGTGTTCTTCAAAAAAAACGCACAGAAAGAAATATAATCATTCTGACGGATTAAATTCTTTAAAATTGAAAGATTATAAGCAAATCAATTAATTTTCTTACGAACTGAAAGCGAAAGTAGTTATTTTTATAAAAAACTCCAATTGAAGATTTGTCGAAAGTGGTTTATTACTTTGTATCAAAAGATAAAGTCAAAGGAATATTAAATAATAAACCTCTATTAATAAACAACTTATCACACTAAAAATATCTAAAACAGACAACAAACAGATTTCTAAAAATAACGATTAATTAACAAACAGTAGCAAATTGCTAGAATTAATCTAAAACACACAGCAAGTTGACAAATTAGTCCTACTCCAATGAATCCATGTCTGATTTGTTAGCTGTAACTTCATGCAAAAGCTGATTGCGAACTAATTATTCGATTTTTTTGAAGTAATTACGATCACACCATTCATCCCTCTGGAGCCATAGCGAGCCGAGGACGCAGCATCAGAAAGCACATCAATTGACTTTACTGTAGTAGGATCAATATACCGGAAGACATCAAATCCGATAACAAAACCATCAAGAACAATCAATGGAGTAGAATCACCATAAGTACTTTTGCGAACACTAATTGTCTCTCCGATTACAGAAACTCCCGGAACTTTAGACTTTAGCATCTCAAAAATGTTGGCATAAAACTCATACTTACTGTTTTCATACCCCAAATGTTTAATTCCATAGGTCAGCTTATCCGCATCAATATGATTATATCCTGTGGCTATCTTTATATTTTCGCCGCCATTCTTAAATACCAGATTGACCAAAACTGAATCTTTGAATTTTCGCGGTTCGACTACCTGAGAATAAAATCCGTTTGCCCAAACATGAAGCTTATCCTTTTCCTTACAAGTGATTTTAAAAACTCCCAAAGAATCTGTATAAACAACATCTTTAGAACCTTTCAAAGATATCTCAGCCTTTTTTACCGGATAAGTTTTGAAAGCAAGAACTTTTCCTATAACATCAATTGTTTGAGCATTTGCAAGACTGAAAATAAGCATTGCACCAAGAAAAATGATCAGTGAGGTAATGGATTTCATTTGTGAATATCTTAAAGTTCAAAAGACCAATCAAGATAGATTTATCATCTGAAAACAGCACACAACTATATGGAATTAATAACAGACAGTAAAACTAACATCATTATATCCATTTAACTATGATTAATGTCTGACTATCCACATTATCCTGCACTTAGTAACTTCTGATATGCGATATTAACACGATCAAAATCATATCCTTCAGCTACCAGAATCATTTTTTCTGCAATTTCATCGAGGCACAAATTACCCAAACTTCCGGCATGAGTGTGTTTTACCTCCCGTGTAGGATGGTAATTTCCTGCATTGATTTGTGCACCAACCTGTTTATAGGCATCACGAAATGGAATGCCCTCCATCACTAATTTATTGACATCTTCAACACTAAACACAAATTTATAACGGTCGTCGGCAAGCAAATTAGTAGTAACAGTCATGTGGTCGATGGCAAAACCCGCAATATGAATGCAATCATTTAATTCGGCGAAAGCCGGTAAAAACACCTCTTTCAATATCTGCAAATCGCGAAAATAACCGCTTGGGAGATTATTTGTCATCAGGCTTATTTGGTAGGGAATGGCCTGAATTTTATTGCAATGAGAACGAACCAGCTCAAAAACATCTGGATTCTTTTTATGCGGCATAATACTCGATCCGGTGGTAAGCTCATCGGGAAGCGAAACGAAACCAAAATTCTGGCTCATAAACAGGCAAACATCAAAAGCAAATTTTGAAATGGTTGATGCAATGGATGCCAAAGCCATAGCAACCGTCTTTTCCATTTTACCGCGCCCCATCTGCGCATAAACCACATTGTAGTTCATCGAATCGAAACCCAGCAAATCAGTTGTCATTTGTCGGTCGAGCGGAAAAGAAGAACCATAACCAGCAGCCGATCCCAACGGATTTTGGTTAGTAATCTTCCAGGCTGCCTGCAACAATACTAAATCATCGACCAAACTTTCGGCATAAGCACTAAACCATAACCCAAACGAAGAAGGCATTGCTACCTGCAAATGCGTGTATCCGGGCATCAGGTAATCTTTATTAAGTAAAGCTTTGGTTAGCAGTTTATCAAATAATTCGCAAACAGACTCGACCAGTTTCTGTATTTCGGCCCGGGTAAAAAGTTTCAGGTCAAGTAAAACCTGGTCGTTACGAGAACGACCGCTGTGAATTTTTTTCCCTACATCTCCAAGTTTTCTGGTAAGCATCAATTCAACCTGCGAATGGACGTCTTCTACTCCGGGTTCAATTAAGAAATTACCCTTCTCTATCTCGTCATGAATAGCAATCAGTTCAACCTTCAAAACTGTCAATTCTCCCGACGAAAGCAATCCAATTGATTCGAGCATGTGCGCATGTGCCAGTGAACCCAGCACATCAAACTTCGCCAGATACATATCCATCTCCCGATCTTTTCCCACTGTAAAATTCTCGATCAGCTCATTCACTGAGGTACCTTTATCCCAGAGTTTCATTTTGTCAGTTTTAATTTCAGAATTGTTGGTCCAAAGATAAATCAAAATAAAGGTTTACACATTTTTACCGAATCTTTATTCAAAACCTAACTGTTTTTTAATTTTAAGTATGCTTCATTTTTAGGTCAAATAAACTCTTTACTCTTTAAATCTGTTTCTTACAAGAATCAAATCTCAGCCAGATGTTGTAACTTGCAGTATTGTTGAAAGTAATTCAAAAAGTTCTTTCTCTATCCCAGTCACATGTATAAAATAAATTGCGCTTTACATTTCTGTTTACACTCGAAGGAATAAACCATAAATATTAAGACTATGAAACGACGTGATTTTATCAGTAGAACAGCATTGAGTGTACCGGCATTAAGTCTTTTCCCGGCTGATCTGTCTTTCATTTTGCGTGAAGAACCTACTCCGGGAAAACTCGAAAAAAGATCACTTGGAAAGACTGGAGAAAAACTGTCAATGATTGGTTTTGGAGGTATCATCGTAAAAGATGCCTCTCCTGAAGATGCAGCATCGGTGGTAAAATTTGCCATCGATGCAGGCGTAAACTACTTTGATGTTGCTCCTTCTTATGGCGATGCTGAAATTAAACTGGGACCAGCGCTGGAGCCCTATCGAAAGGATGTTTTTCTATCGTGCAAAACCACCAAAAGAACAAAAGATGAAGCACGAAAAGAACTGGAACAGTCGCTGATTAACCTGCGAACCGACCATTTTGACTTGTATCAACTCCATGCTGTCACCACCCTGGCTGATGTCAAAACCATTCTTGGACCGGGCGGAGCACTTGAAACCTACCGGCAAGCCAGAGAGGAAGGAAAAATAAGATTCATTGGTTTTTCTGCTCATTCAGTTGAGGCAGCTATGGCATTGATGAAAGAATTTGATTTTGACACCATTATGTTCCCCATCAATTTTACAACCTGGAATGTTGGTAACTTCGGCCCCCAGGTTCTGGAAATGGCAAAAGAAAAGAAAATGGGAATTATTGCCTTAAAGGCAATGGCAAAAGGTCCATGGCCCAAAGATGCCGATCGGTCAAAATATCCAAAATGCTGGTACGAGCCGCTCAGCACCGAAGAAGATATTCGAATGGGATTGCGCTTTACATTATCTCATCCGGTAACAACAGCCATCACTCCCGGCGACGCCAGTCTTTTCAAAACCGCTATTGAAATGCGAGACAGTCTATCGCCACTAAGCCGCAGTGAGATTGAAGCCATAAAACTAAAAGCCACTGGAATAAGCCCGCTATTTCAATATCCATCAGCACGCCCAACTTAACCTTATCAAACCAGAAACGAGGATGAATTTTCAAAGCGTTCATCCTCGTTCTTTTTCAGACCATTTGAAAATATATCCTGAGTTCCTTTCTTTTACTCTCCTCTCGTCCAGACCACACAAAAGCCAGTCAAACTCGTCCGCACAAAACAGCAGAGAGGCTGATCTGATTACCTTAATGTTATTAAATTAATTGATTATCAAACAAAAAAGTAAAACACCGGTATTTAAAGTTACCTTTGTGTTTTAGCCTTGACAAGCAAATATTTACCTAAAGAAAGGAACATTTCATGTACGAAAAGAAACCGATTGCTTACACTTCTCCGGATTTATCGAAAATGCAGGCCGTAATCATCGATGTTAAAACTACCATTTATGCTGCACCAAACGCTGATCCGAATGTGGTAAGGAAGAACTATCTGGCACGAATCAATGCAAAAAAGCTGTAAGTTAACAACCTGCATATCATTAAAATTACTTCAGCCGATCAAAACAAAGGCAAACTACTCTTCAAATTAATCTACCTAATTTTCCTGAACTGCAGGCACAATTATTCTACCTGTCAACTTACTTTTTCAGAACAAACTTCCGGCTTGAAGGTTGTTCGGCATTGGGGAAATCATCCGGCACTGGAATGGTCACTTTTCCGGTGGCCGCCCACTGCACACCACGAAGGAAAGTTGTGATAAAATCAACTCCTTCGCACGAATAATCATCGTGGCCCAATGTCGTATGAAAGATGCGGCCCTTTCCGTAGGTGAGCACCATTAAAAGTGGCTCGTGACGGTCGGTTGGCGCTTTTCCTGACATATCTTTTCCGGTAGCCAAAATGATCATATTCTCACCCGGTCCGCGCAATTTCGCGTAACATTCGTCTTTTGGCGTCATCCACATTTTTGGCATTCCTTTGGTAATCGGATGGTCGGCAACACGCACTGTAACAGGGATATTGTGCTGTGGGCCATGCGCTCCGGCTGGTCCGGGTGTATTGTCGCGCACCAGTTCGCCTTCGTTGGTGTAATAAACATACGGGCCGTTTTTCTCGTTCCGGTCGCCCCAGCCTCCCAGTCCAATCATTTTGTTGTATTCCAGCCAGTTCGGAAACGAATTATCAGCAGCATGAACCGATACAAATCCACCTCCATTTTTCATGAATTTTTCGAGAGCCTTTTGCGTAGCCTCGGGCCAGTCGGCCGCTTTCCAGCCAAAATTGGAAACCACCACATCGTATTTTTTGAACGACAGAATAAAATCAGGATCGGTCTTTGGCTCCTTTAAATCCTGCGTTTCGCCTACACCCGCCAACGGAAGAAAAGCCTTTTCACGCTCGGCTTTCCAAGTAAATTTTGTACGTCGGATGTCCACCGAAAACAAGCCGGTTTCCTCCAGGTATTGTTTCATCATGATGGTCGATTTGGGCCAAACTTCGTGGTTGTTCTGTCCATCGACAATCAACACTTTGATTTTCGCCTGAACGGAAAACGAAATTAAAAAAGCACCTAAAACACAAATTAGAAAAGCTTTCATAGTTGGTTATTTAGTTGAGTTAAATTTGCTCTTCGGTATTGAACATGGCCAAAGCGCCCGTCGGACAAGCTCTTGCCACGATGGATGCTGTTTTTTCCAGTCCTTTCTGAACGCTTTCGTTGAACGGAACGCCAATCTTCACATCGAAGCCGCGGCCAATAAACGTAAAACCAAATTCTTCCTGATGTTCACGCGTCAGCCGAACGCAAATGCCGCATTTGATGCACTTGTTCGACTCGTAAACAATGCCTTCCCTGTGAATAAACCGTTCTACATTGAAACGCTCTTCGCCCTGAAAACGCTTTTGAACAGCCCGATAACGGTCTGATAATTCACGCAATACGCACGACTCCGGATTACGACAATCGCAGTGCATACAGCGTTTGGCTTCAATCATAGCCGCCTCTTTGGTAAATCCTGAAGCATCTGATTTTTGGCGCGGCGCATCTTCCGAATCTTTTTTATACTGAATGAATTCCGACTCGGCCAATCGCCCAAATTTGGAATTGAAACGCTCCGGATAGCCCCTTACTTCCGAAGTTTTGAAATATTCGTCGATCACAGTTGCCACTTCTTTTCCCTGCCCCACCGATCTAACGGCCAGTTTAGACGCGCGTAGCGAATTGCCAACAGCAAAAACATTCGGAATTGAAGTCTGGTAGCTCGTTTTATCAGCTAAATAACCGGTTTTGGTCGCTTTCAAACTAAAAGTTGATTCTTCAGTCATTGTTCCGGTGGCAACAACAACTGCGTCATATTCGTCAGGAAGCGTTGCAAACCGATCAGCATCAATCGTTTCATTTAACCGAAGCTCAACACCGGCAGCCAGTATTTGGGCTACTTCCTGATCGATCACCGAAGCAGGCAGCAGGTCCTCTCCTATTAATCGCAATTCACCGCCTGCATGGTTGTTCTTATCGAAAATCACCGTTTGATGGCCCTTTTGCTGAAGGTAGTAGGCCGCAGCCAAGCCAGCAGGACCAGCGCCAATTACAGCTACTTTCTTTCCTGAAAGCGGCGCTAGTTTTGGTTGATACGGCTTTTCGCTTTTTAGGTCTTCGTCGCCCACAAACATTTTCAGGTGACAAATGGACACAGCCTCGTCCACCTGTTTGCGGCGGCAACCGGCCTCGCAAGGCGCAGGACAAATGCGGCCTAAAATCGACGGCAAGGCAATGTCGCGTTTCACCACTTCCAGCGCCTTGGCAAAGTCGCCTTTAGCAATCAGGCGGTTCATCAGCGGAATATTCATGTGCGCCGGACAAACCAACTGACAAGGCGCTTCGCAGTCGCCCACATGTTCGCTCAAAAGCAATTCGAGCGCCGCTTTTCGCGATTCGGTAGTTTCAGCATCGTTGGTGATGATGTGTTGTCCTTCAAAAACTGGCACTGAACACGAAGCAAACAACCGTCCGTTGTGAGCATCTTTTACCAGGCAAACCATGCACGAAGTAAAATGTTCGGTTCCTTCCAAATAGCACATGGTCGGAATCTCAATTCCAACCGATTTGGCTGCCTGCCAAACTGAAGTCCCGGCAGGAACTTCAATGGAGCGATTATCTATGGTAAGTTTTATCATTTTAAAATTGTTGCGGGTTTCGGGATACGAGTTACGAGTTAATTCGTACGCGATGATTTCCAGTTTTCTTCAACGTATTGGATAAATTTATTGATCTTTCCGCCTAATAATTCATATTCTTCAAGCAATCCGACTAACCCATTATTCTCAAAATATAACTCATTTATCATTGTCAATTGCGAAATAGCCTCATCGCAAGAAGCATGAGCAAAAACCAGAAACCGAACAAATTCATCCTTGTACCTTCTCCTTCCAAAGCCTTCAGCAATATTGTCTTTAATACTTTTTGATGATCTGCGAACCTGACTACCCTGCTCATACATTTCATATTTTGGCAAGGTCATCGTCATTTTATGAACATCAATTGCCAATTTGTAGGCTATTTTATATACATCGAGGTCTTTGTAACTGTTCATGTTTTTAAATTGTTACGGGTTGTTAAAAACTGTTGCGAGTTTCAAGTTACGGGTTAAAAACTTAGTTCTCTCAATTTCCCTCAAAAACTTCAGCAATTTCCTCATTACATATTTGTTAGCTCATTTAAACTCCAATCTTCGCAACCGCCAACTCGTAACCCGCATCTCGCAACATTATACGATCTCCACCGCATCCACTGGACAAGCCTGCCGACACGCATCGCATTTGATGCAGAGATCGGTGATTACTTCATGCTTTTCGTGCGGTTTAAACAGGATGGCTTCAACGGGACATTTCTGGGCACATTTGGTACAGCCGATGCACAAATCGTTGATCTGGTATTTGATCAGGTTCTGGCATTTGCCCGACGGACATTTTCCGTTGATGTGCGCCATGTATTCGTCGCGGAAATACCGCAGCGTTGACAAAATCGGGTTTGGCGCCGATTTTCCCAGTCCGCACAAACTGCCTTTTTTGGTCCAGTCGGCCAGGTATTCCAATTCGTCCAAATCTTTTTCGGTTCCTTTTCCTGAAGTAATTTTATTCAGGATTTCTAACATTCGCTTGGTTCCAACCCGGCAGAACGTGCATTTTCCGCAAGACTCATTCTGGGTAAACGACAGGAAATAGCGGGCAATATCCACCATGCAATCGTCCTCGTCCAAAACCACCAAACCTCCGGAACCCATCATAGCCCCTACTTTCAGGAGCGATTCGTAATCGATGGGCGTATCGTACAGCGAGGCCGGAACGCAACCTCCGGAAGGTCCGCCAATCTGCACTGCTTTAAACTTTTTGCCGTTCTGAACGCCACCGCCAATTTCTTCCACAATCTGGCGAACAGTTATTCCCATTGGGACCTCGATCAGTCCGCCGCGATTCACTTTTCCGGCAAGGGCAAACACCTTGGTGCCTTTGCTCTTCTCGCTCCCGATTCCGGCAAATTTGCCCGATCCTTCGCGAATGATGTACGAAACCTGGGCGAATGTCTCGGTATTGTTGATGAGAGTGGGTTTCTTCCACAAGCCGCTCGCAGCCGGGAATGGCGGGCGACTGCGCGGAAATCCGCGATGCCCTTCAATGGATTCCATCATGGCAGATTCCTCGCCGCAGACAAAAGCACCCGCACCTTCGTAAATGCTCATATCGAACGAGAAGCCGCTTCCCAAGATGTTTTCACCCAGCAGATTGTGCTCGCGACAATTGATCAGCGCCTGACGAATGCGTTTCACCGCCAGCGGATATTCCGCCCGGATGTAGAAAAACCCTTCGGTTGCCCCGACAGCTTTGGCGGCAATTACAGCTCCCTCAATCACCCGGTAAGGGTACGATTCGAGTAACATGCGGTCCATTAAAGCGCCCGGATCGCCCTCGTCGCCGTTTACGATCAGGTATTTTTCGGCGGCGTGATTGTGCGCGACCAAATCCCATTTCAATCCGGTTGGAAAACCTGCACCACCACGGCCCCGCAATCCGCTATCCTTGACGGTTTCGATAATTTTTTCAGGAGAAAGGTCGAACAGGCACTTTTTCATAGCCACAAAACCTTCGTGCCGTTTGTATTCCTCGATGTCGAGCGGATTGATGATTCCTCTATACTGCGTGGCGATTGGAATCTGGCGATCAAGAAAGTTAGCCACCTGCTTTTCGCGGGCATCAATGGCATATTGTTTTACACCGTCCCAAACGGTGTCAGTTTGCACCTTTTCAAAGAAATTGTAGATCGAATTTTTCAGTTTATCACCCAAACCCAGCGGCTTGAAATGTGAAGAAATGATTCCCTTGATTTCTTCCGGCTTCACTTTGGCATACAGGGTTGATTTGCCGTTTTCAGGAATCACCTCAACCAACGGAACCTGGTGGCACATGCCCACGCAACCCACGTTTTTCAGGCTGATGCGGATTCCAGTGTTGGCAACGGTTTCTTCCACTGCTTTTTTCACTTCCTCGCTACCCGACGCTACACAACATGAGCCCAACCCAATGCGAATCTCTCCCTGAATTTCGCTTCCATCGGAATGGCGGAATTTGCCTTTGCCGGAAGTTGCAGCGCCCTCATGCGTTTCAAAATCGGCAATGATGCTGCCCACTTTATCCGAAGCCACATGTCCGTAGGTAATTTCGTCGATTTGCACCACAGGAGCCAGCGTGCAACAGCCGAGACACGACACCTTTTCGATGGTGTAAGTCATCGAAGCATCGGTTTCCTGATTGCCCGTGAGGTTAAAATGACGGCGCAACGCATCGTACACCTGACCGGCGCCTTTCACGTGGCAGGCTGTTCCGACGCACACTTTCACAATGTGTTTGCCCACCGGATGCATTCGGAACTGCGAGTAAAAGGAGGCAACCCCGACAATCTGTTCGGGAGTGATGTCCGTCTTTTCGCACACGTATTTCAGGGCTTCCTCCGGAAGGTAGTTAAAGGTTGTCTGAATCGCCTGCAAAATGGGAATGACCGACTTAGCGGCCGTTCCCTTTTCGGCAATAATCTGATCAACCGTTTGTTGTAT
>CAYRBM010000042.1:0-36528 GCA_964422425.1 uncultured Odoribacter sp.
CCGTCGACAAGAATTAACGGACTTGATGCACTAATTGAACCGGTACCTCCGCTGGTCATAAATCCACGGATGTTGAGGTTCATTTCAGCTCCTGGTTCTCCACCATACGAAGTGGTCGAAACCTGCAGGTTGGATACTGCACCTTGCAAAGCCTGAGCAGCATTTGCAACCGGACGGTTTTCAATGATCTTTGAATCAACCTGGGTAACAGAAGAGGTCAGGTTTACTTTTTTCTGTGTACCGTAGCCAACTACTACAACTTCACCCAATTCCTTGTCATCGGCTGTCATGCCTACATTAATTACTGTGCCGTTGTCAACGGTAACTACTTTTTCAGCTAAACCAATAAAAGTAAACCTGATCTGGTTTCCTTTTTGAGCTTTAATTGAATAATTTCCATTATTGTCGGTAATTGTACCATTGGTGGTACCCAACACTACAACTGCAGCTCCCGGCAGCGATTGACCAGTTTCGTCGGTCACGTGCCCTGTGATTGTTTTAACCTGGGCCCATCCCTGAGCGGATAGAAATAATCCAAGTACAATCAGTAATAACATGTGTACAATTTTTTTCTTCATAGGTTTTCATTTTTTGAATTTGATAAACAAAGTCACATTTGATACTGTAAATTCTGGAAACGAAATTGTAAAGAATTGTTAAAAATGGCCTTTGATTTTGTCCATTTTGTATTTGATTTTGTCCATATAATAGTTTCGTTTGATTTTGTGTGTACTTGTTTGATTTTGTACACGCCTGATATAGAGTGGTTTTTTAAATGCGTGAGGAAGGGTTTAACGATTTTTCGGCAGTTCTCTCCAAGGATTGAAGAATTTTTACTTGCAGAGCGAGTCCTCGTTGCAGCAATTTTCAGGATTGAAATTTTTGGTTCTGTACCCTTGGCGGTTTACTTTTATTTTGCCTCGAACGAATCCGAAATGCAAAATTTAAGAATGAATGGGTGTGTTGAATATCAACGGGGAAACTACCGATTACTTTTTATTCCGGTATTCGGTTGGCGTAATGTTGTAATACCGTTTAAATACAGTACTGAAATAGGCGGGATCGGCAAATCCACAAGCGATGGCAATTTCAGTAATATTTTTATTCGTTTGTTTTAAGTGCTCAGACGCTTTACGCAGCCGGATGTGAAGGATGAAATCTTTTACCGGTTTACCGGTGATGGCTTTGGTTTTATTATAAACCAAGGTCCGGCTCATACCCATTTCATTCACGAATTCATCCACATTAAACTTTTCATTGGCCAGGTTCATTTCGACTACCCGAATGGCTTTGTGCAGGTATTTTTCATCGGCCGGACTTTGTGATAATTCTTCAGGGCTAATGTCCATGTCGTGATTGAACCGTTCTTTCAGAATGATCCGGTTACGTAAAATAGCTTCAATTTGAGTAAAAAGCAGTTGGTTGTCGAAAGGTTTTGGAATGTAAGCGTCGGCTCCCGATTTGTAGCCTTCAATCTGATCTTCGAGTTCCGATTTGGCAGTTAACATGACCACCGGAATGTGGCTGACCCTCAGATCGTTTTTTACTTTTTTGCACAGCCCATATCCATCCAGCACCGGCATCATCAGATCGGTAAGGATCAAATCAGGCGAATGTTTTAAAACTTTACTGAATGCTTCTTCTCCGTTTTTGGCAATCAGGATGTTGAACTGATTTTTAAATAATTGTTCCAGGTATTTCCTTAATTCCCATTCGTCTTCAGCGATAAGCATCACCGGAAAAGTGTCCGGTTTTTTCTGATCGGTTTCCGGCAAATCATTTATTTCGGTTTCCGAAATTTTTTCTGCCGACTGCGAACTTTTCAGAATTGGAGGAGAAACATCAGCAGGATTAAAAGGAAGTGTAATTGTAAAGGTACTTCCTTCGCCGGGCGAACTTACGACATCAATTTTTCCCTGATGCAGTTCAACCAGGTGTTTAATGAAGGCCAGCCCGATTCCGGTACCGGCTTCTTTGTGGTCAACCTGGTAATACCGGTCGAATATCTTCAGTCGTTCTTCCTCCGGAAAACCGGTGCCGGTGTCGCTTACCGAAATAATAGCCGACAACGAATTGCCTCTGGATAAGCGAAGTTCGATGGAACCCCCTTCGCTGGTATGTTTCATGGCATTGCTCAACAGATTCGAGAGCATTTTAAATAATTTATCCTTATCGCAAACAAACTGGTAGTGTTCCAGATTGGTGTTGAATGTTAAGTTAATGCCTTCGTAAACAGCCTGATGCGAAAAATAATTCAGGATTTCGCGGCATTCGGCAACTAAATCCGCTTTTTCCAGATTTAAATGTAATTCGTCCATTTCTGCTTTCCTGAATTCGAGCAGTTGAGTAACCAGCTGATTCATTCTTTTGGCATTCCGGAACAGGAACGGGAGCAATTTATTTAGCTCTTCGGCATTGCTGTGCCGCCTGACCATTTGTTCCAAAGGAGCATAAATAAGCGTCAGCGGAGTTTTTAATTCATGCGAAATGTTGGTAAAGAACCGCAATTTCATCTGATTGATTTCTTTCAGCTTGTCCTGCTCCAGAATTTCAAGTTTTAGCTGGTTGCGAAGTTTTGCTGTACTCAGACTTTCGAGCCAGATGTAAATACTCGTTGCCAGTATTATGGCTATGATGATGAATTTAAACCAGATGGTTTGCCACCATCGGGGCAAAATGTTTAAATATAGCTTAGTGCTTGTGGTATTCCATAATCCGCTGCCATTGGCTGCTTTGACCATGAAAACATATTTTCCGGCAGGCAAGGAGGTGTATATCGCTTTTCGTGACTTCCCGTCGCGCCAGACTTCTTCAAAATTTTCGAGCCTGTATTGATAGAGAACCTGATCTTTTTCAGCGAAGTCGAAAGCATTAAATTCAAACTCGTAGGATGAAGTTGTATACGAAAGGGTCACAGAAGCCGAATCGCTAACAAAAGGTATAATCAGGGAGTCCTTAGGTGTATTCCGTTCGGTAGCCCGCAAGTGAAATGAGGTGATTATCGGCTTAATCAGTACCGTATCTGATTTGATTTTTTCAGGCCTGAACCTTACGAAACCTTCATTTCCGCCAAAATAAACGTATCCGTCTTTCGATTTCAGGAGCGATCCAAAGCGATACTCAAAATTGCCTGCACTTTTATGGTGTAAGGGCTGAAAGTTCCCTTGCTGGTTTTTTTTGAACTGAATCAGTCCTTCGCTGGTTGCTGTCCAGAGCTGGTTGTCAGCAGAAGTATATAAGGTGTAGTAAATTCTGGATTCCGACTCGTTGTTGGATAAAATATCTGAAATGACACGTGTTGCCGGATTATACATGAACAAACCCTGGTCGCTGCCAAAAATAATTTCTCCCTGTTTGGTGGAGGTGATGCTGTAAACGACCCTTCCGTAGGAGCGTTTTAAATTGTTCAGACTAAGCGGATTTTCCATTTTGTTTTTCAGGAAATTAAAACTGAAAATTCCGCCTTCCGACGAAAACCACAGATTTCCGTTCAGGTCTTCGTGGACTGAATAATAAATGGAGTTGATATCTTTAAATACCTCAGGATCGGTTACTGCCGAAAATTGCCGGATTTCATTTTTAGCTGTATTAATTCTCCAGATGGCAGCTCCTGAAATCCAAATGTTGCTGTGCTTATCCCGAAAAAGCTTAATTCGGGTGCTTGAATAAATTTGTTTGAGCAACGGATCATTGGTAACGGGATAAAACAAATGGTTCCGTTTATCAAAAAAGAAAAGCCCCTGCCGGTACGATGCAATTAAAAGCCTGTGCTCATCGTAATCGATGATGGAGGTTATTTTTCTGGTCTTTTCGGTAACGAAATGTTCAAACAAACTGGCTGTTTTATCGAACCGGCTAATGCCTCCACCGTCAGTTCCCAGCCAGATGGTGCCATTTTGGTCTTCACAAAAGGTTAATACCGATTTTTCTGAAGGTCCGTAAGGTGTTCCGTTGGCTGGGGCAAAATGCTCAAAATCGGCTGGGTGAAGGTAGATTGCTCCGGATCGAACTGTTCCCAGCCAAATGTCTTCGCAGTCAAAAAACAATTTAAAAACCGTATTGTCGGGTAGGATGTTCATAATTCCGGGGCCGGTCTGAACATGTTTTTTGATCCGGAATTTTTCATCCAGAATGAATACCCCCGAACCATCTGTAGTTACCCAAAAGTCTTTTGTTTCGGGATGTTGTTCAAAACTTGTAATTAAGTTGAACGGAAGTGATAATCCGGGATTTTCAACTGACAGGGTTTGCCGGTTAATTTTTAGTATTCCTTTTTGCAGATCGACCAGAAAAATGTTCTCCTTTGTTGTCAGCATGCTGTTGAATCTGCCTTCAGGCATGGGCAGTAACAATTCGACTTTACCCGAAATTATATCGATCAGACAAAGTCCTTTCGATCGGATCAGCGTCAGGAATTTATCGTTGTTCCATGGAGCAATGAAGTTAATATCAGTAAGATTATCGAGATGAATACCCGAATCGGACAGTTTCAAAAAACGAAATTCGCTTTTCTGTTTGTTGTAAATGACGATTTCGAAAGTTTCGGTGAAAAATACCAGGTTGCTCCCGGTTTCGATCACAGAACTAAAGCCCCGGGAAATTCCGTCAGGATCTATTCGGATGAATTTATCGGATCGGGGATCGTATTTATTTAATCCTTTGATTGTTCCAACCCAAAGATTCTGATTGTCATCATGATGAATAAAGCGGATGAAATTATCCCAAAGTGAAGCGGAAGAATTAAAATCGGAGAAGTATTTTCTGATTTCAAAACCATCAAAACGGTTCAAACCATGTTCGGTCCCAATCCAGATATATCCCAGATGGTCGCGTTCGATGGAATTAACTTTATTCTGCGAAAGACCTAATTGATTCGAAACCCGTTCAGTCCTGAAAAAGTAGTCACCTTCTGCGGTAGCACAGTAGAACGATGAGAAAATTATCAGAAATATGAAAAGAGTTTTAAACACCCAAAATAAATTTGATTTGTAATTCAGTTACACCGAAAAACAGAATTCCTGTTTTCGTCCAGAAACAGCACCCGGATTAAAAACTGGTTTTAAAAAAACCGGTTTTACTGCTGACCCGAAACAAATATACTGAATTGACAAGGCTTTCAAAGGGTGAATTGCAAATCCTGTGTTTTAAGTGATCGAAAAAGTAAAATCGCCCTTTCAATCGAATTCATATTCATATTTATATATCCTGAAATCGCCGTTCTTTTGTATCCCGAAAGTAGCTTCGCCCTCCTTTTTCTGGTTGCGATATGACCAGGTTTTAACAACAAATACGACATTTAATTCAATCAATAACCTGGTGCATGTTTATTAGTCATTTGTGACTTTACTTTTCCACCAGTTTTCGTTTGGCCGGTAATCTTTCTGAAGCATCAGTTTTCGTTCCTTTTCGAGTTTTGGCCACTGTTGGTTCACAATTTTATCCTGATATATTTTTTCCAGTCCGGCATTGTATTCCGGGTCGGCAACCGGAATTTTGGCTCCCGCACGATTCAAAAATTCATCCAATTGGTGGCGCAATTCGTTTGTTTTTGAAGGCTGTGTTGATGCCAGATCCGTTTTTTCGCCCAAATCGGTTTTCAGATTGTACAGCTCATCCCGTCCGTCTTCCCAATAATGAATCAGTTTCCAGTCGCCTTTCCGGATGATTGAACTTGGGTCTCCACCCTGATTTCCGTAGTGAGGATAATGCCAGATTAAAGCCCGTTCCGGAATGTTTTCACCTTTCAGGAGAGGCAACAAACTGACTCCGTCGTTATGCTGACCGGGTTTTAAGGAAAGTCCGGCCAAATCGAGAATGGTCGGATAAAAATCGGTTCCTGAAACAGGCACATCACATTTTTTCCCTGCTGTTTTCATCCAGGGAACTGAAATAAAATAAGGTTCGCGGATTCCACCTTCCCACTGATAGCCCTTCCCTCCGCGAAGGGGGGCATTGTTGGTCGAAAAAGCATCACCCGACGCCACGCCTCCGTTGTCGCCTGTGAATATGACAATCGTATTTTTATCCAGCCCGAGTTCTTTCAGCGCGTTTAAAACCAGCCCGACGGCATCATCCATCGATTCAACCAAACCGGCATACACCGGATTGTCCTGGTGCTGGCGAATGGGTAAACGTCGTTCCATCGCGAAACCTTTTTCTGAAATGCCCATTTTTTCAGCCTTATCACGGTATTTTTTCCACTTGGCTTCGGTGGTTTGAATAGGGCCATGAACCGCATAAAACGAAAGGTAGGCAAGAAACGGTTCGTTTTTGTTTGCAGTCATAAATTTTACTGTTTCGCTGGCCAGCCTCATTTCCAGGTTTTCACCCTGGGGACCGTTGGTCAGATTCGGGTTTTCGTATGGTGAAAAATAACCGCCCTTAGGGCTTCCTGAATCCCAGCCACCCATGTTGATATCGAAGCCGTGATCTTCAGGCCACGAACCTTTGCTTCCCAAATGCCATTTCCCGGCAAAAAAAGTTTTGTATCCATTTTCTTTCAGCGCTTCAGGCAAAGTGATGAAATCTTTATTTAACTCATGCACATATTCTGCAGAGAGTGATTTGGTGTGCCGGCCCTGTGTTCTCCATGCCTCACCCGACTTTTCGCCAATCCAGTTGGTGATTCCGTGGCTGACCGGAAATTTTCCCGTCAGAATACTGGCACGCGAGGGGCTGCAAACCTGACAGGCAGCATAACCATTCGTGAAAACCATCCCGCTTCTGGCAATCTGGTCGATATTTGGTGTTTCGTAATAATTGCTTCCCATGCAGCTCAGATCGGTATATCCCAGGTCGTCGGCCAGAATGAAAAGAATGTTGGGTTTTTCCTGTGCCTGAATGCTGTTCAAAACAGTTAAGCCAAGACAGAAAGCTAATCCGAGGTTTAGTTCTTTTTTCATTTTTTTAGGTTTGCTAATCTTTAATAAATTTAAGCATATTGCCTTCTGACGTTTTTATAAAATAGATTCCGGCGCTGAGCTTAGACACATTTAGTCGGGAATTATTTCCATCCAGAACTTTTATCCCATTCAGACGATATATTTCGTACTGATTTTCGGGGTTTAGCCCGGTTATGTTTAGCGTTTGGCTTACCGGATTAGGGTACACTGAAAGTCTGGATGGTAAAGATATGGAATTCATTCCGGTGATGGTATTGACTTCGAAGGAAAATGATGTGATCGATCGGGCAGGAAGCGTTAATTCAAACTTTGAATCGGTAATCAGCTTTGCGGTGCCTGCATTTCCGGTATCGGCCGTAGCATCGGTCCATTGTTTGTATGTCACAAATCCGTTTATTTTTCCGGAGGAAAGCTGAAACCCGTACCCGGAATATTCCTGGGTTGAACTCATGTTGATCGCATACACCGTGATGAGATCTCCTTTGCGGAAAGCGCGGGTTTGTAATTTGCCCAAAGTTGAAATATTGCGTCCATCCACATCGTCGATATCGATGGGTTGCGAGCCTAAAAGCGGAACGGTTGCATTGCGCATCATGTACCCGCGAAGGCCGGTTAATTCATACGCCCACCACATGATACCGGTCATTCCTAAATCGGTTTGATCCCAAAGGGCACACATGGCCGGTTCTGCGGTGGCCAGCTGATCTTGTCCTGATTTATTGTCCCAATGGGGTTCGGTCGACCAAAAAGGTTTGTCGCCGGCATAGTTCAGGTCGCTGATCAATCCGTTTTTTGGGCGGTATTGCGGATAATAATGTGTGCCGAACAGATCAAGGCGGTCGAGCCAGCCATTTTGTTTCATCGTTTTCATCCAGCCGTCCCGGTTTGGACCGTAGTCTTCATGACCGATAATGAGCGGCATTTCGACCAACCAACGATTCTTGTATAAAATGGCGATTTCAATAGCTGACAGTTCGAAGTTGTTGGTCAGAAAGACAAACTCAACGTCTGTTAGGCTATCGTAATACTTGATTCTTCGGAGTTTCTGCGGGTAACGGCTGAATGACTTTTGGTTTGTAAAGGTTCCTATCTGGTCGCATTTGACATCAACGTCTTTGTCAACCTTCCGAGAGTACATTCTGTTGAACCGGAGGTTGTCCTTTGCCCTAAGAACAAAATAAGCTTCGGTCAGTTGAATTCTGTAAAGCCGTTCAAAGTCGTTATAACCTCTGTCAAAGATGTAATAACTGCCTTTCTCATAATGGATTTGATCCATTGCATTAACATCGTTAACTGAAGCCGTGGTAATATATACAAAACTTGGTATCTGAGTTTTAACATCATAAAGGGTGTGCATTTTTACACCTCCTTTTGCTTTGCGAAACTCGGCCCACCAGAAAACGCTTAAACAAAGGTCAATTGTCGTGGAATCGAAAGCATAAACATTACCATCGACTTTTACCTCAAAGTCGGTACTTACACAAACCCTGCGGGCATAGTCAATCAGATGACAGGCAAACTCTTCATATATCTTGTAGTTCCTGCGGATATTTGCTTTTGCAAGGGTCGAAAGGGCAACGGTTGAACCAAGTCCCAAGTGATAAGATTTCGCCTTGTGTGCATCAATGGCAACGATCAGGTCGCGAAGACTATCCCGATTGGTAAGCTGGCCAAAAACCATGCAAAGCATCTGGTTCCAACACGTAAATGTTCGGATGTGTTTGTTCCCATTGTGCTTTTGGACAATACGGTCAAATACCCTGCGTGGCAAGAACTCGGTAATCTGAGCAAATACAAACTTTCCCTGGTTCATTTTTAAAATTTTAAACCCGAAGAAAGTCAATTGAAATCGTCACGCTACAAAAAACACTGCAAATAAATGATTATCAAATTTTTCAAAGAACGTTTTAATATTTTAACGAGACACTAGTGATTCTTCCTTCCAGATTCCGGCCAATGATTTTTTTATATCTTCTTCACTTGCCTTTATGCGTTGGTCTTTGAGTTTTATCAACTCGTCAAGGTTGCGTTCCCCATTCAGAATGGCATCTACCATTTGAAGCCCTGTTTTGCCCAAAATGTCGCTTATCACCGTATGGAGCTTTAGGTTCATCAATTCCATTGCCTTTTGCATACGACGGACACTGTCTGAACTAATGCTTACCAGATTTTTGCGCTGCCGCACATAAGTCCGTAACACCCGCATTCCTGCATCAGGCTGAAAACTCTTTTGCAATAAACCACAACAATGAAGCTTTTGCAACCAAATAGCGTCGGTATCATCTTTCTTCCTGCCTGTAACATTCTTTGCATGTTTGGCATTGACCAGGTACGGTTCTATTCCGGCTTCTTCCAGCATCAAATAAAGATTTAGCCAGTAAATACCGGTGCTTTCCATCGCCACGGTGGTGATGCCTTCGGATACCAACCAATTCACCAAGTCTGTTAATCCGTCAGTAAATGACGAATATTCTCGGGTTTCATGACCTGTTGCCCCATCACTTATGGCGACATCATGCTTGGTGTCGCCTACGTCAATGCCCCCTGCAAAAGGATTGAATACAGGCAATCCTTGACTGTACCTTTTCTTTTTAACGCTTCCTTCCGAAGTCTGAATTCGATCTTTTATTTCCATAACGTTGATTTTATGGCAACCTGATTGGGATACTATAAATGAAAATTTGATCTACTATACGGTGTCTCTGTGAGCATCCATTTGAAATTCCAAAAAATACCCCAGCCCAAACTTAGTAATGGAATATATTTTCCATGGTTGTCCCGGACTTTGAACAGATCGCCGGTGCCAATCCAAAGTTATTCATTTCGATGTTCGTTTTAATGACCGTGAGGACTTAGTAGAAAATTTATCAACATACTAATCTAAACCTTATTAAGGTATTGTGAGTTTGAAAAATTCTAACCCACAAATTGTAATAGGGATTCCATCTTTCCCAAGAGAGATGGAATCCCTGCTATTCGGTTAAACTAGCCTTTTAAAAGGCTTTCCCAACCTTCAGTTTTTATTCGTTTGCCAACAGCGCGTAATACCGCAACATCTTCAGGATGAATTTCTCCGGAAGGAAGAGGACCGGTATTCAGCAATAAATTGGCCGGATAACTGTTCGCTTTTTTCAGCATCTCAATCACGTCGGCTTCTGTTTTGTGATTTCCATCTTCCGAACTGGCGTATCCCCATTGTTTTTTCTGCAAATGGTCGCAGATTTCAAGCGGAATTTTGGGTTTTGAGCCGGTTTCGAATTTACGTTCAGGAGCCAGAAAATCTTCGGTTCCGAGCAATCCTTGTTTGTACGAAACCAAAACCTGTGGTTGTTTGGCATGAATCTGATCGTACAGTTCCTGGCATTTAAACAGCGAGCGATCGCCCGATAACGGAACACCAATTCCATCGAGCCAAATTCCGGCAATGGGCGAAAACATGGTCAGCAACTCACTGATTTGGTTTGACATAAATTCGAGGTATACATTCAAATCATGTTCCGCGCCATATTTATAAGATGGTTCAACGAATGGGTACTGGGGACGAGCCGAGCTTTTCCAGATGTCATTGTTCGGAGCGTGTGGATGTTTCCAGTCGCGGCCATGCGAATAATATAAAAATAGTGCCAGTCCTTTTTTGTTGCATTGTTCGGAGAGCTCGGCAACCAAATCGCGTTTTGCGGGAGAATTGGTACTTTTAAAATCGGTGTATTTGGTATCCCAGAGGCAAAAACTATCGTGGTGGCGGGTGGTGATGTTGATATATTTCAATCCGGCTTCCAAGGCCAGATCGGTAATAAAATCGGCATCAAATTTTTCGGCAGAAAACTGATCTTTCAGTTTGGCATATTCGGCAAGCGGTATTTTTTCATTGATTTGCACCCATTCGCCCCGCCCCGGAATGGAATACAAACCGTAATGGATAAACATTCCATACTTCGCGTTTCGAAACCATTCGCTGGCCGCTTTGCGTGGATCGGTGGCATAAAGATCTTTGTAGTCGCGCAGGTAACGTGGCGCTTTATTCTTTCCGGTTGTTGTAAAACCCGGAAGTAAGAAGGTACCCGCGCCTGCCAGTGCTGTTAAGGTAAAAAAGTTTCTTCTATCCATTTTGGTTATTTTTTGAATGTATTTTTAATTTTTTCGATTGAAATGCCCAGAACTTTTAACGAAATCGCATTCAGTTGAGCTTCTGTTCCGGAGAAATGAAAGATGCGCTGCGTGTGAGAAAGGCTTTCGCCCGGCGCAAGAAAAGCTGCCGGTGATGAAGTTTCCAGTTCGTAAAACGGTCCTAACTGACTGCCATCTTCCAAGGGGCCGTCGTTGTACGAATTCATGACATCGCCTACGAACGGCTCTTTCTGAATTTCCCAAAGTTGATTGATGTATTCGGCAGAAACAGCCGGTTTGTCAAATTGTAAGATGGTCAGCGTTTGGTTGATCACATCGTAACTTCCGGCCAGCGGGGTGGAGCGTTTTGCTGAAAGCCCCAGCTTACCACGTTGTTTTCCGTCGACTTTGAAGTACAAAAATCCGTCTTCGATTTTGATGCGGTCGGCCGGAATTTCACCGAAATAATCGGTGGTTGCGATTTTGCCCAGTTCTTTTTCGTCGCCCTGAACATAGGGAATCACCACCGTTCCGCTGTCCGACGGGTTAAGCATTCCGAGCATCCAGATACAAATCGTTCCGTTCTCTTTGGTCCACTTTTCAGTTCCTGAATTGGTGAGCGAGTTGACCGATTCGAAGCCTACCCATTTTACATCCTGACCGGCATCAACGCCCAGGTTTTCGATAAGGTCATTGGATGAAAGCAGTTTTACCGTACGTCCAAGCAAGGCGGTTAATTGTGTTCCTGAATAATTTTGGAGCTGAAGGGTTTTGTCCATCGAAACACGAACCGAATCATGCGACAACAGGTTCCAGGGTTCGGTATCAAGTCCGGCAGGAGTTTGCCAGTTCTCAAACTTCATTTCAGCTCCGGGCTTGAAAAAGATGGAAAACTGCCCGCCTTCAGGCCCGAGCCACAGACGGTCTTCACCGCCATAGGCATTAATCTGAGGAGCGATGGTATCTGAATTTAAGGCTTCGTAATTGATCCAGCCAAAGCTAGTTCCGGATAATCCGTTGGCTGTGCTGGTAAATACTTTTCCCTGATATTTTGCCGAAACAATTACCTGTGCGTCGCCGTTCGACAAAACGATTACGCTGTCTTTCGATTGCAGGAACCGGAGGTCGTAACCAAATGTTCCTTTTTCAAACGTTTTTGATTCCATATGTTTTTTATTTTCGTTTATGTTGCAGGAGCTTAAAATTGCAGCTAAAATAAGGCTTGATAAAATAGTTTTTTGTTTCATGATGCTTTTGTTTTAAATTCCAAATCGCTAAGTCTAAATTATCGATAGGAATTAAATAATGTTGAATGTTTATATGTTCACTATCTTTAACTCACCTCATCGTCCCGAAGACGTGGGGTGAGTTGAGTAATTACGACAATACATTGTTCTCATAAATTATCATTGGTGACCGATAAAAATAATGCATAACTTCTGAAATAGTTTTATTTGTTTAACCTCTACGAGGTAACCCTTTTCATGGACATACTTTCACTACAATACTAAATCTCCTACGGAGAATATTCCGCGTAGCGCCTGCCTGCCGCAGGCAGGGATAAGGTATTGTAGATCAATAAAAGAAAATCTGTCCATTTTCCGCGTAGCGCCCGCCTACCGGACGAGGCAGGGATAAACTTCATTTAACCGGACAGTAATGATTAATTATCTATAGCTTTTCGAAATTGCTTTCGCATCAAGGTTTCCGTACCAAAAACAGGCCCAGGCAAAATCAACTTTTCCGCCGTGCCAGTTCCACGATTCCATATCGAAACGCAGCGAATTACGGAATGGGATCGCATCCAGACCGCGAACGCGCAAATCGACCGTCCGTCCGCCACGGTCTTTGCGATTGGCTTCACCAATGGGCTGACCAATATACGGATGGGCAAAGGTGTCGGGATACTGCCCGCCCCAGGCATAACCGTAATAATCTTCCGTTCCGGTTCCGAAATGGTCGGGAAATTTGCTGCCGTCGATGTAAATTTTCTCATCGCCTTCGCCCCACCAGCCGCCAACAGCTTTCGTCACCTGCAACACATCGCCAACATAAACTCCCGGCGACTGAATGCTGATGTAATTGAAATCTTTACCTTTTTTTGCTTCGGTTTCAAAGCCTGAAAGTTCGGAATAGTTGCAGTGAAAATACATCGATTGGCTGGTCCATGCTGATTTTCCGGAGGCAAGTTCAAGCTGAATGGAAATGGGCTGACTTCCTTTGTTTACCAGCTTTACTGTTGCTTTATCCTGAAAAGGCATCACCCAAAAACAAGCCAGGTTGCCAAGTTCATCCACTTTGTGGTACCAGTCTGAAGAAGCAACAAGCTGATCGCCACAGCCGAAAAAGAACCCAAGCGGCACATCGGTGGTCGTTTTTCCGTCGAAGCTTAATTGTATTTGCAAGTCTTTCATAGCCTGATTCAGATCGCCGGCTTTTACTGAAAGCAGAATCCGCCGGATGGCAGCCTCACCGTTTAGGTCGATGGCTCCGGCCTCACCTTTTTGCAGACTGAATGATTTTTTCTGTGTGTATTTTTCTCCTGAAACTTTGACTGCCTGAGGGGCTTGTTTCATGTATTCATTCAGTTGGATGTTGGTGTTTTTCAATGTTTTGGCATAATTGGAAGTCGTTGATTTGCTCAGACTTTCCAGGGCCTGATTTCCGTGATACAAGCGGTAGTTGATATTGTAGAACATGCCCTGAGCAGGTTCTGGCCGCTCGGTTGGAGCTTCGTAGGTAATTTTAATGTGTTTGGCAAAAGGGATTGGGGCATACAGATTGTGTCCGAGTTTCGAACTTTTTTTTGATTTCCGCATCTCTTCGTTGACCGATAAAGCCGAAAGCGGATAACCAATAGCTTCATTCTCACCCAGCAAAGCGCCCGAGTGATCGGCTTCCCAGGCCGGAATGGTGTCACCGTCGATGTAAAACCGCAACGCTGCTTTCAGACTGGGATTACCTGCATTCCAAATCCGGGTTATGACTCCCGGGCCAGCCACATCAAGCATTACCTGCTCAGTTCTTCTGCTATTGATTTCAGTTCGCACAAAATGATTCCAGTCGTGATTGGCATACCAGCCTTCCGGATCTTCCGGAGTAACCGACAGGCGTTCGTAGCTGCTGGCCTGATGTTGCGTCCATTCACCAAGCGGAAGTTTCGAAAGGCTTTCGCGGTTGGTTAATTCCCCGAGTAAACTGCCAAATGTAATTTTTTGCTGACTTTTTTGTGCCCGGGTGAATCCAGTTGAAATCAGTACTGATAACAGGATGAAATACAGAGTTATAAAGCGTTGGTGTAGTGGTTTGTTCATTTTTTCAGGTTAAGGATTTTATCTTTTCAGATTGGATTAACTGGCTCGTTTATATAATGATTATCTTTTGGGCCATGCGATTTTCCGGAGTTTCAATATGGACCAGGTAAATTCCAGGGTTTAATTCAGAAACATCGATATTGGTTTTGTTTGCATTTATTCGTTTGGCTATTTTTCCGTTTAAATCGACAATCCGAATAACCGAATTTTGAAAAGCGTCACTGATATTTACCATTCCGTCTTTGATCAACGATGGAAAAACGATCGGGCAGTTCTGGTTTATCTTTCTGTTTTTCAATTCTATCTTGTTCGAAGTCGAGGTTCCAACTTTAAAAATAAAGCAATTCAGGCTTTGGGCATCAAGTTTAGCCGAAAAGGTACTTGCCTGAGCGGGCAAAGTTTCGTCTGAACCAGTAATTGGAGTGTCCACAGTCCAGTATAATTTATTGACCGAACCATCAATTGTTTCATTCTGAATGTTTACCGGGATGGAATTGTAAGGAGTTAAACTGTTGTTAATGACCCATAAAACAATCTGGTTGTTTAACCGGAACGACATGGTATAAACATCGGGCATTGTGCTTGTTGCTGAAGTAATGTATTTGCTGTCGGCAACCTGGTTTGCAAAATGTTTCATCATGTAATAGCCGCGAAGACGTTTACCCGTGCCACCTGAAGGGTAATAAATAGCCCGGGTTTCTTTGTTGATGCCACGCGACCAGATTTCGAAAAATATTTCTCCTTTTAATCCCGCCTGATAGGAAATGCATCGTTCGACATAAGCGCTCAGAGGAACCGTAAACTCAGGTTCAGCGCCATAAGTTGGGCCACCTGCACCGGCGTTTGTTTCATCGTTGTAAACTGCTTTTTGAAGACTGTTGGCTGTGCTCATAAACGAAGCCCAGACACTTGCATCCTGTTTCGAATAGTTGTGGGTGCAAAATCCATCGTATAAATCTTTTGTACCCAGTGCTTTTACCCGGTTCATGTAGGTGATTCCCTGGCTCAGACTCCAGAATCCCTGATCAATAATCAAGGGTTTTGCGACTCCGCGGGCACTGAGTTCACTGTTCAGTTTCAGGATTACATATTGCGCTTTATCGGCCGTCAGAAAAGTGGACCATTCTTTTACCAGAGAAAGGTACGTGATTGGAAGACCTTGATTATTCATGTATTCCACATAGTCAGCCAGAAAAACTCCGAGTTTATCAGAATCAATTGCTTTCATCTTGTAATTACAAATCCAGTCAGGCAGATTGTTTTCATCGCCATACCCATCGTAATCAGTCCGCAGGCAAGCAAAGAACCGGATGTTTGGGTTGACCGTTTTAATGAGTTGCATGGTAGCAAGCTGTTTGGCATAAAAATCCCAGTTTTTTACTCCTTCAACCAGTTCCTGATTTTTATCGAACTGAATGCGGCAGGTATTTAACGCAATGTCGTTAAACGCCCAGTCGACGATTTCTTCTTTATTTTGTGCGTTTTGAATTGCATTGGCACTCCGTTCCATGTCGCCGCCCATCAGGTCGATGGTTTGCCTGAAATCTGTGGCATTGATGCTGATCGATTGTGCGTGTACTACAGGAATAAAGTTGATCGCAAGAAGTACAGCAACGAAATACTTGATTATAAAGATTTTCATTAGTTTTCGGTTTTCTATATTTTTCCGGCACTACCAGAGGGCCCGAAACACCATATGCTTTTTGTGTTTCGCTTCTGTAAACGTGATCGTTCAGCTAATTATCCAAAGGCTGAAATTGATCGGTTCTGAACGGACGGGCCGGCAAACCGGCTTCGTTGACTAAATTAACTTCAGGTTTAGCCGCAAAAGCATATCGAACGAACAAGGGATGAGGCAATTTTTTCGATTTCAGGACGATAGTTTCACCCTTTATTGTTGCATCTGCCTGAACCCATTTTCCTGAATTATCAGCCAGCCAGAAAGCTGCAGGTGCTTTTCCATCGGTGGTTTTTAATCCTTTCGAATTGCTGTAACGAACAACAATCGTATTTTTCCTGACGGTTGCTTTTTCCAATACCGGCCCTTCGGCAAGTACCGGCCTTCCGAGCGTATAATGTTCGGCCAGAAGTGCAAGCCTTTGCCCAACCGGTAATTTATCTTTTGGATGAATGTTGCTGGCATCGCCTAAATCGATGGTATTGGCGATGGCTGTATTGTGCAGGGCAAGAGCTTTAAACTGCGATTCGCGAATCCAGGCCCATGAATCAGCCGAAGGACTTTCGATCAGGCTATCCGGATTTTGCTTTTTCATCAGATCTCCGCCATAACCCGGAAGCATGACAGCCAGAAAATGAAGGTTATCAGTTCCCCATTCCTTGCGGAGACGCTCGATCCAAAGGGGCAGGGTAGTACCGTACTGCAATTTAGCTTCCATCGTTTTGCTGTTGGCTTCGCCCTGATACCAGACTATTCCGCGGCAGGAATAGGGAGCCAAAGGTTTCATCATGGCATTGTACAGAATGTTTGGTTGTGTCCGCAGAAAAATATCGTCCGGAGTTTTTCGGTTGCCCGGAGCAGTCAAAATAGAATCAATCCGTTTCTTTTTATCGGTATCGGCATCAAACTCGTCCATGATTGCTTTGAAGTGTGGTAATTTTTCGGTCATGTCGCGCGGCATCCAACCTTCGATTGACGAACTGCCATAGGAAGTCAGGATAATCCCAACCGGAACACCTGAGGCTTTCTGCAGAAAATACGCGAATGAAAAGGCTACCGCACTGCCCGGATTTTCGATTTTCCATTCGCCGTCCAGGTAGTTTTGTTCCGAAAATGCAACCGTGTTTTTTACCTTGAAGGTACGGATGTTTTTAGCGTCAGCTTCCAAAGCTTTGATATCGGGAATTTGATCGTAGCCCATGAACATGTTTGACTGGCCGGAACAGATCCATACTTCGCCAATCATTATATCATTAAACGAAACCGATTCGGAATTGGAGTTCACTGAAAATTGAAACGGTCCGCCAGCTTTTTGCGACGGCAAATTGGTTTTCCAAACTCCGTTGGAATCTGCTTTTGTGGTAACCGTGAATTCTCCCAGACTAATCTTTACGGATGCTTCGGGAGTGGTTTCACCCCAAACCTGAATTGGCATTTCGCGCTGCAAAACCATGTGTTCCTGAAATGGTGATCCCAAGCGCAGACTTCCGGCGAAGGAACTGATGAGCAGTACTAAATTCAACAGGACTATCAAACATCCGATTTTAAATATTCTATTCTTCATAAGTGTTTTTTTATTCCAAAATTTATAAAAGCGCCTCATTTATGCGAAAGATTCAAGGCTGTTTTATTCAAAGCAATTCTATTAAAATTTGAGCGATTTAGCTGTCAGAAATTATTCAATCAGTATGAATTATCGGTCAAATGGAATACCTTGATCAATCCAATAGACTCATTATCTTTTAAAAGCAAATACCCAAACTATTTCTTCAAATTTCTATGCCGAAGCTAATTTTTTACAACAATATCAAACCGTTCAAGGAACAGATCTGGTCTTTCTCCACCGATATGTAAACCCCACTTGATCATCTCTCCCCTGCCGCTGTCGGTAAATGCTTCCGGACGGTAAGCTCCGGCTGCCCAGGGCGCATCCTGATTTTTGATTTCATGGGTCTTTTCGAAATGAATGCCATCTTCAGCATACATCAGATAAAAAGGTATGGAATTCCTGCCTTCCAGTTTCATTCCGATCATCGCGCCAACACCCCTGCCTTGTGGCCAAACCAGCACTTCATGGTTTCCGGCTACAAGCGGATTTTCCTTGTGTTTGATATAAGGTCCTTCTGGCTTTTCAGCGATAGCGACCCCCATTTTCGTTTCGGTTGGCCCTTTGCCCCACTGGCGGCCTTTGTAGTAAAGCCAATACTTTGCTTCCCGTTTAATGATGCACGAATCGTCAACACGGTGGCTATCGAAAAGCGACCGATCCTCACTGGTAACCAGTACTGGATTGGAAGGGAGCTTTGTCCAGGGGCCATCGGGTGAGTCGGAAACCGCAATCCCGATCGCTGTTTTTTGTCCGGCAGGCGAACTGTCGGTTTTCGCGTTGCTTTGCGCGGTATAAAAAAGAAAATAGTTCCCTTCGGCGACCAGAATCCCGGGAGTGTAAACATATATCTCATCCCAACTGCCTTCCTTCCCTGCTAAAACACATTCTTCTTTCTCCGTCCAGTTAAATCCATCAGGAGAAGTGGCATACCAAATGGACGAAACCACAGGAAGACCGGGCACAAACTGGCGCATTTTGGAATACCAGACATAGTAGAGCGAATCTACCTTAATTATATCACTGTTATCCCGGCGCAAAAAACCATGTGGATCAGGTTTCAGACCTTTAAGTGCGGAATAAGCCGTCGTAATCGTTTTACCCTTTGATCGGGCAAAAGAGCTGCCCGTTCCCAATAAAAGCAGAATTAGTATCGAGATTGTTGCTTTCATTTTAAACTTTTTTGATTCGGTTCCTGAATACGCAATACACACGAACAACTGGTATTTCCACCTTTAAAGTTCACACCTGATGCAACATACAAGTACCGGGGCTTTCCATTCATCATTAATATCTGTGCGCGTTCGAATTTTTTTCCACGAATGACCCTGTCATTTTTTAAGGTTTCCGGATCAATATAGTGTTCCATCTTACCAAACCCCAGGATCGGATCATCGAAATGAATCCCATCGTTGGATATCCACAAATATCCCTCACCAGCCTGATTGTTGGTTGTAAGAAAACAAATCTTTCCATCTTCAAAGAAAGCAAATCCATCTTCAATCTCGGAATCATTGCTGGTTAAGTATTCTTTATGAAAAATATACGGTCCTTCCAGTTTATCAGCTATGGCAACTCCCATCCGCCTGACATCACCTTTTTTCATCGCCTTGTAATAGATAAAATATCGGCCATCGGGATGGGCAAAGAGCGCCGGATTGTTCACCCCGACAACAGAACCAAAGCTCCATACTGCAGAATCGGTTGGAGTTGAAAGGATCAGCCCGTTTTCTCCTACCTTTTTCCATGTACCTTCCGGGCTATCTGCTACCATCATTCCGATCTGTTGCGATGCCACCCTTTCATCTCTTGAACCACCACTATTTGCAATATAAAGCAATACGTATAGATTGCCTATTCGATGTACATTCGGATTGTGAGGTGATTTTCTGTCCCATGTATCTGTTTCTGTCCCCCGAAGTACAACTTCTTTAAAAACAAAAGGGCCTTCCGGACTATCGCTTTCATAACGTGCAATTTCGCAGTGGGTGATCCATGCCAAAAAACCTTCCTCAACCGGCCAGCGCGAAACAAACAGATGTATCTTGCCATCGGGTCCAACAACCGGAGATGTACCCCAAACGTGATATCCAGGTTCTTCTACGGCAATCCCTACATACTCAAGTCGGTCGGCCCATGAGCGGTCAACCGGCTGCCCTTGAGCGGTAAAATGCACTATTGGCAAAAGACATAAGATACCGGCAGCAATCAAAAACTTTTTGGTAATGTTCATTATGGTATGATATTCAATAATTCAATACTTTGTGTGATTTGGTATTTTGGTGACTTAGTGGCATTTTTATTTTTTGTACTTTTTTGAGTTGACTCATTATTGTTGTTTTAAAAATGTTGTTCAGGATTTACTGTAATAATTACATTTAGAAACGATGATAAGATAATGGCAAAAAATCGTGCGTTTATCCAGGTTTGCAACTATTCTTTCAAAGGAGAAATCCAAATTGCGTGTCCACAGCCCTCGCTTATTTTTGCTGAAATTTTACTACCGGAAGTTACTTTAACCGTTTCAATTGTAACGTAATTTTTGTCGTCATTGCTTTCCTTGTAAATTTTCGCGATATAATTACCCTTGCCAAGAAATGAGAGGGGAATATCGATATTTCCGGCTTTATTTGTAAGTGAACCAATAAACCAGTCGTTGCCTGATTTTCGTGCTATCGTAATATGTTCACCAACTTCTCCAAACAATACTTTTGAATCGTCCCAGGTGGTTGGCATCTTTTGCCAGAACTCCAATTCCGGAAAATCGCCCTTGTAACTCTGTGGTCCATCGTACCAATGCAAATATTGCAAGGGGCTGTAAAATACAACTCCCAGCGCCAGTTGCCACGAACGGCTTATCACCCTTCCATTAAGGTAACAAGGCGTAAAGTCTCCGGCTCCGGCAATAGTTCGGGCAAAGGCTGTTATTAACACATTGTACGGTTCGTTTTTTGTTTTTTCTTCGTTACCCAGAATACCCTCCACCGTCAACACGTTTGGATAGGTACGTTCTATTCCCGTTAAACGATAGTTGTCGTGAATGTCAACGATTAAATGGTACTTTGCTGCCATGCGGATTGCCTTGTACAGAAACTCCATGTGAGACTGGCTTTCCCAATCGACGAAACCAAACTTTACACCATTTATGCCCCACTCTTCGTAAGTTTTAAACGTGTTTTCCATGTCGTAGTCCGAAATGGCAATTTTATTGATGTAGCAAATAACACCCACACCATGCGCTTTTGCATAACTTGTTACCTCCGTAATATTTATGGCGGGTATCGGTTTCACCGGATTTGAGTTTTTATCCCTCTCAGGTCCGTACCATCCTGCATCGTAATGCACATATTGGTAGTTCCATTTTACGGCCTGGTCAACAATAGCTTTGGCTGCCTCGGTGGTCAAACCACTTCTCCAGCATTTCCCCCCTTTGATCCAACTGGTGTCGCCAATCGCATTTTGGGGTGATAAGTTTTGAAGCAAATAATGATGTTCTACCAGGGTTCCAGGTTGTTCGGCCACCATAATTACCCTCCAGGGGGTCACCAATGATTGAGCAACCGTAACTTTTCCCGATCGAAACCCTGTAACCAGACAATTGGTTTTGCTCCGGCTCAGTTTCATAGGGGCATAATGCTCTACACTACCAGCTTCGGCAATGGCTACGAAGTACGGGCTTGCCTCCACCAACAAAGGGCGTATGGCATTCTCGGGCATTGCCGATAAGCGCACTTTCTCATAATCAGCCTGTGGGTAATCATCGAAATACACTTCATGGTCGCCGGTAAACTGAAACTCGCTGTTTTCTGATGAAATCGTATAATTTTTAAGTCTGTCCTGCGGAAGAATCTCATACCGGAAAGCAACCCCTTCGTTATACGCCCTGAATATCAGGTTGAGCTTACGCTTATCGCCCTTCGTTTCGGCTAATTGCACCGACAATTCATTGTAATTATCGGGATAAGAACTTTTGCTGCCGACAACGGGTTTCCAATTTTCATTTTTTGAAGCGGTAGAGGTTTTTTCAATACTGAAATTTTTACTCAAATCATCGTGCCCTTCAATTGATAGAGAAAGCTTTGAATCGTCAAGAACGATATTCCCCTTGTAGCTAACGCTGTAAAACAACCCGCCTTTCAATAATTTGAATGTTATTGACTGGTTCTCATCAGGAGAGATAACACGATACAATTTAGCATCAACACTTGCTCCTGTCAATAACAGGTAAAACAGGAACAGCACTTTGTACACATTAACTTTTCTCATACGTAAATAATTTGTTCTTTAATAACTCAATTTCGAAGCAGGTGGCAATGGCACTTTATTTTCCTTTCGCCATGTCACCAATTCATTCAGTAAGTTCTTAGCTATTTGATCATAATCAGCGGCAAGGTTCTTACTTTCTTTCAAATCCTCTTCGAGGTTGTAAAGTTCCTCTTTTCCATCAAGAAGAAACTGGATGAGTTTCCATTTTCCTTTCCGGATGATGGAGCAGGGCGGGTTTTTGTAAGCGCTTGCCAGATGCCAGAACAAAGCCCGTTCCTTCTGCTTTTCGCCTTTCCATAACGGCAGCAGGCTTTTCCCATCGAGTAATTTGTTGTAATTTTTAATGTTGGCCAATTCCAGAAAAGTAGGGAAATAATCCATGCCGCAGATGGGCGTTTCGGAAACTCCGGATGCGACCTGCCCTTTCCAATTTACAAATGCAGGCACCCGGATGCCGCCTTCGTACACCGAACCTTTTTCGCCACGCAAACTGTTCGTGCAGCTCTGCAAACCGTTAAACCCGTTGTCGGAAGTGAAAATCACAACCGTATTTTCGCGTAAGCCTTCGCGGTCGAGGTAATCGAAAATGCGTTGCACATTTTCGTCAATGGAGGCAATCATGGTAGCGTAACCGGCAATTTCTTCCAGGTTTCTCAGGACTTGCCCGGTTATTGAGTCCGGTGCTTTCTTCATATATTTCTGAAATCCTTCTTTACTTCTTGGAACAGTTGGCCGGTGTGGTGCATAATAATGAAGATTCACAAAAAACGGTTCCTTTTTATTTCGCTGCATGAAATCGATGGCATCATTGGTCAATCGGTCGGTGAGCCATTCATCGCCTTCTTTGTCGTTGATAAACGGATTTTTAAATGGTGCCTTGTAACCCCCACTTTCCGATTTATATCCTTCTTTGTAGCCTCGTGCCGGATCGCCCCACCAGGTTCCGCCCACATTTTTGTCGAACCCACGGCCTTCAGGATAAAATTTCCGGTATTCCTTTTTGTGCTTTTCAAGCCAGCTTAAATCGCCATTGTCGGGTTGTGTCAGCTTTTGTTTGAAAGGATAATCCTTTTCTGCTTCAGGATTTGGGCCAACAATGTGCCACTTGCCAAGGTGAATCAGTTTGTAACCTGCTTCATGAAGCGGCTCGGAATAAACCGGGTGTTCCGCGCCAACCGTCCACCGCGAGAAAATATTTTCCTGGTCGGTGCCATGCTCCAGCACCGGAACGGTATAAACACCAGTCCGGAACGATTGGCGACCTGTAAGCAAAGCCGACCTCGATGGCGAACAGGTTGGATACATGTAAGCATTGGTAAAGACAAGGCTTTCGTTGGCCAGTTTGTCCAGATTGGGAGTTTCGAACCATTGGCTTCCCATAAAACCCACATCCTGCCAGCCCAGGTCGTCGGCCATGATGAAAATGATGTTGGGCTTTTCAGGTTGCGCAAGGGAATTTCCAACACCAATGCTGAAACACAAACATCCCAGAATTTTATTCAGATTTTTCATAGTATCACTGATCTCATTATTTCTTAGGCATTCGATCCTTTTTCGGTATATAGGTTTCTAAGATCGCTTCGATCTCCTTCACAACTTCAGGATACTGGTTATAAAGGTTGACGGTCTGGTTCACATCCTTTTCCAGATTATAGAGTTGTGCCGGTGGAGCATCTGCTTTGATCTTCCCGTTTTCGATATCACTGTTTTTACCTCCCACAAAGGCAACAGCCGGAGGACCGCCCCAGGCGTGTTGTTCTGGTTTAGAACCTGTAAACCCGCCGCTACCCTGTGCAGGGATATACATCCACTTTCCCTTACGGATGGATAAATGCCGTGTGCTATGTGGAGCCAATACCAGTTCATCCCGAATTGGTTTTTCAGGATTCCCAAGCAATGCAGGCATCATATTTTTGCTGTCGGTTTTTTCAAGCGTTTTAGGATCTTGTCCCGTAAGAGCCATAAAAGTAGCCAGCATGTCCACATTACAAATCAGCTGGTCGGATTTGCTTCCGGCTTCTATTTTACCAGGCCACCTGGCAATGAAAGGTATCCTGTGCCCGCCTTCCCATACACCAAATTTAAATCCCAACAAATCGCCATTGATTTTGTGCCCGGCTTTCACCGCATTTCGACCACCCAGATTTAACATCGCTCCGTTGTCGCTGGTGAAAATGAGCAGCGTATTTTTGCTTAAGTTGTTCTTTTCGAGTGTTTCAGTAACTTGCCCAACCATCCAATCCAGTTCCTGAATGAAGTCGCCATAAAGCTCAGCATCGCTTGAGCCTTGAAAATTCTGACCAGGCGTAAAAGGGTGATGGATATGGGTGGTAGCCAAATACAGAAAGAACGGATTCTGTTTATTGTCGTTAATCCAATCGACAGCTTTTCCGGCCAATACAGTTCCTACAGTGTAATCGTTGTATTGTTTGTGGGCTTCTACTGCACCTTTAAATTGATTGGCCGTCCGTTGAGAAGCTTCAGGCGGAATTGGTGTAATCGGTGTTGCATCGTCGTGCTTGCCGGGTCCGAGAAAAACCAGGGGATCTGCCGGGTCGCCTCCCACCACACGGTCGTTCTCAACAAAAACGTACGGTGGAGCGCTGTTTACCACGGGCACACCAAAATAGTAATCAAAACCCAGATCCTGAGGCCCCGGCCGCAATGGTTCTTTCCAGTTGTTTTCACCTGTGCCAAATCCAAGATGCCATTTGCCAAGTGCGGCTGTTTTGTATCCTGAATTCTTAAATACATCAGCAATGGTCAACTTATCCGGATTAATGAGCAGTTCTGAATTTACCGGTGCAGGCCCCCAAATTCCGGCACCATTATTTCCCCTGAAAGGATAATCGCCAGTGAGAAGCGCATATCGCGACGGCGTACAAACCGCCGAGGCAGAATGAGCGTCGGTGAACATGCGTCCTTCTCTGGCAAGTTTGTCGATGTTCGGCGTTTTGACTTTCGTTGCTCCATAGCAACCAACATCGCCATAGCCCAAATCGTCGACAAAAATGAACACCACATTGGGTTTATCTTGTGCATGTACTTTTATGCCGTTTCCTGAACAAAAAAGAAGAAAAAATATACTCGATTTGAAGGTAATTCCCAGATTGGTTTTCAAATTCATATCTTTTAGTTTTATGGTTTAGTCTTATTCTGAATATGCTCAAAAGGAGGCAATCGTTGGTCTTTTCCAATGATATGCACATCGCCCAGTTCAGTCCTTGCCCTTTCAGCTTCGAGCAACAGTTCTTTCACAATTTCCGGATGTTTGCCTGAAATATCGGTCAATTCGCCCATGTCGGTATCGAGATCAAACAAAAGTGGGCGGTCTAAAACTTCCAAACCCTTGCACGATAAATTTTTAAGATTTTTTCCGGAGAATGGTTTGCCCATTAAACTTTTCGACCAGAATGGCTGGTCATCGAGCGTACGGGGAAGGTGCAATTTCCATTTGCCTTTTCTAATCGCCTGAAGATTCATTCCGTTATAATAATACACCAGTTCGTGCGGGGAAGTTCCTTCTCCGGTCTGTAATATTGTGCTGATATCTTTCCCGTCATAAACGCGGTCTTCAGGAAGTTTAGCCCCGGCCAGTTTGGCAATGGTTGGCAATAAATCCATCGACGAAAGTAAGGTATTGCAGGTGCCCTGAGCAAATTTTCCGGGCCAGCGAATAATTGCCGGGATACGAAAACCACCTTCCATAGTACAGTATTTTCCTCCGTTTAACGGTCCGGCGGAACCACCAAAATGACAAATTGCCGGTCCGTTGTCGGAAAGAAATAGTACGATGGTATTCTTATCCAGCCCCTTTTCATGTATTGCTTTCAGCACTTGCCCCACGTTATAATCCAGTTCCTGAATATAGTCGCCATAGAGGCTTCCTTTTGAAGTTCCGCGAAAAGCTTCGCCCGGCAAGATGGGAGAATGAACAGCGTTATGGGCAAGGTAAAGAAAGAAAGGTTTTTTCTTATTCTCTTCCATGAACTGAATAGCTTTTTCGGTATAAGTGCCTATCAAATACTCATAGGGAACATTCTCTTTCACTACTTTTTTACCCTCGTAAAGACTTTGCAAGGCAGGTGCATTGTCGACCCAATTCGACTCAATTCCATAAAACTGCTGAAAGCCTTTGTCCAGCGGATGGTAGCCATCTTCAAATCCCAGGTGCCATTTCCCGATACACATGGTCGAATAACCTTGTTTCTGAAGAAGGCTTGCCAGTGTTATTTCATCCTTGTGTAAGCCAATGTATTCGTATTCCTGTTTTTTATCCTGAGAACCGGGAAAACCGGGATAGCCGCACCGCATGGGGTATCGGCCGGTAAGCAATGCTGCCCTGGAGGGAGCGCAAACCGATGCCGGTACCTGGAAATCGGTGAACCTCAATCCTTCAGCTGCCAGTTGGTCAAGGTGAGGCGTTTTTACATCCTGTGCGCCGTAGCAACTTAAATCGCCATAACCCAAATCGTCGGCAAAAATGAGGAGCACATTGGGGATATCCTGTGCATGGGTATTTACAGCTGTACCAAAGCTAAAAATTGAAGTTACTAAAGCGGCGATGTTTGTCGATAACAGGCTCGCTTGCATTTTTTTTCTTATCATTTTGGAGTATTATTTTTTCGTTTGAAACAGTTCATTCGGGGTAAAATAGGGTTCGTCACCCAGTGGCCGTGCATTTATTCCCCGCAGGTCGAAATCACCAATATCTTTTTTTGCCCAATCCAGCAATTTTAACAATTTGGAAACCACTTTCGGATTTTCAGCAGAAACATCGGTGGTTTCGCTAATGTCGTTTTCCAGATTAAAAAGTACTGGTTTTGTAAATAGAACCCGGTCTTCGGGCGCGATATGTACAGGCCATTTGGTATAGATTATAGATTTTGACTCCGGATGGTTGGGTAAATGCAATTTCCATTTCCCCATTCGTACCGCCCGCAATTCCTGATGTTGATAAAAGAAGTAAGGACGCTCCAGTTTTTTAGATTTGCCGGAAATAATATCTGAAATATCCAGTCCATCGATCACCCTGTCGCTTGGTTTTTGTGCTCCGGAAATTTTTGCGATTGTTGGAAGCAGGTCAATTGTTGCCGCAACAACATCACAACTTGTTCCGGCAGGCACCTTGCCGGGAGCCCGAATGATACAAGGTACGCGCAATCCACCATCCCAGGCCGAGGTTTTTGCCCCACGCAAAGGTTCGGCATGTCCGCCATGCTCTTTCTTAATCCACCATGGCCCGTTATCGCTGATGTAAATCACATAGGTATTTTCATCCAGACCTTTCGCTTTTAACGCATTGAGAAGCCGACCTACATTGTAATCAATTTCTTCGATTACATCGCCATAAAGACCAGTTTCCGACTTACCTTTAAATTCATCGGAAACAGCCAGTTTTGTATGTGGCATGGTATGCGCCAGATAAAGAAAGAATGGTTGCTCCTTGTTTTTCTCTATAAAACCAATCGCCTCGTCGGTGTACCGGCGTGTGAGGGTCGACATGTCTGCGTTGAGTTCAAGCACCTCCTTATTCCGGAGAAGATTAACGTGATGGTCGTTGCTGGTTGGCGTAAAGAACGAATAATCGAATCCCTGGTTAGCCGGCAATAATTCCGGATTAAACTGTTCCTGACTGTGTCCGGCGAGGTCCCATTTACCGATCATGCAAGTTGAATATCCGGAAGGTTTTAATACTTCGGCAATGGTTACTTCGCTTAATGATAGTTTTGGGTGAGGCTCTACACCATTGTCGTTTCGGGCATTCCGCATGGGGTAACAGCCTGTCATTAACGCAGCTCTGGATGGGCCACACACCGTTTGCGCATAAAAACTGGTAAATCTGACTCCTTCAGCAGCCATTTTATCGAGATTGGGAGTTCTAATGTTTGGCGACCCAAAACAACCCACATCCTGATACCCCTGGTCATCGGTCAGGATGATGATGAAATTGGGCGTTTTCTCATTTGCTGTTTTCGCCGAACCGCTTGTGCTAAGCAAGAATAAACATCCCAATGAAGTAATTAGTCTCATGATCTTCCTGTTATAGGTTTATGTTTAAAGTTTCAGTACTTTGAATCGTTCTGTTTTTGAGTTTTTTCGTACCCACACCTTCCAGCGAAAAGCTATTCAATTCCAGTTTTCCTGAAAGTACGGTAAGTACAGCTTCCTTGTTTTTCACCTCGCAGGTTCCCCAGCTGTAGCCATTGCTCCAAAAATAGGTTCCCGGTTTCGAGGTAAACGACATGGATTTTTTTACGCCGGAATAATGAAATCCGGTGGTCGCCAAGACGCCGCCCCATGCCATCATTGCCCGGGCATAGTGGTGACCAAATTCCGCTTCATTAAACGGATTACGTTTTTCCCCGTCGTATCGGTTCCGTATATCCTGAATGGTTTTTAAACCCTCGTCGACCTGCCCGTCATATAAAAATTCAACGGCAGCGGTATGCTCAAAACCGGTCATCACCTCGGTAAAATACGGGAATGGTTGTTTGGGACGAATGCCCGGGTAATCAGCCATGAGTAAGGCCGATTCGTCGCCATAGGCATACGAACGCATAAAGTTTGGGTGCTTCAGCAAACTTTCGCGGTAGTTGTATTTAAGTATAGATTCATTTGTTTTCTGGATATTATCCCGGTTTGCCAAATAGCCTAAATCAAGGATGTGCGCCATGACCTGACCAACCAGCTGATCGACCAGACAGCCTTCTCCCAACTGGTATTGGGGGTCATTCACATCAAGCCTTCTCATAATACGAACAAGTCCATTGGCAATATTATCCTTTGACAAAGGAGGTACTATTTGCTGCACGTAATATTCGCCGTTAAACAGGTGTTCATCCATCCATGCCGAACCATTTTTGTATAAATTACTACAGGTCGAAGCAAAATCTTTTTCACCCAGATAGCTTGCCATCTCTTCGGCAGCCCGTAACGCTCCGAGGTACCAAAAGCCCATTTGCGGGTTAGGCCCGAAATAATCGACATCCATGGTATTGTGCTGTGCGCCTTCCATCACGCCGTTTTTGTCGGCATCCCAGCCTCCGGGAATCCAGCAGAATTCGAGCGACTTTTTCACGTTTGGCCAATTCTTTTTCAGGAAGGCATCATCGCCTGAAAGTTGCCATTCGCGGTAATATTTCATGATACAGCCCATTTGCCCGTCGGCGGCGGCAATGCCAAACTGCTGCGCATTTTCGGTAAGCGGCAAATGAATCCTGAAGCTCATCAGGCCATTTGCATCGGTGGCATAGCCAAATTCAACTTCACGCATATTTCGGGCGACATCACCAAACAGAAACGGAATCGCCTGTTCGTAGTTCCAAACGTGGGTACATGTTCCGGCTCCACTTCCATCGTTGTCTTTTATACCTTCCCAGCCCAGGTAATAGCCTGATTTTGTTTTAAATACCAGTTGCGTGCGAAAGTGTGCCAGGTTAAACAAGGCAGCTTCTTTGACGACCGTCGGGATGTTGCTGTTTACAAACGCATCTACAAAAGCCTTTGTTTTGCGTTCCAGTTCAGGAAGTTTGGGCAGCGTTTGCCTGGCCACATCCCATGAATCGGTGTATTTCGTGGCGTAGTAGTTGCCAACATTTCCTTTGTTTTGCCAATCGGGTCGGTTGGGGAAGTTCCAGCTAATGAAAAACCGGATCTCTTTTTCTTCATTTGGAGCCAGCTTTGTTTTCACGGCCAGCGAGCCCATGTTGTTTTTTTGTTCCGAACTTCGCTCTTCCAACAAACCATCATCGGTAAAGTCGTCCCAGAACTCCAGGGTGCTGTTTCCCCATTCGCCGGGTAACCAGCAGGTACGGTAGGAACTCTCACCGTTGTTATTGGTAGTAATGCTAAAAGTACCCCATTGCGCACTTTCCTTATCTAGTTTGTCATTGGCGGTATATTGAATGCCTTTTAATCCATTTTCTTCCCGATAGGTATTTGTATTCTGATAAGCCTGTCCTTCTTTTCCATCGAAACCAATAAAGTTCGGAATGTTTCCGGCTACAGCAATGGTGATTGATTTGTTGGTTGTATTCTTCACTTTATAGCTCAGAATAGCCATGGGAATGCTGCTATTGTCGGCATCTCCGGGAATGAGCGGGTTGAATGCCCCGACAGTCACCTGCACGGGCAGGTTTTTATCGCTTAGCAACACCTGACCAAAAGGGTAGGCCGTTTGAAAAGTGGCATTTCCGAAGCGCGGCAGTCCGTGGTTGGGCGCAGTTGACCCGTAATAGCCTTCGTCGAACCTGTTGGGAACCGGTCCTTCCAAAAGAAGAGCCTGGCCTTCTTTATTTTCCTCTTTCAGGTAAATGGCAAAAAAAGGAGTACGGTTAATTACTTCGACACCTGCATACCTTGGGTTAAACCCTTTGGCCGGGCGGCTCATAATTTCCCAATCGATTAAAGCGCCATAGCCACTCAACGAAACGGTGCCTGTTCCGATACCTCCAATGGGCATCGCTATACGTCCAGTATGATCCTGGTCGTAGGTTTTGAGTATTGGCCAATCAGAAGATATTTTCTGAGCATAAGTTGTAACACATATCCAGATAAGGATGATCAGACTATGAAATTTTCTCATTTCTGCATGTATGATTTAAAGCTTAATGTTTACCGGTTTTGAAACCTGAATGGTTTCGCCCTTCAATTTTTTTGTTCCAATGCCATCCAGCGAAAAGCTATTCAATTCAACTTTTCCTGAAAGTACGGTGAGTACGGCTTCCTTATTTTTCACCTCGCAGGTACCCCAGCTGTAGCCATTGCTCCAGAAGTATTTTCCGGGTTTAGAGGTGAAGCTCATCGATTTGTCCACTGCGGAATAGTGAAATCCGGTGCAGGCCAAAACAGCACCCCAGGCCATCATGCTGCGGGCATAATGATTCCCGAATTCGGCTTCGTTATACGGACTTCTTTTTTTTCCGTCGTAGCGGTTCCGAACATCCTGCATGGTTTTCAGTCCAATTTCCAATTGTCCGTCGTACAACATTTCAACGGCGGCGGCATATTCAAAGCCGGTCATCACTTCAGTAAAATACGGAAAAGGATATTGAGGGCGTTCGCCCGGATAGGCTGCCATTAATAGAGCTGCATCGTTGCCCAACGCGTACGAACGCATAAAATTGGGGTGTTTTGTCAAGTCATCGCGGTGGTTGTATCTGATAATTGACTCGTTGGTCTTTTTAATGTTTTCAGGATTTGTCAGATAGCCCAGGTCGAGGATGTGCGCCAACACCTGTCCAACCAGCTGATCGACCAAAACACCTTTCCCCAATTGAAAATCGGGGCTGCTTAAATCTTTGGCTCCCAGTCCCATCATCAGACCCGGAGCTACATTCTCCGGTTTCATTGGAGGCTGAATGATTTGCTCGTAGTATTCGCCGTTGAACAAATTTTTATCCATCCAGGCCGAACCGTTTTTGTATAAGTTTTCGCAGGTGGCTGCAAACGGCTTTTCGCCCAGATAGTGGGCCATTCGCCCTGCAGCTTTGAGAGCGCCGAGGTACCAAAATCCCATTTGCGGGTTGGGACCGAAATACTCCACATCCATGGTGTTGTGCTGCGAACCTTCCATGATGCCGTCTTTGTTGGCATCCCAACCACCCGGAATCCAGCAAAACTCCAGCGATTTTTTAACCATTGGCCAATGCTTTTTCAGGAAAGCATCATCGCCCGAAAGCTGCCATTCGCGGTAAAATTTCATGATACAGCCCATCTGACCGTCGGCAGCTGCCAATCCCCTTTTTTGTGCCGAGTCAAGCGGAAGTTCTATCCTGAAACTCATCAGTCCTTCTTGGCTGGTGGCATAACCAAACTCTGCATCCCGCATGGTTTGGGCAATCTCGCCAAATAGAAATGGAGTGGTCTGTTCGTAATTCCAGACATGAGTGCAGGTACCCGGGCCGCGTCCGGTAGTGGGTGCGGTTCCTTCCCAACCAAAAAATATACCTTCTTTAATCCTGAATCCCAGTTGAGTACGTAAATGAGCCAGATTGAACAAGGCAGCTTCTTTGGTAATTTGGGGAATATCACTTTCGATAAAAGCATTTACAAAGGTTTTTGTTTTCTGTTCAAGTTCCGGAATCCGGGGAATGGTTTTTTGGGCCACATCCCACGAATCGGTGTATTTACCGGCATAGTAATTTCCAACGTTGAATTTTGTATCGCGCCAGGCCGGGCGATTGGGAAAACGCCAGGTAACGAAAAAACGAATGTCTTTTTCTTCGCCGGGTGCGATGGTTTGTTTCACCGCGAGCGAACCCATCGGGAAATCGGTTCCAAAGTCTGGCCTTTCCTCCAGCAAACCATCGTTGGTAATATCGTCCCAAAAATCAAGCGTTGTATTTCCCCATTTTTTAGGGACCCAGTTGGTGCGATACGAAATTTCGCCTTCATTTTTGGTCGTCAAACTAAATGTTCCCCATTGAAAACTCTCTTTGTCCAGGCCCTTTGAGCTGTAATGGATGCCACAGATTCCATCCTGATTCCGATATTCATTGACATTCTTTACCTGCTTTTTCTCGCTGTAGCCAATAAAATTCTGGATGGTGCCCGCCAAAGTGATCGTCAGCGGTTTGCCTGAAATGTTTTTAACCCGGTAACTGAGAACTGCCACCGGAATGCTGCTGTCGTCGGAATTTCCGGGAATAAGCGGATTAAATGCACCCACCGTAACCTGAACCGGCAAACTTTTATCTTTTAGCAGAACCTGACCAAAAGGGTAGGCCGTTTGGAAATTAGCTTCGTTAAAGCGTGGAAGTCCGTGGTTGGTGGCAATGGCACCCATATCTCCTTCGTAGTATTGGTCGGGCACAGGGCCTTCGAGCAAAATACAGGTAGCAGGTTTGTCTTTTTCCTGAATGTTGATGGCAAAAAAAGCTGCCCGGTTTACCGGCGGACCTTCAGGAATCATGGCGTTAAAGCCTTTGGCGGGGCTGCTCATAATTTCCCAGTCCTGAATGGCTCCATTTCCGGTTAATGAAATGGTTCCGGTGCCAATTCCGCCCACAGGCATGGCTATTTTTTGAATATGTTCCCGATCGTAGGTTTTGAGTATTGGCCAATTGGCGGTTTGTTGCTGGGCATTTGTCAATCCTCCTGCAAAAAGAAGAATTATCAAGATTTTGACTGAATTCATTTTCTTCATATTTTTAATTCATTTTTAGTTTGGCACAAGTGTAATATCCCGAAGTACCATCAAACCCTGATGGTACTTTTTTGCATCATCATTAATCTTTATCGGTTTTATGGTTAGTTGATACCTGCCTGGTTTTAATTCCACTTCGCCAAGAACAAAAGTTTTGTAGTTGACCAATAATGGCGATAATTTAGATTTTGGTTTCTCTCCAATATTTCGGACTGTATGTTCAAACGAGTGACCGGCAATGGTCAATTCAAAGGTACCGCCATCGATTAAACTGGCATAAGTTATTTCCACCTTATAAGTCCCATTTACCTCAACCAACAAGTCCCATTCTGCCCAATCCGATTCTTCAGTCCAGCCTTTTAGATTTTCGCGTTGGGCTCCTGCTCCTGTTCCATAATAGAAATGAAGTTCCTGGCCATGTATTTTTGCAAATCCGGCAGGTAAGAAGTAGCTTCCTTTGGGAATTTCTCTCATGGATTCCTTTTCAGCTATTCCGTTTCCCAAGGCTCTGGCGGCATTGTCTACTTCGGGTTTATCCTCTAAGTCTATTTTGATGACATTCGCCATTTCGTAAGGAGGTGCAGAAGGTAATTTCACCAATACATCTTCTGCTGATCTACTTACCTCTAATGGATTATTCTTTTTATCTGTTAAGAAAGTGGCAGATTTCACTTTTGTTTTAAGTCCGGGAATGCGCAGTACTCCATTCGTTGGCCAATCGAAAACCTGATAGTACAAGGTCGTACCTTTTCGGGTGCAAGTTCCCCATTCCAAGAAATAATGTGGGCCTTTCTCTGCTCCATAGATTGACTCCCCGTTTGTTTTTAACCATGCCCCCACATGCGCCAGTTTCTCAACACTTGTTTCGAGAAACTTTCCACTGGGTGTTGGTCCGAGATTCATTAAAAAATTCCCTCCCCGCGATGTGGCATAGCATAAGTTATACAGTGTCCACTCCGCAGATTGTGATTTATTGGTACCGTTGTAAAACCAACTGCCATCGAATTTTGCACAACTTTCCCATGGTTCGTCCTGATTTCCAATATATGGTGAGAAATTTTCAGGCGATTGGTGGTCTCCATCGCCTCTACGGCGTTGTCCTATGCGGTTGGCCAAAATTGTTTCAGGCTGCAATTCGCGAATTTTATCTCTAAATTCGGTTGCCCGTTCTACGGTCCAGCTTTCAACCCACTCTCCATCAAACCATACACATACCATAGGGCCATAATTGGTCAGCAATTCTTCTATTTGATTGAGCATATACTTGTGGTAGTTTGCATACTTACCTGTGCCCAGCTCAGTGCTGTAGTCAGGGTGATGCAAATCCCAAACTGAATAATAAATCCCGAAAAGCATTTTATGTCTGGCACAAGCATCGGACAACTCCCTGATAGGGTCGCGTTTAAATGGAGTTGCGTCAATAATATCAAATGTGGTGTATTTAGAATCATACATGCAAAAGCCGGCATGGTGCTTTGTTGTTACCACAATATACTTAAATCCAAGTTCTTGAGCAGTGAGAACCCATTCTTCAGCATTAAAATCTTCAGGGTTAAAATGTTGTAGTTCTTCATTGGATAATACGTATTCGCCTCCTGAACCCTGAGGGCCCCAATGAATAAATAATCCATATTTTGCATCTGTCCAGGTTTGCATCCGTTCTTTTTTTTCTATTTCGGTTTCACCGGGAAAACCTACTATCGGAGTATCGCCCACCTGAAAGCGGGCAAACCATGGCATGGATGCCTTTAACCGTGCTGACTTTTCCAATGGGTCGCCCTTGTACAGATGTTCATTCACAGTACTTTTAACCTGCGCATTAGTAAACCCGGCAAAAAACAAAAGGATTAGTAAAATATTAATGGCTTTCATTTTTATTTCGATAAAGGTTTTGGGTTTTCGACATAAGCCGCCGGACGGCTGTTGGTTTTTATATCTTCCTGAAATTCTTTGATATAAGTAAGTAGCTGCGCTGCGATTTGCTTATTTTCATTTAAAACATTGATTGATTCCGAAATGTCATTTTCCAGATTGTACAATGCCACCGGGCTGTCACCTTCAACATGTAATTTCCATTTTCCGGAGCGAACTGCCTTAAGCTCGGAAAGCTGATGATAGAAAAAAGCCTGGTGCGGACTTTTTGCCTGATTTGCCAGCACCGGCCAAATATCTTTGCCATCGATTACCCGGTCGGTTGGAACTTTGGCACCGGCCAGTTTGGAAAAAGTGGGTAGCAAGTCCATGGCCGTCAATATCTCATCGTTCACTTGCCCAGCCCGAATTTTCCCGGGCCAACGCATCACCGCAGGTTCGCGGACTCCACCTTCATAGAAACTTCCTTTTTTACCCCGTAAAGGTTCGGCGCTTCCTTTTACCGGGCCATTGTCGGAGGTGAAAATCACCAGTGTATTTTCGTCGATTCCGTTTTTCTTTAGCGCATCCAAAATTTGTCCAACCGACCAGTCGATTTCGTTGATGGCATACTTGTAGAGTTGGTCGCGGGCAGCAAAATCAATGTAGCCATCCTCCTTTTCCAGACGGGCTTTTATTGAATCAGGCGCATCCTGAATAAAATCGGGCGACACATAAATTGGCCGGTGAGGGTCGGGATGCGGTATATAAAGGAAAAATGGCTGATTCTTATTTTCCTCGATAAAACGTACCGACCGTTCGGTAATTTGCCGGGTGAGATAATCACAATCGGGGTTTTCTTCAATTACGGTTTCCATTTCCAGAAGTGGGAGAGGAGGGAAATTATACTTCTTATTTTGGTGGAAAGGACTAATGTCGTAGCTGTACGGAAGTCCGAAAAATTCATCGAAACCCTGCCGGGTGGGAAGAAATTCAGCTTGGTCGCCCAAATGCCATTTCCCGAACATTCCGGTTTTGTATCCGGCTGATTTTAAAACTTCGGCAATGGTAATTTCAGAAGGGTTAAGTCCTTTTCTGTCACCAGCCAGCAATACAGGGAAATTATCACCTTCAGTCATGTTGACTCGTGAAGGATAAGAGCCGGTCATGAGTGCGGCTCTCGAAGGCGTACAAAGCGGTGCAGCTACATAAAAGCTGGTCAGTTTGATACCTTCCGCAGCCATTTTATCAATATGCGGAGTTTTAACATTCCCGCCAAAACAGCCCAGGTCTGCATAACCCTGGTCATCGGTAAAGATGATGACGAAATTGGGTTTTGGAGGTTCTTCAGCCCGAAGTCCGCCACCAAACATGACGCCGGAGCTTAGTACGAACATTGGAAAAGCTATTTTTTTCATGTAGCCCCCTCCAAACCTCCCACCAAGGGGGAGGCTTAAAAAATTCGCATTTTTTATTTTTGATATTGTAACCATCTTCTTTTGTTTCAAAATTGATTTTAAGAGGCTCGATTTATTTTCAGGATGTATAAAACAATTTAATCAGACATTTGAGTAATACGAACTCATCTCTTTTAAACCCAAAGGGTTTATATGTTTATAGAAAATTTTATCAGCTCAAAATCTGCGACCCCTCCG
>CAYRBM010000043.1:0-36315 GCA_964422425.1 uncultured Odoribacter sp.
ATCCAAAGTACAGTTCCGGAGTGTTGCCCCGGCCAATAACCTGTTTATCCCGATAGTTGATGATTTGGTCATTATTCATATCCACATATTTGATGTCACCAATTTTCGCTTCTCCAAATTCAGGATAAGTTAACCCGTCATTATCTATTTCTTCCTGAGTATTGTAGAAACCATCGGTAATGTAACCGAAAGTGCGGTTTACCCACTCTCCCGTTTTTTTGTTCAAGCGTTCATCATCCGGATCAGTCAAATCAAATTCACGTTCTTCTTCGTGCACAAATTTTTCACGAGTCCAGGTCAGATTTCCTGAAATCGAATAAGTCAGTTCTCCAATTTTATTCGTGTGGTTTAGCACCAGTTCGAATCCTCGGTTATTGCGTTCTCCTAAATTTTCTTTGGGTAAATCAGCGCCGAACTCATCTGGCAGAGTGGCAATACGACTTTGCAGCAGACCTGTGCGCAAACGGTAGAAGGCATCAAATTCTACTCCTAATAATCCATTCCAGAAAGTTGCATCAGCTCCAACGTTGTAAATGTCCATTTTCTCCCAGGTAATATTTGGGTTTGGTAAACCAATCGACTGTAGAGTTGACTGGTTCATTTGATCGCCAAAGCCATATTTATAAGCCATACCGTTTTGTAATTCGTAACCGGTCAGATAATCGAAATTGGATATAGCATCGTATCCCAAACTAGCATAAGAAGTTCTTAATTTAAGGTAGTTTAGAATTGGTGAGTCCTTCAGGAATGATTCTTCAGACATTCTCCAACCTAAAGAAACACCGGGAAAGTATCCCCAACGGGTATCTTTTGGATATTGAGCCGAAGCATCGGCACGGAAAAGTACCTCTGCAAGGTATTTGTTTTTGTAGCTGTAGTTAATACGACCAACAACACTTTTTCTTCCCGTTTCGTCAGGAATGTCATAATTAGTTTGAGTACCATTTCCTGAAAATAAATATGGAATTTCCAATGAAACCAGATCTGTCCGTTGGCCACCAAATTGGTACTTATCTTCGTAGTAATATTCTGAAAGTAATATAGCAGAAATTGTATGGTCTTTAATTTCCTTGTTATATCCAACAGAAAGCTGTGTTGTTAATTGGCTGTATTTCCAGTCGGAAACACTAACCAGATTTTGATTCAGCGAAGAAACCGGAATATTTTCACCAGTAGCGTAGTCGTGCGTATAAGTTGTATAAGGTTTTCTTAATGATCGGTTTAAGCGATCGTAACTTTTACTGTATAGTTTTCCATTGACCGTCATTCCTGAAATTGGCAGCTCATAATCCATCGTCAGAATCATATCAAACTGTTTACGGTTATCTTTACTGAAACCGGCAATGTCTTGTCTGGAATAAGCAAGCGGGTTTTCGTAAGCCGAAGAAACATAGGCCATTTTATCCGGTTCTCCGGGAATTGGACCAACGGTTGGCTTGGCAATCAGAAGGTATCTGAATATGCGGTAATATTCACTGGCGTCACCATCTAAACTGTTGGGATCATCACGATCTTCCTGACGCCATTTAATGTTCAGTCCGGCTTTTAGTTTTGGAGTAATATTAACATCAACATTCGATGAAATATTGTAACGGTTATAGGTACCTGCACCCGACTCCAGTAAAGATTTTTGGTTCAGATTACCTACAGAAACAAAATAATTCACTTTATCCGTTCCTCCGGTAATATTAACATTATGTTGCTGCATTGGAGCCCAGTCTTTAAAAACCAGATCCTGCCAATCTGCTCCCTGAAATTCTGGTTCTGTACCTTGTCTGAATTTTTCGATATCCTGATCAGAGTACTTTAAATTGTCGGTGTTGACTCCGGCAAGTTTCTCTGCCTGCTGATAATAAGATGCATATCCAGGCGCATCAGCTATTTTTTGCATAAAAGTTGGACGTTGCAACGAATAGTTTCCGGAGTAGTTAATCTTAGGTTTGGAGTCTCGGCTACCCTTTTTTGTGGTTACAAGAATAACTCCATTACCTGCCCGGGCACCATAAACCGCAGCAGAGGCATCTTTAAGTACGGATACCGATTCAATTTCGTTTGGATCCAATTGCTGGAAATCCCGGGGAACGCCGTCAACTATAATTAATGCATTCCCGAAACCACGGATACTAATATTGGCTTCATCGCGACCCGGTTGACCTGAAGAACTTTTTACATTCAAGCCAGGCAAACGTCCGGCAAGCAATGAAGATGTATTGGTTGCAGGAATTTTAGTCAGCTCTTTTGAATCAACGGTTGAGATAGAACCGGTAATATGACTTTTCTTTTGTACCCCATACCCTACAGCTACAACTTCCTCAATCCCAATAGCATCGTCCTGTAAACTCACGTTAATCGAAGATTTATCACCTACAACAACTTCCTGAGGTTTCATTCCGATAAACGAAAACTGTAAAACAGACTCTCCAGTTAAATTGATAATGGAAAAGTTTCCATCAGAATCGGTAATTGTACCAATGGTTGTTCCTTTCAATACAACCGAAACTCCCGGCAAACCATTTCCTGAAGAATCGGTTACCTTTCCTGAAACAGATTTTTGTTGCTGGGTTGAAATACTTAGACCAGATTTAGTACCAGATGGAGTAATGATAATCAAATTATCTTTCATCACTTTATACGAAACTCCGGTGTTGACAAACAACTCATCCAAAACAGTTTCAACAGTTTTGTTCGTCACATTTAAATCAACTTTCCGGGTAACGTCTATTTGCTCCCGCTGATAAAAGAATCTGAAATCACTTTTATCTTCAATTTCGCGAAGAACATCAACAACTTGTTTATTCTGAACACTTAACGATAATTTTGTTGCCTGCGAATAAACAGTGGCAGAAACCTGCATGAGGCAGGTCAATACAATAATAAAAGTCAGCTTCATCTTTAGTAGTAGCTTGTGCCCTTCTCTGGTTCGGAGAAAAGGTGCAGTTTGTTTTTTTTTCATAAATTTGTACGTGTTTGATTAATAATTATTTTGGTGTGACAGCACCAGTTAATTAACAACATGGGCCGGAACGATGTGACAGCATCTCCGGCTTTTTCTTTTAGTTAGGATTTTTTCATTCTTCTACTTTTAGTTAAGTTATTAGTAATCTGAATCTTATTTTTTCTGAATAACTACTTTTTGTCCTATAATCTGATAATTAATCGGCAAAGTATGCTTCAGAATATCCAAAATATCCAAAATCGTTTCATCTTTTATAGTACCGTCATAATGATAGTTCAGTATAGCCGGATCAGAAATTTCGATTTCAACACCAAATTTCCGCTCCAACAGGATTGCCAATTCTTTCAAGGTCATATTAATGAAAATAAGCTTGTTATCTTTCCAGGAAGTATACTGTTTGGTATTTACATCGGCAAGCTTAAGTTCCCGGGTTTCTTTATTGTAGCTTAACTGTTCTCCGGGTTTCAGAATTGTTTCTTCTGAAATTTTCATGGTTTTGGAGGAGATGATATGCACGCTCCCCACTTCCAGTGTGGTGGTTACCTGATTGTCGTCAGGATAAGCTTTTACATTGAACGAAGTTCCTGTAACCTGAACGTCGTAAAACGAGGTATGCACCAAAAATGGTTTTGCCTCATTATGAGCCACCTGAAACCAGGCTTCTCCACTTAGAAAAACTTCCCGCATTTGATGTAAACCACTATTGGTGTAATTTATTTTCGATCCTGAATTCAGGAAAATGTGTGTCCCATCAGGCAAAACCAATTCTGATACTGAGCCTTTGGGAGCAACCGATGTATAAAATTCGGGAGTAGAAGGTTTTGATAAGGTATGCAGATAATAACCTGCAAGTAATCCGACAACCAATACGGCTGCAATCCGTGCGAAAGTTAACAGAATTTTCATGCCTGATTTTTCATTCGTTTTTTCAGATATTCTTCTGTTCCAGAATTTATGGAACAAGCCATCAAAATAAGCCTGATCAGTTTGTTTTGCAACGGTTTGATGCAAATCTTCCAGCAAGTTTTTTTTGACTTCGAATTCAATTTCAGGATCATGAAAAAGAGTTCTAAAATCACTGTTTGTTGATTCTTCAGCTGTTGAATCTTTTTCTGTCTGAAGTCTGTTTTTAATCGATTGATGCATTTTTTGGTTTGAATTTATAGCTATACGAATTGGAGTTGTGATTTACTCATTCACAAAAGATTTTTTTGAGTTTCCGGAAAATTTAATTTCCGGATAGAAAAGAATTACCAGTTGCAGAATAAAAAAAAGAAAAGAATTGGCGGCAACAAACCGGTACCAAATTTAGTTTTCAGGATTGAAACTGCCCGGTACAACTGGTTTTCGACCGTTCGTTTGGATAGATTTAAAGCTTTCGCAATTTCTTCATTCGATAATCCGTCTTCTTTACTCAAACGAAAGACGCGCTGCATCTGATTGGGCATATCTGCAATATACCGTTGAAGATTATCCTGCATTTCATGAAAAACGACATCCTGCCAGGTATTGTCAATTTCGGATGGATTATTTCGCCCTGAAAAATTCACAAATGCCTGCTCGACATTCTTTTTCCGGATCTGATCGTAGATCTGATTGATGCAAATTTTAAACAGGAATGATTTAATATTTTTTGACGCATCGAGGCTTGTCCGTTTTTCCCAAAGCTTTAAAAATACTTCCTGAAGCAATTCTTCAGCGTCGGCTTTGTTTTTCAAATACGATAAGGCAAACGCAAATATTTTCGGACCATATTCGTTAAAAAGCCCTCTAAATGCATCTTTAGAACCGGTTTTTAATTGCTCGATATTTTGAAAATACTTGACTTCTTCCTTATTTTCCATTCAGAAATGAGCTTTATTTGGATTACCTCAAATATATGGTTGACAACACAATTTAATATACTAATCTGATATTTTAAATTTTCTTTCGTCATAAGCTAATCTTAATTGCTCCTATAACTTATTGTTGCTTCAACCATTCGAGTTCGGCCTGAACTTCGGGTTCAATTTTCGACCAGTGGAAATATTCGTTGTTGTTTCGCTCCAGATGTTGCAGCGGCATGGGCTTATATACCGGTGTGGTAATTTCAACCACCCGGTGCCATTCGGAAGTCGCTTTTTCGAGCCATTTTACTGATTCCTCCTTGAATTGTTTTTTGCCCGAATCTTTGTATTGCTGATAAGCTACCGCAGCTCTCAATTTTGTGGAAAAATACATTCCAAGATGCGCCCAGGTTTGAATATCGGAAACCTCGTAAAGCAAATCGGTGTTGCTTTTTGTCGAAATATGCTCAACATCTTTCAGTGCTTTTCCGCAGAACGAATCGATGGAATCGGCCAGCGCAATTGGAGTTATTTTTCCTTCAGCAACACTACCGTTTAAGGCCAGATATTCTTTGATGCTCAGGTAATCCGGATCCATCGGTTGTCGTTCGCTCATCTTAGCTAATGAAAGTAGTTTTAGTCCTTCGCTTCCATCCAGTCCAATCATTCCTTCGGAATACAGCGTAAAATCCCAGGTTGCATTCCAATACGAGGCAATGATTAGCGGAATTCGACTGACTTTCGACTGTGCATCATACAATTTAGTTCCTGAACCGGGAAAGTGGGATTCGAATGCATCGGCAAAAACGGTATCCGGAGTTTTTGGATTGTACAGCAATCGACCCCAGTTTTTATAAAACATCCATTGCCTCTCGAAAGCATATTTGTAGGAAGCATTGGGCAACGAGGTGAAATAATCTTTAGCCGGAATATAACATTCGGAACCAACATAATAGCCATTCACATATGAATGACCATTTTCGGCAATATGCTGACGAATAAAATCGGGCTGACCCCAACGCAAAACAAAAAAGTCCTCGTTGCGCATCATCCAGGCCAGGTAATAATTTTTGGGTGCCGGATTCCAGTAAGCATCGCTTAGTTCACCACCATGCACTTTGGTTAATTCGGTACACGAATGCGCATGCGACCAGTTGAATTTCAGCTCTATATTTATCGGACCATCCACACAAGTTAAGGTATCCAGGGTCTCCCGGGTCATTTTTTCGACCTCCGAGCCGGTGCTTCCACCACTCCCTTTTCCGGCCGAAAGCGGTACGCGGTGAATAAATTTCACCTTTCTCGACGCCATTCTCATCCCCTGAATATAACTGTCGAGCAGCCATTCTTCGCGCTCCGGGGCAGTCATTCCACCCATTCCTTCGCCAAGTGTAATTCCCAAACCGGTCAGATCGGGATATTTATCAATCACCTCTTTCACACACTCGCGGGTATAATCTTTCACAATTTCAGAAGTATCACCCTGCGCCACAAAATAATTGTTCTCGATGCAATAAGTCGCTACGTTGTGGGCTTTCGAAAACTCAGGCGAAACAAAAATATTCCAGTTGACCAGGTAAGTTTCAATACCCCGTTCTTTGGCCATGCGGAAGATCGCTTTCCAGTATTTTTCCCAATCGGCCAATTCTTCTTCGCTCAGGCTGCAGCCTTCCGGATATTTGGCGGTTTTAACCATATAGCTGAACGGGTGAAGGTTCCAAAGTGTTAGTTTATTGAAACGGTTTTCGGCCATCATATCTAAAAACGAATGCCAGAAATTGGTGTCGCGACAGGTTTCGGTGTGTTGTTTTAAGGATTCACCATTGCGGTATGACGACCAGGGTAAATTGAATTTCAAAGCTCTGAAAGCAAAGCTCGGCGCTTCCTCCACATCAGTAATTGTCTTTTTACCATCCACCAGTTGCTCTTTGATGTATAACAATCCATACATGACGCCAACTGCGTCTCCGCCGGTAACTTTCAGTTCTTTTTCTGAAGTTTTTACCTGATAGGCTTCTGCTCCCAAAACGGTATCAATTTGGGTAGAGATCGTAAAGTCGGCATCCGACGATTTCAAATTCAAAAAACCTGACGAATCAAGTTCTTCAAACAGACTTACAGCGTGTTTTACCGGACCATCGGTCAAATCGTTTATCAGTTGAACTGAAACTTTTGACCCGGTACAGCCAAGTAAAAACAGTGCAAAAACAAGTACGGAAAATTTGAACTGAGACATAGCAGAAAGATTTGAATTCGACTTTTTTAATATTAGGAATGAAGCAATGTCGCATTTTATTCCCAAGTCTTAACTCTCCGCGTCAGTTTGTGGACGTGGGGTGAATAAAAAAAACGACATTATATTGCTCCTCTTAATTATTTAACTTGCCAATGCTAAAGATATCAATTTCCGGATAAAATAATTTTGTTGCTTGTTTCTCCGGCTTTCAAAATATAAAATCCATTGGCTAAGTTCGAAACATTCAGGTTTTCATTTTCATCCAAAATTTGTTTCAGAACTGTTTTTCCCGACGCATTTATGATCCTTACTTCGGTTGCCTGGCTGATGCCTGAAATCCTTAACTGATCTTTTGCCGGATTCGGAAATATCTTTATATCATTCAACTTTACACTGGTCGAGCCGGAAGTCAAAGTTGCGTTAACCGTATCGGTATTGCTGGCAATCAGAACCGTTCCATCCATCGATTTCAAACTCAGTTTAATGGTGTAATTTTCTCCGGAAACAACTGGCACTCCGAGTAACTGATCGATGGATTTCACCCCAAAACCTTTCAATACGGGTACAACTGCGGAATAAATTTCCAGATTATTTTTATCCATAACCTGAAGATTCACCGTCAGATCCTGATTTGCCTTGTATTCAAAAACTGCATTTAATCTTCCTGAATTGGAGGAAATCGAAGATGGTTTCTGTATCGAAACCGATTCGGTAAAAATAGTAACTACCGGATCAGAAATGACTACCGGATTTTCTTCCTTCAGCTCAAAATCATCGGCATACGCTTCATCGTTTCCAGTTTGTGCGTAAAAGTAAATTTTCAGGTTTGTTTCTGAAGCTGTGGTGAATTTCAGTTCATTCAGCGTATATTCTCCTGAACTTACTTCCTTTGATGCCAGGGCTTTACCAGTTGAATTGTTTTCTTTAATGCCAAGCACCACTTTCCCTTTCATCACTTTTGCAAAACACGACAACAAATAAGTGGTGTTGCTTTTTAAGGAAACAACCTGTTCCGGAGCTCCACCACCAACTATGTGAACGGCATATTTTCCGGAGTGTTGATTATTCGGGACAACTTCCAGCGGATAGCCACCCCAGCCCGGCCAGCCATTCAGCGAGCCTTCCTCAAAACCGTTGTTATTCAAAAGTCCGGGTTCAGCAGCTTTTTGAATGACCGAATCGACTTTAACCAACTGGTAGGCCCGCACCCAGTCGTAATAGGAAGTATTGATGGCATCGTTATTCAGAAGATCAGCAGTCGGATATGGCGTTCCCCAATCGTAGGTTTCGGTCACCATATTGACGCGCATAGGCCGGTCGAAGGGCCTTGTCGGATCAATATCTTTTCTGATTTCGACGGATGCAAAGTAATTGTCATCGGCATAAAATTTTACCGAGTCGCCATTTAACCACCAACAGGCATAGGTGTGATAATCTTCCCAAACTTTTGAATTTAATGTCGCGTTTGCACCCCTTGAATAAAATATTTCAGAAGTTTGTCCACACGGGATGTGACGATAATGCGTATTCGAATTCATGTTGGTTTCGAATTTGGTCCCCGTATGTCCGCCAACAACTTCAGCAATGTCGAGTTCCTGACTGTATTTATCGGTGGTGCAGCTGGTTGTTTCATTCAAAAGCGATTTGCCGTTCGACAACCAAAAGGTGGTCGACATCCGTATTTTTGAAGCCTTAAACCGACATTCGTAATAGCCGTAAAAAGCCTGTTCGCCGACGGATTGAACCGCTCCGCCTGCAATCGTATAATTTCCCTGAGCCGGATCGAGCACAGCATTTTTGATTTGCATGGTGCCATCTTTGACCGAAATGGTGTTGGGCATAAATTTGGCTGGCGAACGACCGGCCCAGCCGTCGAAATAATCGCGCCATTTCGATTTATCGAGCTGAGTCCCGTTAAACTCATCAGAATACTCGTTCATGAGCACCCAGCGAAAACCTTTGGGAGGTTTGGGCGGATCGGCGAAAAGACTGGACACTAAAAACAAGCCAGAAATAGTTAACACCATTCTTTTACCAAAGCTGAAACGGGAACGATTTTGAAGTATATTTTTCACCATCATGTATCTGTTTTTTCTATTTCTGAAGAATTAACCAATTTAAATTCACCTGTTTGTCCGAACCCCAATCCGATTTAAACACAAGGACCAAATCGTGGATTCCGGTGATCTTTTCTAGATTTGGTGTTTCGATTGTTTCCCATTGGTTCCAGCCACCGGTATATTTCGCCTGAAATTCGGCAATCAGTTTTCCTTTTTCACTGTCGGTATGAATTTCAAAGCTGCCAATCCGCTGTCCGCTTGCAATTCTGGCAAGTATTTTCGTTGCTGAACCATCTCCAAAGTCTACCTGGTTAAACCGAACCGTACTCATCATTTTGGTATCGCAAACCATCCAGCCAATGGGTTCGTTGCCGCCCACAAAAGCAGTTTTAGCCCCGTTAATTTCATTGCAGCGGTCAACCTGAATGGTGTCACCAATGCCAGGCGTTCCGATACCGCGAAGCGTGGGCTTCACTTTTTTAATCGATCCGTCAGCGTTAAATTCCATATAATCGGCACGAATTGAACGAAGTTTATTGTAACCGCTGATGTCCCAGTAGTGGTAGAAAAGTATCCATTTCCCCTGATATTCAACCACCGAATGGTGATTGGTTCCGTTGTTGATGTTGTCCATAATTTTTCCCCGGTAATCAAAAGGGCCCAAGGGACTTTTACCCGTTGCATAACCAATGGTATAACCTTCGTCAGGAAAAACATGAGCAAAAGTGAAATAATACAAGCTGTCGCGTTTAAAGGCAAACGAACCCTCTTTGTAACCGGCAGGCAAACCAGCAACCCGAATCGGTTCTGCTGCAATTTCTTTCATATTTTCTTTCAGCGGAGCCACATACAATTCCTTGCCGCCACCAAAATACAGATAGGCCTGTCCATTGTCATCGATAAATAAGCCGGGATCGATGCCACTGACTCCCTGAATGTAATTCTTTTCCCATTTGAACGGGCCGGTTGGATGATCGGAAACCCCGACTCCAATCCGCCGGAAAGAAGATTTATCAAGCGGTTCAGCCGGAAAATAGTAGTAGAATTTGTCGCCTTTCTGGATACAATCGGGAGCCCACATTCCATAAGAATCTTTCTTTCCCCAGGGAACTTCATTTTGGTCGAGAACCCGGCCATGATCTTTCCATGTTGCATTACCTTCCAGCGAAAAAATATTGTAACCAGGCATGCAAAACCGGGGAAATTCGGCTTCCCGACCTCGGGGAGCAATCGTGTCGCCCGAAGGATACACATACAGTTTTCCTTTAAAAACGCGCGCTGTTGGATCGGCTGTAAAAATGTGGGTGACAATCGGATTTTGAGCTGATGCAGCCACACACATACAAACCAGCAGAATTATCGAGGTGATTAATTTCATTTTCAGGATTACTTTTTATTTTTTTCAGGAACTAACAGATACGAGCGAACCCAGTCGTAATAAGTGGTATTGATGCTGTCGTTGTTCAGTTCTTCAACTGTTGGAGGGGTTTCCCAATTGTAGGTTTCGGTAACCAGGTGCATGTACATGGGCCGGTTGAACGGTTGATCGCGAAAATGTGTACTCGGGTTAACTGTAAATTTATATTCGCCATCCAGATAAAATTTCAAGGTATTTGCATCAACCCACCAGCAACCGTAAGTATGGAATGCTTCGTTGGCAGCCGGTATAATCGGGCAATTTCCACCCACCGATTTGACGACTTTTTCGCCCTTGCAATCGGTATGAAAAATATGCGAATTCGAATGCATCACATTGCGGAAATCGTTTTTCTGCTTTTGCATCCCCACGACTTCAACAATATCGAGTTCAAGCTGCTCGTAAGGACAATCTTTTCCTTCAGGCTTATTTTTCATCCAGAAGGTCGACGACATCGAGATTCCGGAAGCTTTCATCCGGCATTCGTAATAGCCGTAAAACGCGTCAGTAGCTTTCGAGGCAACAGCTCCTCCGGCAATGTTGTACTTCTCATCGCCTTCAAGAACCGAATTTTTTATTTGCATAAATCCATCTTTAACCGATACGGAATAATCACGGAATGTTGCCGGTGCACGGCCATCTTTCCAGAAAGGTGATCGGTCGTACCACTTTTTGGAGTCTAATTTCCTACCATTAAATTCGTCTGAAAATTTTTCGTTTTTCACCCATTTATAACCTTCCGGAGCATTGGGTTGCGCCTGAAGAATAAGTGATAAAAATAAAAGGATTGTAACCAGTACTCCGGAATGTTTTGACATGATGTTAGGTTTTAGGTTTTCGATCATGTAAAAATATTCGAAAGAGACTTTCCGGATGGGGACAAAAGAACACCTTTTAGGGGTAGAAACTAAAAATATCGGAAAAAGAAATCAGCAAAAAGCCCAAATCCTTACAGCAAACTACTGATACAGGATTTGGGCTTTCGATAGTTAATCCGAACGAACGGTCTGTTCCGGAGAAATTAATTCAGGCTATTTCCCAATGCAATAATGATGACACCGATAATCATGGCGGCCAATCCGGTATAAAGTGCGGTTTTTGCTTTCGGAGATGCATTTTCCCATTCATTCGTCAGAATTCCGCTAACGATAGCCACGGCCACCGAAATGGTGTTAAAAATGGCATATCCAACCGTGTTTCCTGATTTTCCCAATTTAAATGCAGCAAAAGCAAAAGCGGCCGATGCCATAAAATTCAGGATAGCCATGGTGGAAGTTAAACCAATATTTTTAAGTAGTTGCGGCGAATTAAAATTACCCCAGAGTTTTTTTGTGGTTAACTGAACGAGAAAATATGGAATTACAAATAAACCGCCGGCAACATAAATCACAAACATCACGGCAATGGCAGTTACCCACTCCGGATTTCCGGCAAGCTGGCAGGCTTCGTGAATTACCGGACGGCCAACCGCGTTGGCATAACTGAATCCGGTAGCCAATAAACCGCCCGTCACAGCAATAAAAATGCCCATGCCCATCGAACCGTCTTTTGAAGTCAGCAACAGCATACCTTTTTCATCTTTCTGACGGGTTAATCCGGCAAGCCCATTGGCCAGAATTCCGACCAGAACAATTACAATTCCAAATAAAATGGTAATAAATACATTGGATTCGGGTAATCCATCGACTAAAAAAGGCAAAAATGAACCTACCAGAATTACAGTACCGATAAAGATTGAAAACCCCAATGCCAGACCAATGTGATTGATCGCTTTTCCCCACATCATCACTCCAATTCCCCATGAAATACTGGCGATTGCCATTTTCAGGAGTACATCTGCCGGAATGGATGACAAAACGTCCGTAAATCCGCTAACCAGCGTAAATCCGGCAATCAGTGGTACGAATAAAAGATTGATCAAAAACATCAATCCCCAGGTGTTTTCGAACTTAAAATCTTTGGTGAATTTTTCAGGTAAAGCATATAAACCTAACATTATACCGGCAAGAATTGCCAAAAAGATACCTTGAATCATAATAGTTTATTTTTAGTTAGTCGTAGTTCGTTAATTTCCTGAATCTTATGAAATTTTAAAAATGGTTTGACTTTCGAATAATTCTTCCGGATTGGTGATTGATTTCGGAGAGCCCGGAATATTCGGACCGTTTTGCCAGCGATGCGTTTCGAAGCAAAAGCCCCTGTATTTTCCATATTTTTCAGTGTCATTTCGCGCTAAGCTATCCGAAGTATATTTTCCGGTGTAAAAAAGCATGCATGGTTCGGTTGAAAAGACCTCCAGCTTTCGTTCACTGGCAGGTTCTTCAATTTCAGCCACTTTCTGCAATTTGAAATCCGGATTATTGAAAACATAAAAATGCTCAAAGCCGTCTCCCAGTTCCCTGTGAACATCGCCAACAACGCTCCCGTTTTGAAGATCGTTTTTTGTTCCGGCTACATCGAGAATTTTGCCGGTTCCTGCTTCTGAATTGTCCATCTCCTGAAGCAGATTCGTATACACTTTCACCCGATGGGATTCAACATTTTGTTTAAATCCTGAAAGATTAAAATACGTGTGGTTGGTTAAGGAAAGCGGTGTTGCCTTGTCGGTTTCAGCACGATAACCGAACACGATTTCATTCGCATTGGTGAGTTGAACTTTCAGGTTAACAAGCACATTGCCCGGAAAACCTTCTTCGCCATCAGGACTATTCAGGGTAAAATTTATTCCTACGGAATCTTTGGTTTGAAACTTTTCAGCTTTCCAGATTTTTTTGTCGAAACCTGTTACCCCGCCATGCAAATTATTATCGCCGCAATTGGCTGCAAGCTGATATTCAACATCGTTCAGGATAAATTTCGAGTCTTTAATTTGTGAGCAGTAACGGCCGACCGTACAGCCAAAATAGGGCGAATTTGCCCGGTAATTTTCTGAAAAATAGTCTTCAAACGTATCGAAACCGCAGGCAATTGAAACCGGATTTCCATTTTGGTCAGGTACGGTAATGGAGGTAATGGTCGCACCATAATTCATTAGTTTCACCGTCATCCCATTTGAATTTTCGAGTGTAAACAGGCTGACTTCCACCCCGTTTAATTCCCCAAATTTAGTTTCGTTTAGTTTCATAGTTTAGTTTTGTTCGAAGATTAAAAAGACTCTTTTTAAATACTGTCAATATATTTTCATCGTTAATGCAAGAGTTTTATAATCAATTAGTTTATGTCTAATCTTTATTAAAGGATTATAAGGTTTTAAGTTTATTTAACCAGTTTAATTGTTATTTTTTGACTCACCCCGAGGTCGCTTCGCTTTCCCCTCTCTACGCGTAGAGAGGGGTGAAGACCGAAACTTCGGGCTTCGGGGTGAGTTATTTAATTTTGACTTTTTAACCTATCCTATTTCATACTTTTGGGATAATACTTCTCAAATACTTTTTCATCAATACGGATTCCAAGACCCGGTTCGTCGTTTGCACGAATCCAGCCATCGACAGCCATAAACGAATCGCCACACATTTCTTTACGAAGCGCATAAGATCCTCCGCTGGTAATGTACTCAGCAGCCAGCGTATTGGTAGTGGCAGTCAGCAAATGAATTGCAGCTGAAACCCCAACTGTTGCATGAATATGTGGTGCGAGCGGAATATTCATCGACTCGGCCATAGCTGCTACACGGGCTGTTTCGGTAAGTCCGCCGGCATGAATAACATCGGGCTGAATAATATTTACCGCACGACGCTGCAACACTTCGCGGAACTCGTATCGGGTATAATAATTTTCGCCGGCAGCAACCGGAACTTCAATTGCAGTGGTTAAGGCTGCCATTCCATCCAAATCGTTAATCGGCAGCGGTTCTTCAATAAATGTCAGGTTAAAGGCTGCCAGTTCGCGGGCAATTCTCAACACCGAGTGGTAAGAAAAACTCTGGTTGGCATCAACCATAATTCCCAAATCCGGACCGAGTGCTTTACGTACAGCTTCAACGTTTAACAAATCTTGTTTTTCGCCAAAACCTACTTTCATTTTCACGCCTTTGAAGCCCTGATCAGCATAGCTTTTTGCTTCTTCACCACATTCTTCCGGAGTAAGAGCGCGGCCGCCTTTTCCGAAGAAACCAGAGGCATAGGCCGGAATTTTGTCGAAGGTACGACCGCCCAACAGATTGTAAACCGGTGTTTTCAGGACTTTACCAACCAGGTCAAAAAGAGCAATATCAATTCCGGCAATAGCGGTAATAATGGCTCCTTTTTGTCCGAGTGCATAAGAGCTGGTACCTTTTCCAACCATTTTTTCATACAAACGGGCACGGTCGAAAATACTCTCACCCATAATCATGGCTTTCAGTTTATGGTCGACCATGGCTTTGAAAATCGGAATTCCACCGCCATGAATCGGGCCGATTTCACCGTAGCCGAAAGTTCCGTCTTCCGCAGTTATTTTAACAATTACAGTGTTCCAGGTATACCAGATTCCGGTTGCATCTAACGAGGGTTCATCCAAAGGAAATTCAACCGGAAAAGCTTCTACATTAGTTATTTTCATGATTTTATACGTATAATGTTTTGTGATAAAAGTTGATTCATGTTTTTCAGAAACACAAATGGCTTGGATTATTTTTTTAAATGTTTTTCGAATTTTTGGGCAATTTTTACGCTTGGCAAGGGCGGACAACCTGCAATAAATTCACCTTCGATAGCCGCATTTTTTGCACAATTACCTATGAGGTAAACGTTTTTATATTTTTTCTGCGGAAGCGGTGCGTTGAGTCCAACGACCAGACAAATTTCTTCAAGGTCATCGAGTTTGTCTTCGTATCCCATTCGCATGACGGTGGCACCAACCTGAGCCAGACAAAACCGGCACGCTCCTCCCGCAAAAATCTTGATATTTTTATGTGCGCCAATCGGGTTCCAGAGCGCAGCACGTTTAAAATGTTTCATTACGGCGTCAATGGTTTCGCCTTTCACATCAATGCGCTCCAAAACACCAATACCAATTCCTTCGGAATGCCCCAGACGGGTAATTGGAACTTCGTCGGGTTCAAATCCCATTATTTTTCCACAAACTGCGTCCAGAGCGACCACATCGGTAGAAGAAACAACCAGGTTCATAATAACCGGATCAGTATAAATCGGGCCATAACCTTCTCCGGCAATCAAACCATCGACAATCGTCAGATTTGGCTTGGCAACACGAAGTATGTCGACCATTTTCCAGGGGAAAGCTTCGTTGTGGTAGTTTTGCTTGTCTTCGACACTAAAAACTCCCTGCATACTTTTCATTCCAACTGTTATTTCGGTCTGGCAGTGTGTTTTAAGCTTCGGAACTGAAATAAACGCATCGGCTTCGAGTATCGATTTCGGGATTCCGATGGTATCGTACAACTCACCTCCAGGTACTTTTACCTGAATAAATTCTTCCTCGTCCCATCCCAGAATTTCACCACCCTGACGTTCAACAACTGCTGCCAGTCCGGAGTCATGAAAAGCTTTTCGCGGCCCCGAAGCACAGTGTTTCAGGTTTACCGATTTACCTTCAGCAACCAAAACCCGCCCGACATCATGACTTTTCAGAATGGCAACAACTGCTTCCAAAACCCGCGGGTCAGTCAGAACTGACCCCCCGGTGGTTCCGTAAGGTATTTCAACCAAATTCGGTTTTACAACCACTGTTTTTGCTTTGCCGATAATTGATTCCAAACCACCAATAAGTTCCAGCGATTTTTCGATCATTCCCCGAACAGTCTGCAAATCAACATGTGTATAGTTTTCAGGAGATTCGAGAATTTCTCCTTTTACGATAGAAACTGTTGCTCTTTCTGTGTTCATTGTTTGATATTTTAGCCCCCACCCAAGCTCTCCGCCAGTTGGCGGAAGGCTTAAAAAGGGGAAAGTTTTTATTTTTAATTTTACAATCACCTCTAGAGTGATAAAATTGCTTAGTCCTGGAGATTCTTACTTATTTATCTTTTGTACCGACTATAATATTGGAACCTCTGGATTGACCTTATATTGTTGAACCTCTACGAGGTACAGCTTTCGATGGGATTGTTTTTGCTACAATACTAAATCTCCTACGGAGAACTTTCCGCGTAGCGCCTGCCTGCCGCAGCAGGGATAAAGTATTGTAGTACAACAATAAAAGAATGTCCCGATTCCGCGAAGCGGATAAACATTGTTTTTCATTGGTTACTAATGATTATTTATACCGGACGTAAAAGGTTTTCTTTTCGAGGTATTGCTCGATACCGTATTTACCATCTTCGCCGCCGGTACCGCTGTGTTTATAGCCGTTATGAAATCCCTGATGTTGCTCGCCATGACCACGGTTCACGTAGATTTCGCCAAACTCGAGTTCGTCGTTCAAACGCATAATTTTATTCATGTCGCTGGTGAAAACCATGGCTGCCAAACCATATTCACAATCGTTGGCATATCCCACAACTTCGTCAAAGGTTTTAAACTTAATGACCGGCAAAATCGGACCGAAGGACTCTTCATGAACGATGGTCATTTCCTGAGTTACTCCGGTTAGAATGGTTGGTTCGAACCAGTAGCCATTTTCGAATTCAGGCCCTGAAGGTTTTTTACCACCAAAAGCAACAATCGCACCTTCCTTAACAGAAACGGCAACCAGCTCTTCCATATGCTGAAGTTCTTTCGCATTTACTTTTGGTCCCATGTCGGTATCTTCATTCATCGGGTCACCCACTTTAATCGCGGCAACTTTCTGGAGGAATATTTTCATGAATTCGTCATACACATCTTCGTGAACATACATGCGTTCGTTGCAGGTGCAAACCTGTCCGCAATTATCGAAACGGGAGTGCAGCGCACCATTGGCAGCTTCTTCCAGATCGGCATCTTCAAAAACAATACAGGGCGCTTTACCACCCAGTTCAAGCTGAACATGAATCAGATTTTCGGCAGCCGTTCGGGCAATTGATTGTCCGGCAGGAGTACTTCCGGTCATGGTAACCATTTTGGTAATCCGGTTGGCAACCAGCGCATTTCCCATGGTACTACCGGGGCCGGTAATGATGTTCAGAACTCCGTCAGGAATGCCGGCTTTTTTAGCCAGCGGACCGAGTTCGAGTGTAGAAATCGGAGTTTCGGTGGTCGGTTTAATAACCATAGTATTTCCAGTAACCAGTGCCGGTCCGATTTTTCTTCCGGCCAGAGCCAGCGGAAAGTTCCAGGCTGTGATGGCAGCAACTACTCCACGTGGAATTTTATTAATCCAGATTTGCTCGTTTGGATTGTCGGAAGGAACAATATCACCTTCGATGTGACGCGCCCATTCGCAGGCATATTCGATAAACGAACAAGTCACATCGACCTCAAAACGGGCTACTTTTAACAGTTTGCCTTGTTCTTTGGTGATAAGCTGAGCCAAATGTTCGCGGTTTGCCTTAATCTCAGTTGTGAATGCGTACAACAGCTCTGCCCGTTTTCGTGCGGGTAATTTTTTCCATTCTTTTTGCGCTTTTTCGGCGGCTTTTAAAGCAATGTCGGCATCTTCCTCGTTTCCATCCTGAACAATTCCTACCACTTCTTCATTTGAAGGATTAAGAACTTCGGCTGTTTTTCCGGATTTTGATGCAACCCATTCGCCATTGATATACAATTGATATGTTTTCGGTTGTGTCATTTTTTATAGTTTGAAAATGGTTTTTACCTGAGTTATTCTTTCGTGAAAACTATTTCGAATTTTCGCCTTTTGCCACATGCGTGGTAACTCTTCGCGAGCTGAACCGGCGAATGTATTGCCAGTCGCTGGTTTTATACTCGTGAGTCAATCCCCAGCGCAGAATTTCGGTAGGTTCTTTTTCATTGTCAGCAGAGCGGTTCAGACCAATCGCATGAGGTGCACCTTTGATAACCGACATGATTTCGAAGTTGATTCCATCGGGCGACCATTGAATGGTATTTTTTTCAGGACCATCGGTAGTAATTAATGAGGCAATTCCGCCGTTGTATGGCCAAACACAGATTTCGTGACCGCTGTTCGATATCGGATTGTAGGGTGATTTTTTGTACGGTCCGAGCGGATTGTCAGCAATCGCTACCCCATGACGAATCTGCCGGCCTCCGAAAGTAATTTCTTCGCCCATTTGCTCGCCTTTGTAATACAGGTAAAATTTTCCTTTGTACGGCAGCACGCAAGGATCATGCGTTTTGTGACTGTCGAAATCGCCTTTCTTTTCAACTTTAAAGCGGTTGTCTTCTGTTCCGGCCCAAACACCATTGGTTGCAGGGCTAAGGATTGGTGCATCACTTTTATGCCACGGTCCGTCAGGAGAATCGGCCCAGGCGATACCAACTTCTTCGATTACACGAACGACATAGGGTGATTTTACGGTTTGATAAACCAGGTAATATTTTCCTTCCCAGACCATAATTTCAGAAGTAAAAACCGAGCGGTCGTCGAACCGGCCCTTTTCACCCCGCGCAACTGCAACTCCCTGTTCTTTCCAGTCCCAACCGTCTTTCGAGGTTGCATACCAAATGTCGCAACGGTCCCAGGGGAATACTTTGTCGTTTTCGATATCGCCGGCAAACCCTTGTGTCTCGCCTGTACTTCTGGTGTACCAGACATAATACAAATCACCAACTTTTATCACAGCACTTGGATCGCGGCGCACCACCCCTTCTTCGTAAACCAAATCGCCTTTTAAATCCTGAACATCGAATTCGATGAACCATTCGTTGCCAATGTTGGGCCACTGTAGCGCACGTTTTGATGCCGCGCTGATGCTGTCTTTATGGGTTATTCCCAGCCGGTCGAAATCGGCATCGGAGTAGTTGCTGACATCAAAGCAACAGTTCTTTTGAGGCTTTGACTGCTGGCATGATGTGATTGTTAGGCTTAACGCCAGAAGAGAAAGGAAATATTTTGTTCGTTTCATTCTACTAAATTTAAATCGAAATCGTGTGATATTAAAAGTTGTTTTTTATTCAAACTTAACTTTATGCCCTGAAAACAATAGGGTTCAAAAAAGCTAAAATGCAGGTTGTATTTGATAATCTGAGTGAAAATATACTGAGCCGAAGTGCTTTTCGGCCCAGTACAGATGCCTGTTATTGTCTTAATTCGAGTTCCGAAACCGAAATATCATCAATAAACACTTTCAATTCCTGAGAATTTCCGGCATTTGAACCACGAATTGAGAATGAATAATTATCGTCTGAATCAAATTTTACAGCCAAGGCATAACGTTTCCATACTTTTGTTGGCGTACTTGCTGCAAATGCAGCCCATGGCCCAACTCCCCAGTTAGTTTTCGGAGCCCAGTAGAAACGTAAATCAGGTACTCCTGCTCCGTCGCCGAGTTGATCAACATAAGCCCATACTGAAAATTCGTAAGTTTTACCAGCCTTTCCCGGGAAGGTAACATTTGCACCATTTTTTTTGTGCTGGAAGATTGCTCCACCTTCAGGCTGCATGATCAGATAACCACTTTTCTTTCCTGAATGTGCCTTTACAGCCGAAACATCAAAAGTATATTTATCCCATGGAGCGCCCCACCACGCGTATGGCCAATCAGTTTTTGCCGAAGTTTCAAAGCTTATGTCATAGCCAACGGTCGATAAAATATTGGGCGATACAAATTCAACCGGATAGTCAGCAACTGAAGTTGCATTCATAAAATCGGATGTAGCCAGATTGCCAAGTGCACTGTTATAGCTAATCTGAACATTATCCGAATTGTAAAGCGTTTGATTCAGGCCAATAATTACAATATTTTTTTCCAGGGCATCAAGACTAAAACCAGTAATGCTAACCGGGATCGAAGTACTTCCGTTTTTAACTGAAATGGTAAATGCAGCCGGATTGCAATTAAACGGATTTTGCATATCACGGCTAAAAGTCAGCCGAATCTGATTGCGCTCGTTGATTTTTGCACTCAACAAATCAACCGGATCGGTCGATGGCACCACTTTGATATAGTTCTTCATCAAAATGGTACTTTGTCCTAAAGTACTGGAGGCGGTTAAACGAACATCGTATTCGCCCAGGCTGCTGAATTTATTCACTCCCGGATTTCCAGTCAGTTCTTTCACAAAACCATCGGTGTTTCTGATGATTTGCCAGACAAACGTGGAAGGTTCTCCTGTACAATTCTGCGTGAACTGGATTTCGCGACCTGCAATGACCTGGTTCAACGCATTGTTTTGCTGGGTCAGCGAAGACATATCCAACAGTCTCTTAGCTGTAAAATTAGCCCGGACACTGTCTAACACAGTAACAGTAACGATCGTATCGTACGTGTTTGATGTCCTTTTTGAATTTCCAATCCACACCTCACCGGCAAAAGTTTGCGACAATTTAATCTGATGAACTCCGGTCTGTGTAAAAATAACTTTGGGTGAAATTGCTGCAGAAGTCGTGATTTTGTTTTTTGCAGTATCCAGAGCATCTTCCGTAAATGTCCATACCCGCGATTGTACACCGCGTGATAAATCGATAAAAGTCATTTTGCCGTTTACCTGCATCCGGTTTACCTGATCGCCGAATGACGTGGTAATCATGGCATGGTTGGGCTCGGCTGTTGGGGCAGAATATTCTTCTTCGCAAGCAATTAAAAGCATCATTGCCAAAGAAAGAATCAGTCCTGTAATTTTATATCTATTCTTCATGATTAATTTCTTTATGAATTAAAACTGTTTATTCGACTGTGCTTCGATTGCAGGAATCGGGAAGTAATCGTGAAGGCTGCTGTTGTAGGTTGCTGCAGGAACAGGCCAGTCAGGGCGAACACGTTCGTTGAGATACAAGGGATAAATTTTCTTATCGGCAGTACCATCTGTTTTTTTGATGTACTTTCCGATTAAAATTTCCTTAATCTTATCTTCATCGGCTTTCCGTGCATCAAATACTTCACGGACAATTCCCCAGCGTACCAGATCATACCAGCGATGTCCTTCAAAAGCCAGTTCCAACGGACGTTCAACCATTCGGAGGTGATGCATTAATGAAGCTTTGTTCAAAGCCACATAATTGAAATCTTTTAGTTTATTGGGGAATTTTGCCACATCCATCACCGGAATCATACCACCGTGGGCATCCCTGAAATGTTGCAAAGAGATCACACCGGCACGTGCACGTACCTTTTCAATGTATTTCATTGCCTCAGTTACACCGGCTTCACCATCACGTTCCAGTAATGCTTCGGCATACATCAGGTAAACATCAGCTAAACGGATATGACGGAAATTAATTCCTGAACGGGCATTTGTTGCCGCATCTTCAGTTTCTTTATAATACCAGCTGGTCCATTTTTTAACCTTCGAACCTTGTCCGTAATTAAAGTTTGCCTTGCTGTTTTTATCACCGGTTTTCGTTAATGGTGCCTGATAATAATCTCCGTCACCGAATTCAACCAAAAGGGTAGCAAAGGTTCGCTGAGAATAGCGTTTTCCGACGTTAATCGAGTTATTTACATCAATTGAATCGGCTGACACGAAAAGCTCCTGCAACCAATAGGTTGGTAAAACGGTGTTGTACCCCCCTGCTCCGGTAATGCTGGCAAAAGCATTGGCAATTGAAGTAGATTCAGATCCCGGAACATTAGGCAGATCATCCACCCGGTTGCCGCTTACTCCCGGTTTGTAATTATCAGAGAATGCAACTTCCAGAATTGATTCGGAGTTAAATTCGTTTTCAATCGTAAAATTATCCATGTAGTTCGCAACCATGCGATACAATCCATCATTGTCGGCAGCGTCAACAACTTCTTTGAAATATTTTGCCGAATTGGTCCAGTCTTTTTCGTACAGGTAAGTTTTTCCCAACATCGAAGCAGCTGCACCCCAGGTAAAACGGCCAACATTTTCAGCTCCTTCCCATTTTTTGGGAAGATGACTGTATGCATATTCCAGATCAGGAATAACCATTTGAGAAATTACTTCGCTGCGCGGACTTAAGGGTTTGTGCCGATCGTCGTCGGTTAGCGCCAATTTATCCTGAATAACGGCCTGATTGTAGGTATAGGCAAGCCAAAAATAATTCAGTCCGCGTAAAAAACGAGCCTGAGCTGCAAGCAGTGTTTTTTCATTTTCAGTTAAAAAGCTGGCCTGATCCAGATAATATAAAATCTGATTGGCCCGGTAGATTCCGATGTATAATTGCGACCAACGGTCGACGACATATGCTGATGCATCGTTCCAGGTCAGGTTGGTATAAATCAATGCACTGCCATACCAGCTTTCGGTTCCTGCCATATCTCCCCGCAACATGTTCCCGATAATGTCAGCCCCGCTAACTGCCGGGAATTGAAGTGAACTATAAAGAGCATTATTCGCCAGATCAAAATCTTGTTTTGATTTCCAGAATGAACCGCTGGTTATTGCATTCGGATTTGCCTGCTCCAGCAATTCCTGCTCACAACCACTCAAAAATCCAATGAGCAGTGCGATAAACGTATATTTTATTAATTTTTTCATTGTCTAATAAGATTTTAGGATAGATTAGAAATCAACATTAACACCAAACAGAAATTTACGCGTAACAGGATAATTTCCTTTGTCGACTCCTCTGTTTGAAATACCATTTCCACCAACTTCTGGATCATATCCCTTGTATTTTGTAAACGTGAACGGGTTTTGACCGGAAACATAAAATCTTACATTATCCAGTTTACCGTTGAACAGTTTTTTCGGAATCGTATATCCTACTGACAGGTTTCGAACTCTCAGGAATGAACCATCTTCGAGGTAATAATCCAGTCGTGACCGGAAGTTATCGTGCTCACTGCCCACTCTTCCGGAAGGAATATCCGAAGTTGCATTTTGTGGTGTCCACATGTAGTAAAGATCCTCGTGGCGGTTCATCGAATAGGCGAAAAGCTTAGCCCCGTTATATACTTTATTGCCATATGAATAATACAATTGCAGGTTCAGGTCGAAGTTTTTGTAATCCAGATTAAAAATCAATCCCGATTCGAATTTTGGCATTCCCGATCCGGAATAAACCCGGTCTTTATCGTCAATTGCACCATCGCCATTTGAGTCGATCATTTTAATATCGCCCAACTTAGCGTTTGGCTGAATTGCCTTTGTCGTTCCATCGGCATTGTTATGTACATGAGCTGCCAACTCTTCAGCAGTGTTGAAAATTCCATCGGTTTGAATCAGGAAAAAGGCACCTGCTTCGTAACCAGGCTTCATGTAGGTTGTTACATCCTGAAATGCTGATCTCCAGTTTCCAGGTTTACTGTCCGACAGTGGAAGATCGTCCAGGTCGCCCAGATCGATAATTTCATTTTTATTCATGGTAAAAGTTCCGGCGAGCGAGCCTGCCAGTCCAAAACTTGTTTTGTATTTGTACGATGCGCTCATTTCGATCCCTTTATTCACCATGTTTCCCACATTGGCATAAATCGAATTGTAAATACCCCAATCGTTCGGAACTTTGGTTCCGGTCGAAGCTGGAAGGACTACTTTTAAGAGCATGTCCTTTTTATCGTTTTTGTATATATCGGCAGTAAATGTGAACTTTCCTTTGAACATGGATAAATCGATCCCGATGTTTCTGGAGGTATTGGTTTCCCATTTGATTCCGGGATTACCGTAACCACGCTGAATAGCACCTGAACCAAGTTCATCCGAACTTTCTGCTCCAAGGACATAGTCGATATTCGGGTCAGTATAAGCATCATATAAATAAGGTGGAATTCCCTGGTTACCAACTTCACCGTAGCTGGCTCTAAGTTTCAGATTGTCAATACTGGTTACTGCGTCCATAAAATTCTCATCGCTGATATTCCAACCTGCAGAAACACCGGGGAAATAACCATAACGGTTTTCAGTACCAAAAACAGAAGATCCATCCTGACGTATACTTGCACTGATGAAATAACGTCCATCGTAACTGTATTGAGCACGGGCCAGTTTTCCAACAATGCGGTGATAGGAATCATTTCCGCTGATTTGTGTTAAAGAGCTACCCCCGTCAAAAACCTGCACCGAATTGCTTACAAAAGCTCTTTTCTCAACCCCAACCGTTTGTCTGTCAGTTTTTTCGATGGTATATCCAATTAATGCCGAAACATTGTGTTTCCCAATTGTCTTGTTATAGTTTAAAATATTTTCCATCGTATATTTCATGCTATTTTGAAATTCCTGAGATAGAATAGCATCACGGCGACTACCACCTTCGTTAATATCGCCATCCTGGTTGTATACCAAATACTGTGGCTGCCAGAATTTTCGGTTGTAGCCCCATTTATTCATACCCAGATTAAGCTGGTAGGTAAGGCCTTTGAATATTTCGTATTTCAGGTTTGCCGAAACATTGTAGCCGTCTTCAACCCGATCGTCAGTTTGATTTAACAGACGGGATAAAAAGCCCACATGATCGGGATTGTTTCCGGTAACAATAACCGCATTGTCGGTTGTTTCATATTCTCCCAGTGGCGGACGGTAAGGTCCCTGAAACATGGCAAATTCATACAGGCCCCATGGTTCCTGTTCTTTGTTTGAATGAATCATTCCCAAACTAACAAAAGCGTCAAACTTTCCTTTCTTCAGGGTTGCATTTGCACGGGTAGTAAACCTATCGTAACCCGATTGGCGAAGAATACCATCCTGATTAAAATAGTTTGAATTAATATTGAAAGTCATGTTTTCTTTTCCGCCCGACAGAGTCAGATTGTAATTTTGAATGGGAGCATTATCATTGGTAATGGCACCAACAAAATCAGTATCAAAATCCATTGCATTCGGATTGTAATGAATAATGGAAGAATGTGAACTTTGAGCCACCTGAACCATTTCGTCGACATACAAATGTTGTGGAGTACTCAACAGGGGAGTTCCTGAAGTAATATTCTGAATTCCGTAGTAAGAAGCGAAGCTAACTTTTGTCTCACCTGCTTTTCCACGTTTGGTGGTGATCAGAATAACACCATTCGAGGCGCGGGTACCATAAACAGCAGCTGCAGCACCATCCTTCAGGATGTCGACTGTTGCAATATCTTCCGAAGCAATGTTCGGGTTACTGTTGTATGGAATCCCATCAACAACATACAACGGTGAACTATCACTTGAAATTGACCCCAACCCACGAATCTGGATATTGGCCTGATCTCCAGGGCGACCGCTACTTTCGGTCACATTCACCCCTGCAACCTGGCCTTGCAGCGATTTGGTAAAATCGGATGAAACAACCCGGGTTAACTCATCGGCTTTTACCTGTGAAACCGCACCGGTTATTTCTTTCTTTTTCTGAGTACCATAACCAACAGCGACTACCTCGTCGATCGAGAATACATCCATTCGTAATGCTACATCTACAATTTGTTTATCGGTTACCGTTATTTCCTGAGTGGTGTAACCAATAAATGAAAACACCATTATCGAAGCTTTTTCAGCTTTAATGGAATAAAAACCCTGATCATTCGTGATCGTTCCGTTTGTTGTTCCTTTAATGTAAATACTGGCTCCGGGAATCCCTTCACCTGAGGTACTGTCAGTAACTTTACCTTTTACCTGGATTTCCTGCGCTAAAACCGGACTGAGTCCTACAGCAAACAAGAAAGCCATCAAGAGTAATAGCTTGTAAGATCTTGTTCTCATTTTTTTCATAAATTCAATTTTCATTTTTGATTAGTTTAGTTCATTAACCAACATTAGAAATGAGTAATTTGAGCTTTCGCCCTGAACAAATTTACATCAGGAAATCAGTCCAATACGGTTGTGTTTAGATCGCGTTTACCATCGTAATTGATAACTCCTGCTGAGAATGATAACCAAATGTGGTAAATGATAACCCTACAATTTGACATTTGATTTTTTGGGAACTTAGCCCACAGCGAAGCCGTTCAACAATTCATCAGAATACCTCTGCTGATTGGTAAAAAAAAACTCAGAGCCTGATTTCAATTCAGACCCTGAGTGATTTTAAAAGAGATGTTAATCAATTGCAACAGTGCACTTCCTTAATCTTTGCAGATTCCTGTCATTTAATTCCTGAAATCGATTCTTTAGAGTTTAATCAATTTTTGAAATGATCCGGAACCGTCTTCATATTGTACTTTCAAAATGTAAATTCCAGAATTCAGGTCACTGGCATAAAGTGTTGAAAATGTGCCATCAACCTGTTCATTTTTAAGCACATTCCCATTCGTTTGACAAAGAATCAATCGTTTAGTCCCTACTTCTGATTGAATATGAATAAAACCTGTAAATGGATTGGGAGATACATTCAGCTTAGTGGGTTTTATTTCATCAATTTGGGTTGTGACATCTGCAGGTTTGTAAATTCGGATCCAATCAACCTGAAACGTGTTGTTATCCGTATTTGCCAGTTCTGCTTCCGTAGGTGTTAGTCCCTGATTTGCTCGCCAGGTTTGGTCTTCGGTATTGATAATGATGTCCATTTCTTTACTTAAACCGGTTCCGTTGGTAAAATTTTTCGGGTCAATTTCAGAAGCTCCGGATCGGGTGCGAACCTTTATTCCGTCGACATAATATTCCAGATTCCATGGATCTTTCCAATATACGCCAATCCGGTGATATTCATTTCGCCAAACGGTAGTGCCATCGGTATAAAAACTGCCCGCATCGTTCGGTTGCCAATCCTGAAAAGGACTTCGGATAAATACATGATGACTTAAGTGAATTCGTTTCGGGCTGAACCATTCATTGGTCCACCGGTCGCTGCCATACGCCTCGCAAATGTCAATTTCCTGCGTGTCATCAGGACTTAACATCCAGACATCGGAAGCCAAAACCGAATTGGCGATTTTCACATAGGCCTCGACATATACCGGGTAAATTACCCGCTGTTTTGAAGTGATACAACCTGTATTGGTCGTACTTGTTCCTGTCAGCCGGCTGGCTTTAATTTTCAATTGTCCGCCCTGAACATAGGAATGATCTTTTCGCCAAACTGTAGGCGCCGGGCCGGTCCAGGCGTTGTGGTAAAATTCAGTCCATTTTTCGAAAAAAACTGTGCCTTTGTTATCGGCAGGAGCATCGTAATTAAAATCGTCAGAAAATGGCTGCAATTCCCATGTTTTGCCCACTCCGGCATTTGCCGGAACCGGAAAGTCTTTCCAGTCCTGACTAAAACCAATACCAGTTAATCCGATTAAAGCTATTGTTATAAAACCAGTTTTCTTCATCATCTCAGTAAATTAATTTGTAAACAATATCTCAAAGCAATACAAACTATTGTACTTTCAGGATGGGTATCTGAGCTTTAAATAGGTTGGTGAATGATAACAAGAAAAGTTAATACACGCTCAATGAGCTCAATTCAGAGGCAAAAAGCCGAAATCAGGTTTTTGAAGGAATTTTAAACAGGTATTTACCTATCCGGTTTTTGTATCCGGTATTCATCCATTCGCTGCATCGCTTTTACTTCATATTCCCGTTTCAATTGCCAAAGCGGACGTTCTAGACCAGCTTCCCAGTTAAAAAGCAGCTTGTACATTTCGCGTACTTTTTCAGGATATTTGCCAGCCAGTTCCACCTTTTCCGATATATCTTCCGCAACATGGTATAGCTCTGCAGGCCGATCGGGGAAACGCAATAATTTCCAGTCACCATCTCTCACAGCACCTTCCATTTCGTTTTTCCAGAAAAGTTTTTCGTTGGGTTTTTCATTATTTTTTCCTGAAATAAATGGAATCAAATCAACGCCATCCAAAACTCCGATTGTTTCAGCTTTTCCGCCGGCCAGATTTACAAAGGTTGGAAGAAAATCAAGTGTGCTTATTACCGGATTGTAAACCGTGTTTGCCTTCAGTTTACCTGGCATTTTCATGATGCACGGAATACGAATTCCGCCTTCCAGAAAATTGGCTTTGCAACCGCTTAGCGGATAATTACAGGCGCCGCTGGCATCGGTCGGCCCCCCGTTGTCGTTGGCAAAAACAACCAGCGTATTATCATCCAGACCAAGTTCTTTAAGTTTCCTGAGTACCTGTCCGCAGGCACGGTCGAGTGCGAATGTCATGGCGGCAAGTGTCCGTCGTTTTCCAGTTAAGCCAGATATTTTTTCGAGGTCAGCCTCAGTCGCTTCCATGGGTGTGTGAACCGCATTAAAGGCCAGATAAAGAAAGAAAGGTTGATTCTGATTGCGTTCGATAAAACTACAGGCCTCCTCTGCCAGTTCATCCGTCAAATAAGTGGCAGGTTCCTCAAAATCTTCGAAACCACGTTCCAGTTTAATCTCTTTTTTTTCGAACGACTCTTTTTGATTCATGGCAAAGTAGCTTCTGGCTCCGCCGCGAAATCCGTAAAACTCATCAAATCCGCAACTCAAAGGGTGATTGTGTTCCAACTCCCCCAGATGCCATTTCCCCATGATGGCCGATTTATAACCCAAAGGTTTCAGATAGTCTGCAATGGTTTTCAGATTTGCCGGTAAACCCATGTATGGAGATTCAAGGCCTGAAGGGCTCATGTAACCAGGAACATTATTCTCTTCAAAGCCAAAGCGCTGCGGATACATTCCGGTTAATAACCCTGCTCTTGAAGGACCACAAACCGCTGCCGTTACATAAGCCTGCTTAAAAACAATGCCTTCTGAAGCCAGTTGATCGAGGTTTGGTGTCGGAAAAGTTTAACTTCCCTGAAATCCAAAATCAGCATAACCGGCATCATCGGCAAAAAGTACAACGATATTTGGTTTGGATGGTGCAAAAGCATCCAAACAAAAAAAGGAATATGCCGATAAAACACTAATCATCAAAACCTTACACTTACAACTCATAGTAAACAAATTACTGAATTAATATCTCACTGGTTTTTACAGATTTTAATCACTGACCTTGTACCGTCCAAATCAATTGCCTGCAACAGGTACATGCCATCCGGCAAATCACCGGTCGGTATGCGAATATCAGATAATGAGTTATTTAAATGAGATTTCATTAAAATACCACTCATGTTGTAAAAATCTATTTTTTTTATTTTGGCACCTGCATGAATGGTGACAAACCTTCCTACAGGATTGGAGTAAAAAATTTTATCCGTCTGATCAACCGGTGAAACTGATGTTTGAATATACTTGTCTCCTCCAATCCGTTTATAAACACGGATCCAGTCAACCTTAAAAATGTTATCCTCTAATTTAGCCAGTTCCTCATCGGTCGGCCAAACACCAGCAGTTACCTGCCATCCCTGCGATGCTCCTGAAATAATCAATGATTCTTCATCTGAGAGACCTTTTCCACCCAGGTATTCGTGCGGATCGATCATGTTGGAACCGGATACTGTTCTCACCAATTTTCCATCGATATAATATTCTAAATGAAAAGGATCGCGCCAATAAACACCAACCACCCTGTACTTATCTCTCCAGTAGGTGCCATCGCTATACCAACTGCCAGCATCGGTAGGTTGATAATCCTGAAAAGGATTACGTACAAAAGTATGATGACTTAAATGCATTCTTTTGGCAAACCAATCTCTTGATGTCTGGTTACTATTTGCAAAACCGGCTCCATAGGCTTCAACAATATCAATTTCTTCCGTACTACCGTCATTTAACATCCAGACCGCATTCGCCATTACTGAATTCATAATCTTCATGCGTGTTTCGATATATGCCGGGTATATGATCTTCGTTTTTGAAGAAACAGCCTGAAAGTTAACTTGAGTACCCGATCTTCGCGATGCAGTTATTTCCAGGTTACCGTTTTTGACCAGTGACGCATCGGGCGTCCAATAGGTATTCTCAGGGCCAGTCCAGTTGTTAATAAATCCATCTTTCCATTTGCTTTGGAATGCCTCACCCATTTCCTGCGGCGAAATTGATTCGTAATTAAAATCATCCGACAATTCACGGACAAGTTCCCAGGACACCTTCGGATTATTGGCTTCTGCCGGAACGGGAATCCCATCCCAGTCATTTTGAGCAAACAATTCCAATGAGATAATGAGGATTAAAATTAATATCATACTTTTTTTCATCTGTCTATAATTAAGCCCCCTCCAAACCCCGAGTGCCCGGGGCTTGAAAAATGCAAAGTTTATATTTTTGTTTTATAATCATTCTTCTGTGTGTAAAAATTGCTTTGTCATGAAAGTGTCATCTGTCTATAATTTGTTTTTTAATTGCCATAAGAACCTCGCTAACCAGTCATTCTCGTGGGTGAGAAAGGTTTACTTCTGAAATTCATCTTTTACAGGAAACACCCGAATGAAGCGACTTTAAGCCCTATTCCACTTTTACAGTATACTTATTTTTCAAACCCTCTTGCTCTGGGAATTTCAATTTCACTATCGTAATCCTGATCGTCCTCGCGGGTTAAATCCTTAAAAAACCGGTAATAATTTCCGTAACCGTATTTACTTTCGATTGCCCGCCTTTCATCGCGCATTTTTTCAAATGTTGCAGCAGCACCGGCCTGATCTCCAATCAGGAAAAAGTAGTCGTTGTTTGAAATAACTTTCCCGGTTTTATCCCTCAATTCAAGCTCAACAATAACTTTTGTTTTAACTTTCGAAAGGACATCAGCAGATACGTCTGAGAATTTCGCAGCGCTGTTTTCGGCTACTTCCTTAATTTTTACGGTTTCTTTTTTAAGCTCTTTTCCTTGTTCATCTTTAAATGTAACTGTGGCCTGACAATCTTTATAGCTTTCGTAGAAATCGTTGATTACCCACAATTCACCTTTGAACGTTTCATCGGCATGCCAGCGGCGTTTCGTGAAGTTCAGGTTAATCAGCAAAGGCTGATACGCTTTCCGGACAAAATAATACGATCGTTTAGGCTGCTGGTAATTGTCCACAATTCCCCATTTCATATCGGGCCAGTAGGTAATAAAATGACACAATGAAATGGCACTTAGATTCGGTTTATGCCGACGGAAATATTCAATTCCATTCTGAAAAATTATTCCCTGAGCATCCTGTGTTGCATCAACAAATCCTTCGAGCGAACCTGTTTTTTCATCACCAAAAACATCGTAGTTTTGCATGCGCAAGCGGGTCAGGTCGGCCCAGTGATGCCCCCAGCTTAGTCCCGGTGGCCACAATTCTTTTTCAGGAATGAATTTTTTCAGACTTTCAACCGATGGTACCGAAGTAATTGCAAATTCAGGAACAATCGGGAAATCGAGTGTTTGCAGCCAGTCTTCGTGCAACATAAATCCCATGTCGTAAAAATAGCGCAGGGCGTGAACTGCTTCTTTGGGTTTCCAGCCGGCTTCTTTCGATTGTTCGCAAGTCAACGGAGAATCCGGAACATATGGAATATTGATGTATTTGGTGATCGAATCGCCCAATTCTTCGAGAAAAGCCCGGCCAAATTGTGCGTCGCGGGTACGTAACATCATTTCCTCGCCCCCTTCGGTCATGATGAATGAAGGATGATTGCGGCGTTCTTTGGCCACTTTAACCGCGGTGTTGAATATTTCATTCAGCTTTTCGCGTTCGGTTGGAATATTACCGGTTCCCATCGGGATCATATCCTGCCAGATGGTAATCCCCATCTCATCACAATACTGGTAAAATTCAGGAATTTCGGGAGGATGCCAGCCGAAAATACGGATGTTGTTCATGTTGGCAGCTTTGGCCAGGCGAATCAATTCTTTGTATTCTTTTGGTGAGGTACGTCCGGCAAAAATATCCGGCGGGCCGCCCCAGCATGCCGAACGAATAAAATGAAACTTGCCGTTGATGTATGTCGATCTTGGATACGACACATCCACATCTTTTACAAAACCAGGATTCCATTTCGAAGTTACTTCGCGAATACCAAAAGTCGTTTCATTGTAATCGTGGTTGATTTTTCCTTCGCGAACAGTAGTTTTTACCTGATACAAATTTGGTTTTCCCAAATCCCAGGGCCACCACAATTCAGGTTTTTGGATATGAATCGTATTCTTAACCGTATTTAATCCCGGCCTGATGGTTTTGGTAAACTCAAGCTTCATTTCCTCCGACTCGAAGTTTTTTCCTGAAAGTGTAGATACAAAAGTCATTTCCCGGGCCTGACTGCTTTTATTTTCAAGGGTCATTTCCAGATTTACATCAGCTGAACCATCAGCATTAATGGTATTATTGGCGTACACATCTTCGAACCTGATTTTGCCGGTTGAGACCATTTTTACAGGCCGTGTAATTCCGATAGGAATCAGGTCGCGCCAATAGTCTCCAAACCATGGTGTTTTTCGTCCAGCCACCAAAGCATTTACCTGTGGCGGCGTATTCAGCTTAACGATCAGCATGTTGGTACTTGCCAATGATTGTTTTGAAATCCGGAGATATTGGCCAACATCAAATGAGAATGAGGTAAAAGCTCCTTCGTGATGTCCCAGGTAATGTCCGTTTAACCAAACATCGCAACTGTAATCCACCCCCTCAAAAATAATTTCAACTGCCTGGTCTTTAATATCCTCAGTAACGTTAAACTGGTTGGCATACCACCATTCGTAATGCTGAACCCATTGTGCCTTAACGCTGTTTCGTCCGAAATACGGATCATCAATCACTCCGGCCCGCCACAAATCGGTGTACACATCGCCTGGAACTTCAGCAACATTCCAGACCAGTGTTTCAATGTCTTCAGGAGGCAGATTGGGTAAACCTTTTTCTTCACCTTCGCCGGGAAGCATCATTTTCATTTTCCAATCCAATCCGCACAGATCGCGAACCAGTTGGCTATTTTCATGGTGCGATTTCATCGTATTGGGTTGCGCATAAACCAGGTTGTCGAAAGCAACTAACAATCCGATAAACAGAATTATAGAATATGTAATATTGATTTTCATGTGTTTGGTTTAGTTATAATTGTATTTTCTTATTTTCTGCTGACTCACCCCGAGGTCGCTTCGCTTCCTCGCCCCTCTCTACCTGTAGAGAGGGGTGAAGACCGAGCATTCGGTCTTCGGGGTGAGTCAGGTATAAACAGAATTATTAGACTTTATAGAATAATGAGTTATCTGCTAACTGTACTTACTTTTTTACATTCAATTGTAGTGAAGCCGAATTTAATCCACCAGCCTTAACCGAAACTGTGACATCTCCCTGTTCCAAGGTCGACTGTACGATTAATAAAGCCCGGCCTTTCGATGTTTTGATTTTATTTGCCTGAAATTTTTGTGTACTTCTGATGTCGCCATTATCAACGCCCAGATTTTTAACTGCTCCCTGAATTTCGAAACTGATTTCACGTTCGGCATTTAGAACCGGATTTCCTTTATCGTCGATCAACTGAACCACCAGATGAGCCACATCGCAGCCATCGGCTTCAAGCGAAATCTTGTCTGGAACCAACTGAATTGCAACAGGTTCACCGGCAGTGATAAGTTGAGCTTCGGCTGATTTTGCGCCCATCATACCTTTCGCCACCAGTTTTCCTTCAGCGAAAGGCAGCGCCCATTTATAAATACGATCGGGGAAATCCGCCAGTTTTTTTACTCCAAGCGATTGATCATTCAGGAACAATTCAACTTGTTCGCAATTCGAAATCACTTCAGCAATAATTGCTTCACCGGTGTTATAATTCCAGTGTTCGTTCACCGGATACCATTCCCACAAGGCATGTTCCCAGGCGCCGGGTTTGCGTTCGGTTACGTTTCCGGCTGCGTCGGCTACATAGTTCGATTTTCCGGCAGTTTGCGAACAGATGTAGATATGTGGATCAGCGGTCCAGAGCGTTTTATACATGTGCCACGATGGTTTGGTAAAACCGGCCAGATCGAGTAAACCGCTGGCTGTTCCTTTTTTAGGCCAATGCCCGTTTGCTTCACCCAAATAATCGATGCCGGTCCACAAAAACGTTCCTGAAACGAAGGGGCGTTCTTCAATTGCTTTCCACTCGTGCCACTGACCCAGGTTTTCGGTTCCCATCACTGTTTTATCGGGGTAGTTTTTGCGGGCATAATCGTACATCACCCTGCGGTAGCTGAACCCAACAATATCCAAAGCATCGGCATAACCCGAAACGAAACTTGCTGATGGCAAAATACAATTGGCAATAACCGGGCGGGTAATATCCATTTCACGGGTCCACCTGGCCAGTTTCTCTGCTGTTGAGCCAATTTCATATTTTTCGGGAGCCTGCTTGAAATATTCTTCTTTTATTTTTTCGGGCGAAAATGGTGGTTGCGACCAAAAATAACTTCCGTTCCAGTTCAGGTTATTGAAAAAACCAGTGGCTATTTTGTTTTTGGGATAAGTCCATTCGATTTCGTTACCAATGCTCCACTGAATTACCGAGGGATGGTTTCGGTGTGCCAAAATGGTACTTTTCAAATCACTTTCGGCCCATTCCTGAAAATGCTCTCCATAACCTCGGGTGATGTAATCATCGTGTTGTTCGGTCATATTCAGGCGCTTGTCTTTGGGATTGTCCCATTCGTCGAAAAATTCATCCTGAACAAGAAATCCCATCTCATCGCACAATTCCAGAAACTCTTCCGATGGTGGATTGTGCGAACAACGAATCGCGTTGCAACCTCCATCTTTCAGGATTTCGAGGCGGCGTTTCCAAACTCCTCTTGGAACAGCAGCGCCTACTAAACCGCCATCGTGATGCAAACAAACTCCTTTAATTTTCATGTTTTTCCCATTCAGGAAAAATCCGGTTTCGGCATCAAAACGAATCGACCGGATTCCAAACCGGGTCGTTGATTGATCCACGGTTTTTCCATGCTGAACAATGGATGTTTTTGCCTGATAAAGCATAGGGTTTTCGGTTCCCCACAACGCCGGTTTTTCAATTACACCCTGAAATTCAAACTCATTTTCTCCGAAATTCATTTTTTGATTTTCCGATTTCAGGGTCAGAACGGATTTTCCTTCCGGAGAAATAAATTCAGTGACCAGATCAAAATGCTGTTCCGAGTCAAATTGATTGGCAACACGAACGCGTATATTAACAGTAGCCGATGTTTCTGAAACTTCAGGAGTGGTAATAAATGTACCCCAAACCGGAATATGTAATTTACTGACTGTGATCAGTTTTACATTCCGGTAAATTCCTGAACCGGTGTACCAGCGGCTATCAGCATATCGGGTATGATCGACTTTTACGGCCAGAACGTTATCGGTTCCTGTAGGATTCAGAAAAGGACTCAGATCGGAATAAAAAGGCGAATAACCGTAGGGATGTTCGCCCAATTTCTGACCGTTGAGCCAAATTTCGGAGTTGTTGTAAACGCCATCGAAAAGCACATAAACGCTCTGATTGCTGTTTTTTTGAACCGAAAAATGTTTCCGGTACCATCCCAAACCTCCGGGTAAATACCCGGTACAACCTTCGCCGTTTATTGAGTCGAACGAAAATTCGACACTCCAGTCGTGCGGCAAATTGACATCACGCCAGTTTTGATCTTCATAATTGGCAGCAAAGGCGACTTGTTTTTCGTTCAGCGAAAATTTCCAGTCCCGGTTAAAATCCTGATTCCGGACTAGTGTCTTTGATTCGGTGCATGCAGTCAGGATGACTCCAAGAAAACATAAAAATGCCAGTATTTTCATTCGTTCCATATTTAAGTTAGCATTACAAAGTTATTCATGTCTGGTTTCCTGACTGAGGGTATTTGTATGCTAAAAAGGTAGGTAAATGATAACAATTCTGTGAATCTGGCTGCTACGGTATAATTTCTCCCCTAAATTGAGCAGAAAGATCCCCTTTTTTCCATGGCTTTTTTTTGTTATTTGGAATCGGTAAATTCTTTATTTTCTGAGAATCGGCTCAAAAAAATCTTTTCAGGAAAACCTGAAGCTAATTGGGATGAATTTGTAAATTGTATGAATTGATTCTTAAATTTGCTGACATTGCTAAATTCTAAAACTAATGAGATTAATACTTTTCGCCGGAGTATTCTGTTTTCTGACATCAATCAATTTTGCTTTTAG
>CAYRBM010000044.1:0-36116 GCA_964422425.1 uncultured Odoribacter sp.
CAATGGCATACAGCTGCCCGTCGCGTGTGGTAAAGCGGATATCTTCATCACCAAAACCATCGAATTGCATATCAGCCAAATGTCCGGTTTTTGTTTCGGTAGGACCTTCGCCATAAATGAGCCATGGGCGACTTTCATAAATAGCCTCACCGTTTAATTTTAGCCATTTCCCCATTTCTCTCAAACGTTGTTTTTGATCTTCAGGGATAGTTCCGTCGGGATGTGGTGCCAGGTTGAGTAATAAACAACCGTTTTTGCTCACGATGTCAACCAGGTCGTCAATTAGGTTGTTTGTCGGATAGCATTCCAGTTCAGTGGTCCAAATCCACAATTTTTTGGATATGGAATTATCGGTCAACCAAGGTTCGGGATAAATATCCGGCATACGATTACGTTCAAGGTCAACGGTTCCTGTTCCCAATGGAAAATCGGGACGTTTAAACGTTAACACAAATTCCTGTTTGTTTTTGGCAGCATGATTATAGGCGTAAGCCATCATTTCCTGACGCACTTTTTCCGATAGTATTTGCACCCGATTATCGAACCAAAGCAAGTCGGGCGAATAACCGTCGACTACCTCTTTTACTTTTTCGAGCCAAACACGCTCAAATTCGGCACCCGGCATTGGGATTACCTGGTAATATCCTTTGGTGTCTTTTGTTCTCCACGCAGTTTCCGGTACTTTTTCGCCATATAAAGAGGCATTATCAGGGTTGGCACAATCAGTGCTTTCGTCCCAGGTCGGGAACCATCCCCATAGCCACGAATGATGCAGGCTTACTACATATTTCAACCCACGTTTGCGTATTGCTTTTTCCATTTCGGCAACAACATCGCGCTTTGGCCCCATATCTACCGAATTCCAAGGATTTACCTTAGAATCCCACATCGAAAAACCATCGGCATGTTCTCCCGCAGGGCCGGCAAAACGAGCGCCCGCTTCTACAAATAAACCGGCCCATTCGTCAGCATTAAATTTAGGAGCTGTAAAAAGAGGAACCAGATCTTTGTAGCCGAATTTGTTCTGCTTCCCATAGGTTTCCCGATGAAATTTGTAGTTGGGATGTTCCTGATCATACATGTAATGTCCGTACCAATCCGAAGGACATTCAGGAACAGAATACACCCCCCAGTGGGTATAAATTCCAAATTTGGCATCCTGAAACCACTCGGGGCATTCGTACTGCGAAAGTGATTCCCAATTAGCTTCATATTTTTCTTTTTTCTGTGCCTGAGCCGAATTCCAAACCAAAGCCAATAGCATCAGAATTACCAGCACATTTTTCATCTTTATATTTTTCACCTGGTTAAAGATTCATGGTTAAGTTTTTTTCAATTGAATTTTGAAGTAATAAATTTCAAATGAGAAGTATGGTGGTCATTTATAACATTAAGAAAGGCGTATTTGGTGTTTTTTTGACGCTGATTAAGAATTAAACTGCGGAAAATTGATTTATTGTGGAAATAAAACCGGATTACCGGATTACAGCATTCGCTTTTAAACCGTTCGAAAACAAATTACTGATATGTGTTGATTTTACATCATCCAGAATAAAAGGAGGCCGTTCATCGGAATGAACAGTTCTGACTGAAAAATTATCCAGGATCAAACCATCCATGTGACGGGCAAAAATTCCACAAGCCGGTAAAGTTCCAACCAGGCTAAATTCAGGCCAGTGTTTTTGCACCACCTCCAGCGTGTATTCGTTTATTTCATTCTTAGCAGCGTCTTCCCGTGTTCCGCCTCCTGAAACAATAAAATGCACATCCCTGATCGTAATATTTTCGATTTTGTGATCGGGCATGCCGGTTAAAAAGAACGCCGAATTTTTATCGATCTTTGAATTATCGACAACAATGTTGCTGAAAATCATATCGTGCATCCGGGTCAGCGGTTCAAATTCACCTTCCGGAGAATCAACACAGGCACGTTGTTGCGAAAAAGTCATAAAAATCGGACGCGGTACATTTTCCATCACCAGGTTGGTAAAGCTCATGTTCTTCATTTCGCCACCCTCGCATTGTTGTATTTTTAATCCTGAATCGCTTATATCGCGAAAAATGCAATTACTTACTGCCACCGATTCGATATTCCCCCGTGAAAGCAAACCAATACGCATTCCGCCCCAACGGGTACAAAACACACAATTGGTTACGACCACATTTTTACAGGGTTTGTCGGGGCGCGAAGCTTGCAGGCAAATGCAATCGTCGCTGTTATCGAAATTCGAATTCGAAACACGAACATTGGTACATCCGTCAAAATCGAGCCCGTCGCCGTTTCCGTTTACACGACTGGTAATTGAAATTCCGTCAACCACAATGTTGTCGCAGTATAGCCATGCCGACGTCCAGGCTGCCGGGTTGATCAAGTTGATGTTGTTCATATGGATCTTGTTGCAGTCCATAAAACGCAGCAACATCGGGCGGCCCGATTTGAAATTCTCCTGATGTCCGTTTCCGTCGATGGTGCCATTTCCTTCGATACCAATTGAAGTTGCGTTTTTTGCAAAAATGAGACAGCGATCCATGTGCGGCTCATTTTTGTACATATTCTTATGTGTATCGGTGGCATAATCTTCGAAATCCGGACTTCCCATCAAAACAGTACCATTGTCGATACGCAAGGTCACAAAGCTTTTTAAATAAAGCGTTCCGGTCACATAAGTGCCACCACCATCCACGACAACGGTGCCACCACCAGCGGAATTGCATTGATCTATTGCTTTTTGAATCGCCTGAGTATTGATGGTTTTTCCATCGTTTTTTGCACCAAATGCTGAAACGGCATATTCTTTTGCTGCCGTTTGCAAAGCTAATCCAAGGCTGAGAAGCAGAAATAAAATCCTGATCATTTTTAGTGTATGGTTTAGGTTTATAAGAGTCTGTTACTTTCTAATTTTGACAAATTCCAGGTATCATTATTCTCAATTTAAAATAAACTTGGTCAGTAATTTTTTTTCGTTCGATTTGATTTCCAGAATATACATTCCTGATTGAAATCCATCCAGTGAAACCTGGTTTGATGCTGATGAATTTCCTTCGGGAATGGATTGTTTGAGAAGTCTTTTTCCTGAAAGCGAATACACCGACAGAACTCCATTGGTACAGTTTCCGGAGTAATTCAGGTGTATTTTTCCTGAACCTGGATTCGGGAAAACCTTAAAATATTCATTGTTCAGCAAGTCTGAACTACTGGATTCGTCAACAATTATTTTTACCCGGATACTTAAGTTTGATGGTGGCAAAATTGCTTTTACATAGCAGGTTCCGATGGATTTACCGCTTACCAGACCTGCTGAATTTACAGTTGCCACCGCTTCGTTCCCGGAACTCCAGATCAGATTTTTAAACGTAGCATCGACTGGCTTTATCGTAGTTTCGATTTGATGATGTTTGTTTAATCCAACCGTAATCATTTCGGAAGGTGAATTCAAACTTTCAGCAGTTATTATTTTTTCAGCAGTGGAATCGCGGGCAACATACCAGCCACTGCCGTATGTCGATGAATAATAAACACCTGGCCGGTAATTATCGATGGCAATGTCGTTCACCCGATCGGATTGGCCGTTGCCTTTATTGATTTTAATCCAGTTTTCGCCGCTATCTTTTGAAAGGTATAAACCCGGATTTTTATTGTTGGTGGCATTGTTTGGCAAGGTTGAAATCAGAATGGTTTTCGTGTCCCACGGTGCAACTTCTACCCGGTTCACCCACGGAAAATCGAAAATCAGTTTCCAGGTTTTCATCCGGTCGGAACTTACCCACAAACCACCGCCTTTTATTCCTTCATTTTTGTAACCAGCAGTAATATAAGCTTTTCCGTCAACAGCAAAATGAATATCGTTTATACCATAATTTCCTGAAATGCTGCGTGTTGATTCTACTTCCAACCAGTTTTCACCCCGGTCGGCTGACCGGTACAGTCCGCCTCCTGAATTCACCACCGTAGCATACAAGGTATCGCACGAATTTGACGAAAATACCAGCCGCGACACATCCAGCGACGCCGGTAGCCCGGTATTTGGAGTCGTCCAGTTTAATCCTCCATCAGTAGATTTATGAATTCCAAAACCAGTCACACTGTTGCCAACCCAGCAAAGATCTAGCGTACTTTTGGGAACACAGAAATACATGTTATTCGGTTGGTCGCGATCGATAATCAGGCTTAGTTGATGTACCGACTGGTCGCCGCTATTTGCTTCAATTTCCCATGCCGGAATTGGTGTTCCGTAAATATCCCAGGTTTCTCCGTTATCTGTCGATTTCAGGAGTTTCCCTTTGGCCGCCTGTCTGAAAAACAAGGCGTAATGAATGTTGGTGTTTTGTGGGTGAATGGCGTAACAGCTCAATGAAGTTTCTTCGTCCAGCAAACGGTACGAAGTGGCGCCCTGAGCACCTGCACGAACCTTTTCTCCCTCGTCATTCGTGACCCACAGACTGTTTTCTCCGGAGGAACAGAAAACCTTATCGGGGACAGCCGGATTCTGGTAAAAACCATGTCCCGGAACATTGCTGTTTCCGGCTCCAACATAACTATCCGTGCCGGGAGTCGTGTATTCATCATCGATATCGACCCAGGTTTCCCCTTTGTCGTAACTCATCAGCGATATTTTCGCCATCTGGGTGTGCAAAGCAGTGCCATCGGCGTTAAACCGCACAAAGTTGCAGGCTTTGCGGTCGTAGTTGTCACGATCGACCCATTCTTTCAGGTAGCGCATGGAAATATTTGTTTCCATCGGATTGCCCCGGGTTACCCAATACTGATAGTCAGATGAACCAGCTTTCCAGGCTTTACCATTACGTAAAGCCACATACCAGTTTGTTCCGCCATCTTTTGTGCGCCACAGTTGCCCGGGTTTGAAGTTATTCCGTGATGCATTGGAGTATTCGTTGTTCAGGTAAATGTTGTTGACATCGTTCGGATCAACCGCAATCGTATTAAACCGATTGGTAATTTTTGAGGGCATATTGGGGTATTTTTCCTGAAATTCGGCATCGCTCATTCCAAAAACATTGGCCGCACAATGCATGTAGCTTGTTTTTATGTCGGAGGTATTCTGCCATTGACGCATATCCAAAGCCAGGTTTCCGGATATTTTCACCCAGGATTCACCACGGTCGATACTTTTAAAGATACCGCCAGCCGAGTCAGTTATGGTTTGTCCATCAACTTTCCACATCGGATTGCAGATGACAAATAAGGTCAGAACATCGGTTGTATTATCGTAGTGTGAAGTCATCGCGCGCTTCACATCGTAATCGAAGCCGTTGGTTTTTTTTGTCCAGCTTTCGCCTGAATCTGTACTTTTATAAAATCCGTAATTTGTCGTGGCGTAAATAGTACCGGAATTTTGGGGGTCAACCAGAATGGTTTCAAACTGGGTTTCAGGATGAAAACCGGCATTTTTCAAGGTCCATGTTTTTCCTTTGTCTGTGGTTTTCCATAGTTTATTCAAACTTCCGGCGTCAACCATCGTTCCGCGTTCCTGTGAAAGTGGGAAAAGGTTATTTCCCAAATTGCGCATCTGCCCGCCACCGGCATACCAAACATTATCGTTTTGAGGGTCAACCGTCACGCAACTTACATACCTGCCCTCAAATTCGGGCGCTTCCATATTTTGCCAGTTCACTCCTCTGTTTTGGCTTACAAAAATTCCCTGATTGCGTTCGTCGCTGCACATCCCAAAATCAGGATTTTGCCGTGAGAAATCCATGCTGAAGAAATCAACCGGTCCGCGTGTTCCTTCCCGATAACCCGATTCATCTTCGTTTAAAATGGTGTGGTAGGTCAGTCCTTTGTCGGCAGAATAATAGGAGTTTCCCATATTGGGCCCGATGAAAAGCCGGTTGGGATCGGTCGGGTGCCAAATCGCGCATTTGTTATTTCCACTCATTCCGGGGCCAAACTGCACCCATTTGATATTTGGATCGGAACTTACCGTTTTCGTTTTCAGGTCGTTAAAAAACCCGGGGTCCAAAACGACTTTTTCAATCGTAAAATCATCAAAATAAAATTCGCCTGTTCCTGAATTGTTTGGTCGGATGGAAAACAAAACATAACCCGATGCACCGTCAGTTTTTCCGGTAATTGTGGTGGTATATTTTACCCAGTTGGTACTGGTTAAGGTAAAATTAATCTGATCGAGTTTTGTTCCCGCAGCATCAAAAACCTTGATGTTTGTATTGCTGTTGTCGCTGGGTTCAATGGTTTTGTAATAAAACGAAATGTTGTAACTGGCGCCGTTTTCCCATGGTATGGAATGCGGTGTTTCGAGGTTTCCTTTTTGCACGGCATCACTGAATTTCATTTGGAAACCAAATTCTCCTGAAAATTTTGAGAGAACATTTCGTTCGAATACCGGCATTCCGGTGCTTAATGAATTCCCCCATTCGCTGCTTATCCCGCTTTCAAATCCGCTCCTGAATATCGTTTCGTTGGCGAATAAACCTGAAGCAAAACTGATGAGCATGCCCAGCAAAATACTTCCCTGAATAACTTTGGTTTTGACTTCAGTTTTGATCATTTTTATTTTTGTGAAAATATACTTCTCTTTAAATGAGAAGTATATAAAGTTAATTCGTACTGTCCTTCAATTTCTGGCAATCGAACGGGTAATTATTCTTCATCAATTAATCCCATTCTGAAAATTCGAAATTCATTCATTTTCAGTAAAAAAAATATGAGTATCCAGTTGTTTGCCTAAAAAGACAAATTTTAAGCTGATTATTTTATTCAAATCTCAATTCAATTTTAAATGCGTTGGCTTTTTCATCCAAATCCACGCCATCAAGCTTCAATACCAATGCTTGTTCGTTGTGGTCGAAATTTATTTTTTTTCCTGAACCAAGGTGTGTGATCGATTTAATATCGCCATTATGTAGTTTGAATGCCGAATTGAGTGCTCCTATTCTCAATTCGCCTTCAGGTTTTCCAAGACAGATTGCATACAAATCGTTACCTTTTACGGTATAACGAATATCGTCTTTGTTGTAGGAAATCTGTGCAAAATGGTTGTTGTGATGATAGGTGTAGTTGCCTTCAGAAATTACACTTGGCCCTTCGCCATACAAAAACCAGGGTGATGTACCGTAAATGGCTTCTCCATTTTTCTTTAGCCAAATACCCATTTCGCTTAAATTCTTTTGCACTTCCAGAGGGAAAGAACCATCGGCCAAAGGCGGAACATTCAGAAGAAATATCCCGTTTTTACTTACCACATCTACAAGCATATCTACCAATGCGTCAGCCGACCTTAGCGGAATACCTTCGCGGTAAAACCACCCGTGAGTTTCCCAGTCGGGAGGAAGGTTCATGTCCATGTCGGTCATCCAAACATCGTAAGGCATATCAGGCAAAATGCCATTTTCGAAATCGCGCATGCCAACTCCCGGCGGAATGTCGTGCGATTTATACACAAATTCAACCAGCTTATCTTTCTTGGCAGCATTGTTATAAAAATAGGTAATAAGGTTGCGTTGGTATTTTTCAGAAAAAGCCCTGGTCATTGTTGTTCCTTCGCCAATATATTTGGCTCCATTTATGGTTTTTTCGTGTTGTGCACCTTTGGTTCCGCCAAAACTGGCATCTACCCAAAAAATATCGGGACTGTATTTGTCAACACCTTCTTTAGCAAAGTCAATCCAATTATCGGCACCAATCGAATGGTACGACATCAGGAATTTCATCCCACGTTTGCGAACTGCCTTCGATACCTCTCCGACTATATCGATTTTGGGACCCATTTTTGCTGAATTGTAGTTGGATAAATCGCTGTCCCAGTGTTTAAAATCGCTTCCATGCCAGCCAATTACACCGCCAAATTTAGCGCCTGCAGTTTCAAAAAGCTTTGCCCACTCGTCTGCATTAAACTTTTCACCTTTGAACAAGGAGATTAACGAATCGGTTGAATAGTTTTCCTTCCCCTTTTCGTAACTGATGGTCTGAATGCCCCAATGACAGTAAATTCCGAATTTGGCATCGATTAACCATTGTGGGGTTTGATGCTGGCGAAGCGAAGTCCAGTCGGATTGATAGGAATCTTTTCCTGAGATTTTACCTTTGACCTGACTGGCCAGGGTACAAACTAAGATTAAAAGGCTTGCCCGAATGGTTAGCAGTGTTAGTTTCTTCATAATAATTAGTTTTTTAGCGTTCAGATTCCGGACCAATTGACTTGCAGACAGTTCTCCTGAATCTGAAATTTTATTTTTAGGTTTAGTTCAATTTATGTGTCCTGAATTTTCAGCAATGGGAATCCATTCACCTTCAAATACTTTTTTTGCTGTTCAAAGTCTGTTGAAATTTCCCTCAGGGAATGTTTATGGGATAGAAAAATGTCAGTTCTAATTTTTTGTTTTACTCCGTACTGAACAAAACAATGTTGTATACGATACACTTTCTACCCACAATTTATTTCTAACGGAACAATCAAATTCAATTGTTAATGCCCTTTTAACTTTTTGTGATTTTTGCTTTATATACCACTGCTTTATCGTTTGGAGCAACTTTAGGCGCGGCAATTCTTAATCCGTCATTGGTTTGATCAAACTTAATTTTCTCGCTGCTACCCAAAACTTCTATCTTTTTCACCTTATATTTAGCTGCAATTCCACCGTTGACAAACGATTTTAACAAATATTCTTTGCCCGGTTCAGGAACGCCAAGTTGTATAATATAGAGGAAATCACCATTCTCTGTAAACCTGAAATCTTCAGGCATATAACTAATTCCACGGCCTTGAACACCACCAAAATGATTCTTGCCAAGTATTGTAACACCTTCGCCATAAGTCACAAACGGACGGGTATCGTAAATGGCTTCACCGTTTACACTTAACCATTTTCCAATCTCCAGTAAACCATTGCGCATTTCTTCAGGAATAAGTCCATCGCTCGTTGGGGCGATATTTAGCAGCAAACAGCCATTTTTACTGACAATGTCAACCAGTTCATCGACCACAATGTCAGGTGTTTTCATTTCCATATTTACGTTCCAGCTCCAGGCATTCCAGGCAAACGAATCGTCGGTTAACCAGGGGAAATCGGTTTTTTCGTCCATGCGCCCTCTTTCGAGATCGAGAACTCCTGAACCAACTGCTAAATCAAGATTTTTATAGGTTAACACCACTTCTTTATTCCATTCCAATCCAATCCCTTGTTGTAGAAATGTGCAACCATCTCCTGACGTTCTTTTTCAGGAATAAGGAACAATCGGCTGTCGAACCACAGTAAATCGGGTTGATACCGATCAACCACTTCGTAAATTTTTGCTTTCCAGGTGTCAATAAACTTACGCGATGGCGCATATTTTTCATTCATACTGCCGCGACCACTGGCGTCTTGTCCGCCCTTGAAACTATTGAAGGTTTCCGGCAGAGTCATTTCTCCATATAAATTCCGGAATTGAGTATTGGAAGTATCAATCAACCCGCTCCATAAGTTATACCAACTCCATTCCCAACTGTGGTGGAAAGTGGCTACAAATTTCATATCCTTTGCCTTGATGGCTTTTTCGAGTTCGCCGACAATGTCGCGTTTCGGTCCATAGTTGACCGAGTTGTAAGGGTTTACTTTGCTGTCCCAGTTCGAAAAATTATCGCAGTGTTCGGCTACCGGACCAACGAATCTGACACCTGATTTTTTGAAAAGATCGGCCCATTCGCTGGCATCGAAATGTTTGGCGGTAAATTTCGGGATGAAATCGTGGTACTGAACCGAATCGCCATACGTTTTCAGATGATGTTCACGGATATCATTTCCCCATCCTTCGCTGCGCTCTTCGTACATCTGGCGCGAATACCATTCACCTTTGCCCATATATGAATACACGCCCCAGTGAAAATACACACCAAACTTGGCATCGCGAAACCATTCGGGCGTTTGGTGTTGATGAAGACTTTCCCAGTTGGGCTGATATTTTATCGGTTTAGATTTTTCCTGTGCATGTAAACGACTACCAATAAAAAGCAAGCTAATCAACAAGATCACATAATTCAATTTCTGCATGATAATTTTATTAGATGGCGACTATTTTCTGATTGTAACTGTTTTTATCCGTTTGAATTCGAACTACATATGTTCCTTTCCTCAGAAGACTGAATGTATCAATGAAAAGATCAGATTTAATCGTTGCTGTTTTCTCCTGAATCAAAATGCCAGTTAAACTGAATAATTTCAAATTAACAACACCGGTTTCATTTGGCAAATAAATACGCATCAATCCTGATGATGGATTTGGGAAAATCTGAATTTCAGGAATTTGATTGATTTCAATCATTGAAGTTGCAGTAATCTCCTGATACGCGACCCGCAAAACGACAGCTCCTACCCCGCCGGGTTTTCCATCAGGAAATGTAACAGAAATGGTATTGTTATTTTGCAGCAATGATTTTTCAATCCGGATCATTTTTGTGGTTGCGAATTCATTTTCGTTTTCGAGATAGGGTGCACAATCTTCCATCGGAACAGTCAGTGAAGTTCCATTCAACGAAATATTCACCTGCCGGTCGGTTCCTGCCGGACGACTAATTCCCACGCGAAGTATGGCATACTGGGCATCAACTAAACTTGCGATATGAATGGTAAAATTGGCCGTTCCTGAAAATTCCTTAGTGACTTCGGTGCCATAAAACGGTTTCTCGTTTAAATATTTTGTTTGCTGAATGAGATCCTGATAAGCAACTTTTATCACCATCGCCTCGCGTCCTTTAAGCTGCAAACCGTCCAATGATGTTGCTGACTGTTCATCGAGATAGGGTGTAAAATCTGCATTTCGTCCTACCCTTCTGATTTGAATGGATGATATTCCGGCGGCGGGGATATTAATTTTAAGGTTTTCAACTTTATTCGACAGGTTGTTCATGACCAGAATCAGGTTTTTCCCATCGACAAATGATTGTTGCTGAATATCCGGATTCGGACAGTCTGACTGTACTCGATGCCCTTTAACTCCTTTGAAAAATTCGTAGAAATAAATGAGTTGCGATTCCTGCCAATTGGTTTTGTCAGTAAAGTTATTGGCCACAAGCATGGAAGAATAATATTTCGGATCCCAGGCAAAAGACTCAAGCAGGATAAAAGGAACCGCTTTTTTCACCACATCAGGATGATTCATAAAAGCCATGGTATTGGCAATGGTGCTGCTTACCATCACAAAATTACTGACCGATCGCCTTTTCATTTCCCACTCGAAACCTGATCCGGGGAAATACGTGTTTGCAATTGTATTCAGGTCGTTTTCCTGATTCCCTGACAAATACCCACCATGCTCACTGAATACCAATTCAACGGGCTTTCCATATTTATTCATGGTGTAATTGGGAACCAGATCGAGAACTCCCTCAATGGGTAGGCCTGTTGATACCCGGCAAACAATATCATTACGACCTGCATCATATTTCATAAAATCATAAACATGAAACGAATAAAAGTCGAGTTTGCACTGCGTATTATCAATGAATTTTGATAGCGTTGACAAATACTGGTAGTTGTTTTTATAAAAATACCCGACTGACATGCACGGGCCACCAATCAATGTTGAAATTTTTTCGTCTTTCGCTTTTTGCCAGATAGCCAAATGCAGCCTTGCCAGCAGGTCCGCATCGATTGACCAATGAGGTTCATTAATGGCCTCAAAAGTTGAAGGTCGGGTCCAATCGGTATAATTATATTTCAGGAGCGAAACAGCTAATTCAGCAGCAGCATCTGCATTGGTGGGTAGTTTACCGTCATCACCAGCCTGCGTGGTGGTTATCTGCGGCATAAAAGTTGGATAAGCCCTGTGATTATCGTGATTTGCAACACCCAGATTCAGTGGAAATTTTTGTTTAAATCCCTCACTGGGTGATCCGTTGCTGGGATTTGATTTACTTATCAGGTAAGTGATGTCGGCGTAACCAGGACGAGCGGCATCTTCCCTGACATTACCACCCCATTTTACAGCCGCATTTACCATCCCCAGATTTCTGCCAAACGACATTTCCAAATCCTGAATATAGTGGTCGGAACGCGTTTTATTATTGATGGTCGATTCGAAATTTGTGCCTCCATGCGACAGGTTAAAGTACTTTGTCCGATCAAGTTCCAAATGTCCGTTAATTGCGATGGAAACAGTTGGATCAATCTGTATAATCACATCCTGAGCAACTGAAAGCTGGCAACTAAAAAAACAGAAGTATAGACAGATAAATAAATTTCGACTCATATATCATCATTTTTATCCAATTGATGTTTTAAACTAATTAATCTTAACCTATCTTTTACGTTTCAGGTTAGCTGCCAACTTTCAACAGTATTTTTAAAATGCCGGAATCAACCATTTTCAAATTTTCCAACAAACAATTGCTCTTATTTTGAATTGATTGTCAGAACACTTGATTTCAATCCTTTCGACTTTGCCGTGAATTGGATTTCGCCAGCTACCTTTTCTGATTTAAGAATCGCCAGACACATTCCGCTAAAAGCTCTCCGGTAATTCGCCTGATACGGTTCAACAGAAGCTGCGTTTCCATTATCAACTGCAATTATTTTACCCACTCCGGAAATGTCAAAATTCACTAAATTATCAGCCATGGGACAGAAGTTCCCATCTTTATCTTCAATGCGGACAGTGACATAAGCCAAATCGGTTCCGTCAGCCTGAATTTCGCTTCGATCGACTGAAAGATTTATTTTCGCAGGTTTTCCAACAGTTGCAATTTGTTCTTCCTGAATTGCTTTTCCGTTTTTATAGCCTACCACTTTTAGTGTTCCGGCCTGATAGGGAACTTTCCACGACAGACGGTATTTTGATTGATAGGTCCTTGGTTCGTAGTGATTAAACTTCACCATTATTTCAGTCAGATCCTGGCCTTTGACGCGTTTACCCAGTGATTTACCATTCAGGAAAAGCTCGGCTTCGTCGCAATTGGTGTAGCAATACACCGGAATTTCCTGACCTTCCATACCTTTCCAGTTCCAGTGCGGCAACAGGTGAATCATCGGTTTGGTGGTCCAGTGACTTTGGTACAGGAAAAAACGATCTTTCGGGAAACCACATAAATCGACAGCTCCGAAATAAGAACTGCGTGATGGCCAATCTGAATTCCATTTTCCATTGGTCGCATTATCTTTTCCGCCGTATGGGGTAGGTTCTCCCAGATAGTCAAAACCTGTCCAGATAAATTCACCCATCACAAACGGGTTTTGTTCCAGAAAATGAAATTCCATATCCGGAGGATAAGCCCAGGGTGGCCCAATCATATCATAACTGGTAACTTGTAACGAAGCATGTTTCTCATACTTTTCGAGCGGCAAATGATAAACTCCACGGCTACTCACGCAGCTCGAAGTTTCGGAACCTACAATCGGGACATCCGGATAATTTTGTCTGACTTCATCGTATTTGGCTGGTTTGTAATTCATACCTGCAATATCAACCTGCTGCGCCATATTGATATCGAACGGAGCCGGATAATAGTTAAAACCTGCCACCGTCGGGCGTGTGCGATCCAGTTCCTTACAGAAACCGGCTAAGCGCTGTGCTTCCAGCCAGCCATTCTTTTTATCGTTTTGCTCCAGAATTTCGTTTCCGATGCTCCACATCACCACCGACGGGTGATTGCGGTCGCGGCGAATCATATCTTTAATATCACGTTCGCTCCACTCGTCGAAAAATACATTGTATCCATTTTCAACTTTTGCGATCCGCCAAACATCAAACGACTCGTCCATCACCAGTAAACCCATTTCGTCGCATAATTCCAATAATTCACGCGAAGGTGGATTGTGACTGGTACGTATCGCATTTACACCCATGTCTTTCATGATCTGCAGTTTGCGCTCATCGGCACGGCGGTAAACAGCAGCACCCAGAGCTCCATTGTCGTGATGCAAGCACACTCCTTTGAAACGTACTTTCTTCCCATTTAGGAAAAAACCTTCCGGAGAATAACTGATGTGACGAATACCGAAACGGGTTTCATAGCTATCGGTAATTTTTCCATTTTCAGTAATGGTGGTAACCGCTTTGTATAAATGAGGCGTTTCCAAGTCCCAGCGATCCGGGTTTTCAATGTTGCAATACAATCCTGAGGTTTTGCTCGAATTTGCATCGATGGTCAGTTTTTCATTCACGCTGCCAACCAATTTTCCTGAAGGAGAAAAATAGTCGTGTTTCAGCTCCACCGTCGATTTCGACTGGCTTGTATTATTGATAGTCGTTTCGTTCTGAACAACAGCTTTTGCATCGGTAACTGTTGGTGTGGTAATGAAAGTTCCCCAGTGAGCGACATGCACCGGTTCGTCGATTTTCAACCAGACCGAACGGTAAATTCCTGCTCCCGGATACCATCTCGAAGAAAGATCTTTGGGAGTCAGGCGAACGGCAATCACGTTTTCCGAACCATCATACTTCAGGTTTTTGCTGATATCGAATTCGAAACCAATGTAGCCATACGGACGATTTCCAACCAACTGGCCATTTACCCAAACATAGGCATCGTACATGGCACCTTCAAACTCAATCCGAACAACTTTTCCCTGGGCAGATTCAGGCACCACAAAATGTTTGCGGTACCACCCCGTTCCGCTTACCGGCAAACCTCCGGTTCTGGAATTATTTTCAATCGAAAAAGGACCTTCGATAGCCCAATCGTGCGGCAGATCAAGTTTCCGCCAGCCGGCATCATTAAATCCGGTAGCCTCTGCCCCTTCGGCTTCCTGATTCAGGAAAAGCCAGGAATCGTTAAAATTAAGGTTCTGCCCAAAACCTGTTCCGGCAGCAAAACATAGCCAAACCATCAGGATAGCTATTTTCATTTTCTGATACAATAGATTCATATAAAGTATGTTTAATTGGTTATTCGTTCAACTGTAAAATAAAAAGCGGCAAAAGGTTTTCCCTCGGCTTCTTCGAATTCTGCCCTGAATTTCTGCCAGCCTTTTTTCAACTTAACATTGAAGGTGCAATTGGGTAATCCGGGATCGACTTTCGATTCGTATGTTGCATTCCCGGCTGAAAAACGGGCTTTCATTATATTAAGCTTTTTTCCTGAAGGATAAACTTCAACATTGGTATCGCGCTCCGGCGCTGAATCCGGAGCGATGGCATCCAAAGCCAGATTCGATTCGGGTGCATAACGATAAAGGGAAACCCGGTATTTTCCATCGGCCAGAACATTTACAGCCACCCATCCAGTGTTGCGAACAACATTCCTGACATGAACCTGATTCCAGGGAACAGGTGTATTATCCACATCGGGATGCATATCCATGGCATTGATGACGGTAAGAGGCTCTTGTTCCGGACAAATAGCGATGGCCGGATACTCTTCGAATGAGGGTTTAATGTCGTCCCACCAACTGTTGTAGTCGGCTGTTAGTTTGGCTACGATTCCCAGATGCTTAGCAGCCACATTGTGTCGTTGTTCCTGATCAGTAGCAATATCGTAAAGTTCTTTTCCATTGATTAACCGCCACTTTTGATTCATGACGGACGAGTTTTTCCACTTCTCCGGATATTCAATGCGCTGATTATCGGTAACGATCGAGCGGACGGTTTCACGATTTGATTGACCTGTTAATCGGTTCTTCAAACTGATTCCGTCGAATTTCACCGAATCCGGAGTTGGTATATTCAGCAAATCGAGCAACGTTGGAAATACGTCGATATGTGAAGTTAAGTCTGTGATATCTTTTCCTGCTTCAATGTTACCATTGGGCCAGCGAATAAAAAACGGAACCCGGTGACCTCCTTCATATTCACTGATTTTTCCACCACGCATTCCGGCATTGTAACCTTTCGTCACAAACTGAGTCCCTTTTTCCAGCCCAAAACCTGACCCATTGGCAGCCCCATTGTCAGTCAAAAAAATCAGAATCGTATTATCGGCAATTCCTTCATGATCTATAAACCGAAGAAGTTTGCCCATATTTTCATCCAGATTGGCAATCATTCCGTAGTAATACGGATTTACGACTCCATCAATATTCTGATAGGGATCGGAATATTGATTCGCCACATAATACGGCCCGTGTGGCGCGTTGGTCGAAAGGTATGTGAAAAATGGTTTTTTCGATTTAGTCTGCTCTTTCATAAACTTCATGGCTTCGTCGAACCAAACATCGGTACAATATCCATCGTGTTTTTCGGGTTTACTGCTCCTGAAATAGGTGTCGTTAAAATAATCGTTGTTCCAGTAATCGGGCAACTGCCCCACTCCACCTCCTTTTAAATAAAGCGCTTCTTCAAATCCACGATCTTCAGGTCTGAACGGAAAATTATCGCCCAGATGCCATTTACCAAACATGCCTGTTGACCAGCCATTTTCGGCCAGCACTTCCGGAATAATGGTTTCGCTTTCGCGCAACAGCGAACGACCTCCGACGGTATGCCAGCAGCCTGTCCGATTAGTATAATGCCCGGTTAGCAAGGATGCCCGGGTTGGCGCACAACATGGACTGACATGAAAATCAGTCAGGCGGGTGCTTTCGGTATACAGCTGATCGAGATTCGGTGTTTTCAGCCACGGATTGCCCGTACAGGATAAATCGCCATAACCCTGATCATCGGAAATGACAATAATTACATTGGGTTTTGTTTGTGCTGAAGCTTCTGCTATTCCAACACTTATACCCAGGCCCGAAAGGCCAAAAAGAGCTATTGTGTTTAATTTATGATTCATTGAATTATTTCTAAGTCTATTCATTTTTAACTATTCCGTATTTCTCCAACATGGAATCAGCCGTGTATCGCAGAACTTTTGGTTTTTCGGTTCCACGGGCTTCTTTAATCAGGATAGCCCACTGTTCGCGCAAGATTTTCAACTCTCCGGAATATTTTTTATCCGCAATCAAATTGGTAACTTCTTCGGGGTCGGTACTTAAATGATACAATTCTTCGTAAACCGCTTGTTCTCCATTCACGGGACTTTCGACATAAGAACGGTATAAGGCAATCTCCGGATCGTGAACCGAATAGAGCATTTTATTCACCGGAATGCCCAAATCTTTGGCAACTTGTATTTCCTGATTGGCGGACGGGTTTTCGTTTTTGTAATACCTGATGTATTTCCATTCTTTATCCTGAACAGCTTCGCAACGAGGGTTTCCGAAATGAGTTGACCATAAATTTTCAGTAAATATGTAGTTGTGTACTTTTTGCTGAGTACCAGCTACTATTCCTGAAAGATCTTTCCCCTGAAAACCTTTTGGAATTTCGATCCCGGCATAAGCCAGCATGGTGGCCGACAAATCGATGGTTTGAACCAGTTCGTTACTAACTTTTCCGCGTGCTGACTTAGGTAAAAGCGGATTGTAAATGATCATCGGAACATGTGTGCATTGCTCGTAACACAGTGATTTGCCGCCTAAACCTTGCTGACCATTAAAAATTCCATGATCGGATGTAAAAATGATTATGGTGTTTTTGTCGAGACCGGACTGATTCAATTTGGCGCGAAGATTTTTGAGTAAGCCATCGATTCCGGTTACTGCCTGCATTTCCCGAATCAGTCGTTCGCGGTTTTCTTCAGGTGTATCCACATAATTGTATCCATCCTGCCGGTCTTCAGCATGTAATAAATCTGCCGGAAGTTTTGGAATTTTAATAGCTGCACGGGCGATATAGTTTGTCGGCATCGGAATATTTAAATCGCGGTATAAACTGCGGTAAATACTGGAGTCGCTTGGTAATTGCTGCATGGTGCTGGTACTCGCTCCGTGAGGTAAATTGAAACAAATGCTTAAACAGAACGGTTGACTGGCCGGACGTGATTCCAGAAAATGAAATGCACCCTTCAGCCTGTATTCGTTGGTATCAAGGAAATCTTCCATTCCTTCGTCGAGAATTTCAACCTGAGTATCGCTTTTTGCGCCCTTAAATATTTCGGCTCTTTTCTTCGGATAAAATCCCAAATGTCCCATGGCAGCATACCAGTAATCGAACGATTTTTCGATTAATCCGCTTTGATAACCTCCATCGCCAACCGGTGCATGATTTTTCCCGATGTATCCGGTGTAATATCCATTCTTCCGGAGAACCATTGGGTAAGATTCTTCCCAGGCTTCCGGAGAAACGCTTGTTCCGGAGTTAAAATTTACGCCATGTTTTCGTTCAAACTGGCCTAAAAAAATGGAAACGCGGCTGGGTGTGCAGATCGAACTGGTGACATGCGCATTGGTAAACCGAATACCTTCAGCAGCCAGTCGATCGAATTCGGGAGTTTTGATTAACGGATCGCCATTGCAACCGAGCATTTCGTATTTATGATCATCGGTCAGAATAAAGATAATATTGGGACGGATATTCGCTTTTTCTTCAGCTCGAATATGCCCTCCGACCAGTGACCATACTGCCGGGACCAACATCAGTTTATTCAGTTTCATAGTTTAGGTATTTAATTCAGTTCAAAGATACTTCTGTATGGTATTTTATTAGGGGCATTTTTGTGGTCTATTAGGGGGTGAAATAAAAATTCAATAACTAATATACCCCCTTTATTCGCTCAATTAAATCCCTGCAAAGATTTATTACAGCTGCTATCTTTGATATAGAATTCAGGCAAAATTTTAATAACTGCCAAATTGTACTAAAACTAATTTAATCCATCTAATAACTTAACTCATGAATAATCGACCAATTATCTTTTTTCTGATTTGTTCCTTTCTATTTATTTATATTCCATCCACAATCGCACAGAATCAAATCACCGGCCGTGTTACTGCGTTCAATTCATATGGATTAAACTTCGTGAAGGTTTCTTCAAAAAAAACGAAGCAAATCGTATTGACCGACACCCTGGGGCGTTTCAGCATTGATTTTAAAGAAAAAGACCTTCTTCGGTTTCAGGCAGAAGGATTTAACTCGTATCAGATTAAACCCGCTGCCGGCGAGAATCTAAAAATCAACCTGATTTATCAAAACACGAATAAAGCCCGTGAGCAAGTATTGGAAAGCCGGCACATGACTGAAAAGGATCTGGATTTTGCCTGCGGACATTTAAGCGGCGAAAATAACAATTACTCCAATTACCAGAACATTTTCGAACTGATACAATCGGTTTATCCGCAGGCCAGCATCAATAAATCAGGAAGTCCGGTTAAGGTGATTTTAGGTTCACGTGGCCCCAATTCTGCTTTTTCGGGCGATGAAGCACTTCTGGTAGTCGATAAAATAGTGACTGAAGATATCAGTACTATTTTACCAGCGCAGGTCAGTAAAATCAGTGTGCTAATTGGCAACGATGCCGGTTATTATGGCGTCCGGGGCGGTAACGGGGTGATCGAAATTGAGTTAAAACATTAAAACAAACACCTAACCAGGAAAAAGGTCATCCTATTGCAGGATGACCTTTTTTGATTCGGACCAGTTTGAACCACATAATTTTACAAGGTACACTCCTGAAGTTAAATTGCCTCTTGCTATCCTGAATTCAGTAAGGTTAAGTTTGTTCTCCTGAATTTGACTTAAAACCAGCTTTCCCTGAATGGTATAAATCTGAATTAACTTCAGATCTGCTGCCGGATTGTTAAACCTGATTTTCATCCAGTCGGAAACCGGATTGGGAAAGACCTCGAAACCGGTATTTAATGTTTTTAATTCCACTTTCGAAGTGAAGACCGGCTCGGTCCAGTTCACCCCGGGAATCCAGCGTTCACCGCCAAATTCATAGGCACCGAGGTCGGGTTGCGAACCAAGGTATCCATCGGTAATTCCGGCGATCAGAATTCCATTGTCAATCAGGATTGAGCCCTGAACCGGCATGAAATTCTTGTTTTCAACCGATACAAACTGCGAAACAGCTCCGATGTAATTGGCTTTAAAGTCATTTCCAACCCATTCGCCGGCATTGGCATAATTGTTATAAATTTTATTGTCGATCAGGGTACGGCCATTCAGCCAGTTGGCCATGGCTCCGCCAACATTCCAGAGCGTGTTGTTGAAAATGTTGTTGTTCCAGTTGTCCCAGTTCATTTGCACGCCCGACCAGGTAATGTTCCAAACCACATTGTGATGTACCGTATAGCTTTTGCTGTCATTATCGAGGTAAATTCCGGCAGCACGACCATCCGCATAAGCAGGTCCGTACGAATCGTGAAACCAGTTGTGGTGAATCACCGAGTTTTTCGGGGAAGCGTTTCCAACGGTATAAAACACGCCACCATCATTATTAATCAGCATACAGTCCGACACATCGTTCCACGAAATTTCGCTGTTGGCGCCGCTCACATAAATCCCGTCGCGGCCACAGCTGTAGATTGTATTTCCTGTCACAGTAGTTTCGGTACAGCTGGAGCGGATCGGATTGGAATGAACTCCTAACGAATTGAAATACCGGATGATGTTGTTTTTCACCACATTGGCAGTACTCCCCTTCCAGGCATAAAGCATTGCAATTCCATTGGCCGATCCGTATTCAATCAGGTTATTTTCAATTAGTGTGTTGCTGCCTTCAATATTGATCGAGCCATTGGCAATTTGGGCATCGGTATTGTTTAATTCATCGAGTGTTTCCAGTCCATGAACGATGTTACAATTCCTAACCACACAGTTGTTTCCTGAAATCTGAACCCGGCCTCCAAAAACAGTCAGGCCCGAAATCACCAGGTAATTTGAGCTGAGGTTGATGGCTTCTTTTCTCGCGGCATACTCCACGTCAGTAGCGGCAGGGCGGACATTTTCAGGAGCCTGAAAATAGAGCGTTTTTTGTTTGGAATCGTAAAACCATTCGCCTGGATTATCGAGTGCCTGCAAGGTTCCGAACAGGTAAAAACGTCCCCGGTTGTTGTTCCTGACAATGGTCGGATTGTGCGGATTGAATGGCCATTTCGTAATATCTACCGCCTGAAAATCGATCTTGCCTGAAGAAGATGAAGTAATCGGACGCGTCCAACTGGTTCCGCAGTGACCACCCAAATACCAGACATAGCCGCCAGACCAGTCCAAATTCGGTATTTTGTTGCTTTGAATCTGCGACTCGGTTCCATTATCCACCACTTCAGCATCAATCGTAAAGCGGTTTCCATCCGTATTGTTTGGCCAGCGGGCCCAGTCCATATCTTTTCCCCTGAAATAAATCATGTTCTGCTCATTTAGGCTCATTTCAACCGAAGCTTTGTAAACATTTCCGGAGTAAACCGACCAGTTGGAAACGGGTTCGGTTGCCGAAATAATTACCTGATCGTTTTCAAACGATTTGTAGGTGATCGGCTGCCCGGCAGTTCCACTTTTTGCAGCAATAATAGTTTCGCGGTAAGTCCCGGCTTTGATGTAACAAACATCGCCGGCAACCAGCACCGCGGATGCCTTTGCAATGGTTTTAAACGGCGCAGTTTCGGTTCCCGGATTGGTATCGTCACCTTGCGAAACTGACACATAATAATTTGCAGATTGTGCTGAATTACTGCACAAAAGAAATGTAAAGACTATGAACAGCAGTGATATTTCTGTTAATCGATTCATGACACTTACTTAAATTTGAAAAAAAGATCCCGACAGAATATTGCCGGGATCTTTTGTACTAACCTCAATTATTCTAAACTAAACCAATACTTATTCCGGACTTATTTATTATTTCATTGAAATTTTAAATGCAGAAGCATATTTGTGATTCAGGTTCGATTCGAACTGAAGATCAAGACCGGCATCTGTAAAATTCCATTTTACCGGAGTTTCCGAACCGAGCATCTGAACTGATTTTACGGTTTCAGCATTTATTTTAGCATGATTAGTCAACGAAGTAACCAGTAATTTACCATCGGTTGGCGGATCGAGCGAAATCACAAATAAATCGCCGGTTTTACTGGTAACGAAACGGATATCCGCTGAAGTGAAGCTTTTATTGTTTCCTTCCGAATGATGACCATTATTTACAATGGTTGGTCCTTCACCGAATTTTTCCCACGGACGGGTACCGTAAACAGCTTCGCCATTTACTTTAAGCCACTCGCCCATCGCGAGCAAAACAGCCTGCTGGTCCTGCGGAATTATTCCATCCTTTTTCGGTCCAACATTCAGTAACATACAACCATTTTTACTGATGATATCAATTAGATCGTCGATCAGTTCGTTTGGCGTTTTTGAAATCCAGTTACTCACATAACCCCAGGAATTTTTCCCGATTGAGGTATCGGTTTGCCAAACATCTTTCCGGATTTCGGACAATTTTCCACGTTCAATGTCAAGCATATGTGTTCCCTGAGGAAATGATTCGTATCCAAAGTTTTTCGACTGAAGAATCGCATCCTGCCCCAATTCGATCCCTTTATTGTAAAAATACGCCGCCAGTTTTGGATGATACGGAGCAAACTCCGGACGATCCATAAAGAAGTCGAACCACAGAATTTCCGGTTGGTAATTATCAATCAGATCTTTGGTACGGGCCCACCATTTTTCCAGAAATTCTTTATCTGCTGGTTGAAATGGTTCATGAACAGTATTATATAAATCTGAATACTGAGGATCCATCGTATCGAAACCAGGTTCTTTAAAGTAAAAATCCCAGTTAAAAGCGTAATGTGACGACACCCCAAAATGCAGATTATGTGTTTTTGCCGACGCTTTTAATTCACCGATCACATCCCGTTTGGGGCCCATTTCAACGGCATTCCATCGGGTCAGATTCGATTTATACATGGCAAATCCATCGTGATGATCGGCAACCGGAATTACATATTTGGCACCCGCCTGTGTAAACAGATCCATCCATTGATCAGGATTGAAATTTTCGGCTTTGAACATCGGAATAAAGTCTTTGTATCCAAATTTATCCAGAGGGCCATATGTTTTAATTTGGTGCTCGTATGCAGCCGAAGGACCTGGTTTTTCAAGTTTTCCCTGAGCGCTCCAGGTTCCGTCTTTGGAATACATCAGACGCGGATACCATTCTGATCCAAATTCAGGGACACAGTAGGCTCCCCAATGGATAAAAATGCCAAACTTGGCATCAGCAAACCATTCGGGTGTCTGATAATTTCGTAATGATTCCCAGTTTTCTTCAAATTTAACTTTCTCTACTTTTTTCGAATCTGTTCTACCACAAGATGAAAAGGAAAATAGAAAAAAAGACAAGATAATTATAGTTCGACTATTCATAGCGAAAAATTATATTCATTTTAAATGGCATTTGCCAAGGTTTATACTAATCCAAATTCTAAAGACTGGATTAGTATTAGAATACTGAATAACAGGAAGTGAGGCCAAAGCCCGACTTCCTGTTTTTCAAATTATGGTCTTACCTCCTTCTCATGAATAATAAGATCATCAAAATAACAATCAATCACTTTGTAAAGCAGTATCTGAATCCCAAGTGTTGGCGCATCATCAGTATAGGTAAATTCAACAGTTTTAGTATACCATTTTCCATCAGCTGCCGGATATCCTGTCCAGTTTCCTGCATAACGGTCATCAATTACTCCGCCTCTGTTCAGACGAACTTCAACACCACCAGCAGGACCTCTACTAACAACTTTCATTTTAAATTCAAGAATATAAGTTTTTCCTTTCACTAAAGAGAAGGTGTTTGGATTGATGGCTGAAGTCCGCTTGGTATCATCAACAACCGACATGTGGTAACAATAGGCCCCTGTTGCTGGATCTATGGTCGAGTAACCTTGCTGTCCTGTTCCAAAATCATCCGTTCCTTTTACCCATAGGCCAGTCCCCTCTTCGAATCCCTTTTCAAATGGAATAAAGTTGAAGTCGTACATTTTCACCGGAATGTTTTCAAACGGACTGATGGTTCTGTAATCACCCGATTGAATTCCACTACCAGCCAAAAGGCTTATTGTAATCACATCAGGACGATAAATCGGCTCAGCGAGTTTAATTTCAAGTAAAGTTTTATCGGTCGCATTGATTCCAATACTGCTGATTGCAAATTCAGTTCCGTTTACTTTTACCTTAAAGAAACTGTTCTTATTCAGGAATGGCAGAAACTCGCCATTAAATGGCAACTGAATGGTTTGATTTTCGAGTTCTTTAACTATTCCGGAAAGAATCCATGGTTTTGTTGAAGGTATAACTTTTATTACACTCGAAATTTTCACCATTTTATAGCCTCCCGGGATATCAGGGTTGGTGCGGCTGGCAGCAAATGTTCCGGTTACAGCACCTAACTTTTTAAAGACAATAGTCGCAACTGAATCTTTTGCCGATTCAGTACCAATTTTCCAGGCACGAGTGTCAGGCCTTCCCTGAACCGTCATATCTACAAAGGTTAAGCTACCTCCTGCTTCAACATAAATAGTATCTTTTGTATTTGGCACGTCGACACCATTTTGTACGATTTTATACAAGGGTGCAAGCGTATCGTAAACATCAACCATAAAGGTGGTATCAATGACCCATTTATCGCCAATCTTTTTAGCCGGATAAGGAATTGCTGTACGATATGAAACTGAATCTTTAAATGTGTCATATAAACGTACAGGTTGGATTCCAGGTTTGGTAAACAGCACATGGATGGTTTTCTTGGTTGTTTCCTTTCCGGGAATCATGAATTTATCAAATATGCTGTCTTGTCTGGTGATCGAACCTTCCAGAAAAACACAAGTTTCAGGTATGGTCCAGGTATGCGATAATTCGCCCTGAGAAAGATCTGCGAAGGAGATAAAATCGTTTACCCCGATTTTATACCCTAAGGTATTCCGGAATTGGCTTGTATACAGGTTAAAGTCTGTCAGCGGTGGTCCTGGTGCAACGTATTCATTTTCACAAGCTGCGAATACAGTCATCAGAAATAGCGCCCATATTAATATTTTATTTTTCATATTCATTTCTTTTTAAATTGTTATCTCAATACAGGGTTTGAAATACTCTCGCTGCTTGGCAATGGCCAGTATCCATGCGAGTCTTCATTGTAATTAGCTGCTGCCTGAATATAGTCCTGCAACTTGTTTCCAGTTGGGTTTGGATTGACTCCACTCATCAAAACCGATCCCCATTTGGTTGCGTTTTTTCCTGTTGCATCAACATATGGAAAATCAACCGCATAGTAAGTTTGGGTAGAAAGTTCCGTAAAGCGCTGTTTGGTTATATTCCATCTTCTTAAATCAATAACCCGGGTTGAATTTCCTTCTATGGAAAGTTCAAGTGGTCGTTCAACATACATTAGTTCATTCATCAAACTACTTGCATCATAAACCAAGTTGTCATGACTGGATGTTGGGTATTCTCCTGTTCCATCCATTCCAAGCAACTGTAATGCAGAGCGGTAACGAACTTTATTGATGTAGCGCATTGCTTCGGCAACCCCTGCATTATCAGTTCCTCCTTTGATTAAGGCTTCAGCATACATCAGATACACATCAGCCAGACGGATTACGCGAACATTCACTCCTGATCTGAGTAATGAAGGTTTTTCGCTGGTTACAATATCCCAATTTGAATATTTTCTGAAATAAGATGTTTCAAGATTATTGAACTGTCCCGCCTGCGCTGTTGTCAATCCATAATATGACAAGTCAGGATCATCAGGCAAGGCGATAGAATATGATGTACGTAACGAATATTTCCTCAGACGTTGTTCTTTGGTTACCGGATCGGTTACAAAATTTCGGGAATCAGTTGGATCCATCTTATCATTTTTATATGCCATAATCAGCCAGCAACTAGGTAGAATCGACCGATAACCTCCCGGAGTTCCTGCCGGAGCCACCATCATGTGCAAGGTGTTTGACGTTTGTTCTTCGTCGTACACATTTACTTCTGACTTAAACTTAGTTGAATAAGCTATTTCCAGAATTGACTCTGAATTAAATTCATTTTTAGTCGTAAAATTGTCGCCAATATTTGCAGTAAGCGAATATCTGTAATCCGGATTTGTGATTACGTCTTTGAGGTAAGTCACAGCTAAATCGTATTTTTTCTGATAGAGATAATGCTGTCCCAATACTGCAGCAGCAGCACCTTTAGTCACTCTCCCCTTATCGGAAACAAATTTATAGTTGTTGTAATTCACCGATAAGTTTTGGTAAGCATATTCCAAATCAGCTAAAAAGAATTTTTCGACTTCTTCAGCAGGTGCTACAGTTTGATAGAAATCTTTTTCGTCTTTGGGCACAAAGTCGTATATAATTACTGATCCTTTATTAAACCCATTGTACAAATAAGAATAGAACAAACCACGCAGAAACCGTGCTTGAGCCATAATGCTTGTGGCATTTTCCTGACTTTCCGGAGTCACCTGATTTGGAAGAATTTTTGTTAGGCCTTCAATAACCTGATTAGCTCTAAAAATACCTTTATAACAAGCTTCCCACTTATTGTTAGGTGTACTTGAAGCATCGGTAAAAGTCTGCAGATAGTATTGGTTTGTAGTGTTGGGTCTTCCCCAGCCAGGCCAGGTCATATCGCTGCGGTTTGCTTCGTCGCCAATGGCTAAAACATTACCATTTTTCCAGGAATTGTACACAGCTGTCAAACCGGTATTGCAATCGTCCAACGTTAACCAAAAGCTATCGGTTGATAGTTGATTGGGATCTTTCTCGTCGAGAAAATCGGTGCAGGCAAATGGAATGATAAACATCAATCCAAGAGCAAGATATCTAAAAAATATTTTCTTCATGATTTCAGTATTTTATATTAAAAATCTAATTGAACACCAGCCCGGTACTGTGAACTGATCGGGTAACTACCTTTATCAATTCCACGTCCGGCTAAACCATCGTTACCAACCTCAGGATCAAACCCTTCGTATTTGGTAATTGTTAATGGATTCTGAGATGCAACATATACGCGTAATTTAGATATACCTGCTTTTTTAATCAGATTTACTGGAATGGTATAACCAAGAGTTACATTCCGTAAACGAATAAATGTTCCGTCTTCAACCCAGATGTCGGTATAACCACGGTAGTTCCAATGGCTTCCTCCGCGGTTGGCAGGAATGACTGCATCGACGTTTTGAGGCGACCATTGATAGATTAAATCTTTATGTGTGGAATACATGTAAGAAAAGATTTTAGTTCCATTGATCACTTCGTTTCCAAATGAACCATACCACTGCATGGAAAGGTCGAAACCTTTATAGTCACACGACATGTTTAAGCCCAATTCAAATTCAGGAGCTCCACTTCCGGCATAAACACGGTCTTCATCGGTTAATTTCCCATCCAAATTCGTGTCGATATACCTTAAATCTCCCAACTGGGCAGTTGGCCAGAATTTTTTGTATTCAGCCAGTTCTTCTGCATTCTTAACAATACCATTAGTTGGCATTACGAAGAAAGCACCAGCTTCATATCCTTCTTTCAAAACCGTTACCCGGTCAACATTATTCACATCAACCACAGTACCACCCGACATGTACGAAGTTTTATTGGCACCACTCATCTTGGTAATTTCATTGATGTTTTTTGAGTATGTACCACCTATATTCCAGGAGAACTTACCATTGTGACGGTAATTCATGGCGAACTCAGCTCCTTTATTATTCATATCTCCAACATTCAGTACAACTGTCGCATTTTGTCCGGCGCCGGTTGATGGTGGTAACAACAACGGGAATAACATATCCTGTTTATCGGTGTTGTAAAAATCGCCGGTAAAAGTTAACTTGTTATCGAAGAAAGCCATATCGAATCCGAAATTTCGCTGAACGGTTGTTTCCCATTTCACATTTGAGTTTGAGAAAGCGGTTTGTGTAGCACCCAATGCAGCAGCAACAATTCCGGCATCGGTATCAAGACCGAAAGCATAATCCTTTTTCAGGGAGATTGATGCAGCATTGCTGTAGTCGAGGAAGTTCTGATTACCGGTTGTTCCGTAACTGGCACGAAATTTCAACCCGTTAATTACGTTTGACATGGACGACCAGAAATTTTCGTCAGAAACGTTCCATCCGGCAGAAACTGAAGGGAATGTTCCCCATCTGTATTTTTGAGAAAAACGGGAAGATCCGTCACGACGGGCGCTTACACTCAATAAATACCGGCCCTTGTAGTCGTATTGGAAACGACCAAGCATACCAATTAAAGAGTTGGTGCGATCTTGTCCCCATCCACTTCCTGAACCGGCATTGGCATCGGCAGTAGCACCACCCAGCACCGTAATATCATTGCTAATCAAATCAAGCTTTTCGGCAAAAAATGAAGTAAAATTGTATTTCTCCATGGAATATACACCCAATAATTTGATGCTGTGATTACCAATTTTTTTGGCATAATTCACGGAATTTTCCCAGGTAAAACTAAAAGCACGATCACTGGTATTTTTAACTCCCGAACGTGTATTCAGCACTACGGGTAGACCATTGTCATCATACACTTTGAACACAGGATTAATTCTTACCCGGGTGTTGTTGGTAAAATTAGCCCCCATACGGGTAGTCAGTGTAATATCTTTCGACAACTTATAATCTGCCTGAAAGTTCCCATTAAAGTTCTCGCCATTGCGAACATCAGTTTGTTTCAATTTGGTAGCCATGTTTCCAAGGTTTACCACACTGTTACCAGAACCTCCATCAGCAATTGTGCCCTGATCGGGACTTATTGGCTGTTGGAATGGCAAATATTTGTACCCTTCCAAAAGCAATTGCCATGGTTCATATTCCTGTTTTTCAACCCGGAAACCAAGTCCGGTCATGAAATTCCATTTTCCTTTTTTATAATTCATGTTGGCACGAACATTATACCGGTCGTAGCCCGAATTAATAATCATACCATCCTGTCCAAAGTAGTTACCGACAATATTAAAAGTTACTCCTTCTTTACCACCCGAAATACTTAAGCTGTGGTTTTGAATCGGAGCATTATTTACTACTATCACTTTACCTAAATCAGTATTGTTCAGAAAATTATACCGGTTGGATTCCAATACAGTCCAACTGTTCGACATGTTGGTTAAATTCACATTCTGAGCAACCAGAAAAGTCTGATACATGCTTTCTTCAAAGTTCATCAAAGGAATTCCGGAGGTAATACTCTGAACACCGTAATAACTATCCAGACTAACTTTCATTTGTCCGGCTTTACCTTGTTTAGTTGTAATCAGGATAACACCACCAGAACCACGGGTACCATAAATAGCAGCAGAAGCAGCATCTTTCAATACATCGATGGTTTCGATTTCACTGTTACTCAGTTTGGGGTCACCGTCGTAAGGAATTCCATCGACAATAAATAACGGAGCATTGTTTCCGGTTACCGAGTTCAAACCACGAATTTGGATATTTGAACTTGATCCGGGAGCTCCGGAACTGGCCTGAACAGATACCCCTGCAATTTGGCCCTGCAGGGCAGTACCCAAATCGGAAGTTGAAGATTGAGATAATACTTCATTGGAAACCTGGGCAACCGCACCGGTAACTTCTTTCTTCTTTTGAGTTCCGTATCCAATTGCAACAACTTCTTCCAAACCTATTGATGTTTCTTTCAAAACCACATCAAGTTTGGTTTTCCCACTCACAGCAATTTCTGTTGGTTCAAATCCGATATACGAAAAAACTAAAGTACCATTGGAGGGCACATTAATTTTAAACATACCGTCGAAATCAGAAATAACACCGTTCTGTGTTCCTTTAATAACAACATTAACTCCAGGAATCGTTTCTCCGGAAGCCGTAGAAACCTTCCCTGATACAGTTACTGTCTGTGCATTGGCAATGCCCAGAAGTAACAATACAGAAAACACTGTAAGCAACAGTCTTCTGCAAATTCGATGACTTGTTTTTTTCATAAATTTAGCGTTTAACATTTTTTTAACATTCAAATGTATCTACACATCAGGAGTTATTTAGGGTGAAAATTTAATCCCTTTACGGGTATAAATTTTCACATAGGGTACGAAATTTTAAAAATATCGGGTGTATTTCAATGAATCAAGTAAATATGCATGTTTTTATACGATAAATTATAAAATCATTTAGGATATTAAAAGGTTGAAAATCTGTTCTTTTTAACAAGAAATAGCAATAACATAGCTTCTGCAGATGCCGATTGAACAGAACGTATTGTTCAGGATAAATTTACCACAGAGGAAAACTAGATTGAATTGGAAATCACCGGGTATATTTTTTCAGCCTGGTAAAAAATGAGATTCCTGACCTTATTCCGGGGTTCAGCCCAGACAAGGGCAATCCTTCAGCTGATGTATTAGTCACCTGAAGTCCGCCAGTTGATGGAACTTAGGAGTTGAGCTCCGGGGTAACCTTTAATCGTTGTCAATTAATTTTCTTCGCGGTGCATTTTACTGTAATCGGATGGAGAATGTCCAAATTCCTTTTTAAAACAGGTTCTGAAATACTTCAAGTCTGAAAAGCCAACTTCATAAGTGATGTCAGCAACCGAATACCGGCCGGTTTTTAACAATTGAGCAGCCCGCTTCAGACGGATATTCCGGATAAATACATTGGTTGTTTCGCCAGTCAGCGATTTCAGTTTCTTATTCATGTTTATTTGCGACATTCCACAGAGGTCTGAAAGCTTTTCCACCGTAAAATCAAAATCGGAAATGTGTTCTTCAATAATTTTCAGCATCCGGCTCAAAAATTTCTCATCCATCGAAGTCGTGGTTACCTCCGAAGGAATTACCTCGATTGATCCGCGCAGTTTATTTCTCATTTTATGGCGCGAATGAATAATACTTTTAACCTGTGCAGCGAGTATTTCGAAATCAAATGGTTTTGGAATATAGGCGTCGGCTCCAGTTTCATATCCACGAATGGTATCTTCGGAAGATGTTTTCGCAGTAAGCAGAATTACTGCAATATGACTTAAGCGTTCGTCACCTTTAATTCCTTCACAAAGTTCGAATCCATCTTTAACTGGCATTTTAATGTCGCTGATTATCAAATCTGGATTATGCTCTAAAGCTAATTCGAGCCCCAGCTCTCCATTTTCAGCCTCAAGTACATTGTAATCTGCACGGAAGCTGTCAATTAAAAAGTGTCGGAGTTCTTCATTATCCTCTACAACCAATAAGGTACTTTTCAACTTGCTTACCTGAATATCTTCATCCGGTTCATATCCATTATCCGACTCAAACTCATTGTATTTAATCTGAATTGGCCGGGAAATCATTTCATCAGCATTTTGATTGATGATTAATTCTTCAGGCTTAAAATGTGAATTTCCCTTTTTTAGTAGGACAACAAAATTACTTCCAACCCCTTCTTCACTGGTAAACAGGATATCTCCATGATGCATTTCGGCCAAACCTTTGGAGAATGACAAACCAATTCCTGTTCCTTCATTGTTTCTCTGTTTGATTTTAGTTGCCTGATAAAAGCGTTCAAAAATATGCTCCTGAACTTCTCTGGACATACCCACCCCGGTATCTTTGACAGTAATTTTCACTACATCCTGAAGTTCCTCTACAGATAAATCAATTTCACCATCGGTATTCGTAAATTTGAATGCATTGGAAAGCAGATTATAGATGATTTTCTCGAGTTTATCCACATCAAACCAGACATAAATTTCATCTTTGGGATAAGAAAACCGAAACTGAATATTTTTCGAAGTTGCATAATCTGAAAATGAAGACGATATATTTTCTAGGAACGAAACGAGATTTTCGTTAGAAACAAGCAACTTCATTTTTCCCTGTTCGAATTTTCGGAAATCGACCAGTTGATTAATCAGCCTCAGTAAAACTGAAGCATTACGCTGAATAACAGAATGTTTACCTTGTATTTCTTTGGGGATCTCGTTGGCTTGTTTTACCAGTTTATCTATCGAACCAATAATTAAAGTCAATGGTGTTCTGAATTCATGGGAAATATTGGTAAAAAAACGAAGTTTCATTTGCGATAGTTCTTCAATTTTTTCTTTCTCAAAATGTTCCATCAACAACTCATTTTTTTGCTTGATGCGAATAATGGAATATTTCTGAAAGAACCAGAGTAACCACCCAAACAAAATGGTGTACGCAATAAGTGCCAGATTACTCTTCCACCACGGTGGAACAACCGTAATTTCAAGCTGCCTGACCTCATTGGACCAGACGCCATCGTTATTCGAAGCCAATAACTTAAACACATACTTTCCAGGCTGCAAATTGGTGTATTTGGCAAAGCGTTCGTTCGAATTTTTCTTTATCCATTCTGAATCAAAACCTTCGAGCTTATACTTATACATATTTTTATTGGGAGCCGAAAAGTGAAGTGCAGAAAAATAAATGGCGAAACTATTTTCAGAATATTTAAGTCTGATTTTTTCGGTAAAATTTATTCCCTGATCCAAGACCACACGATTGTTAATTTCCTCACCCACTCCAACCGATTGGTTCAGAATCTGCAGATCAGTAAAAACAAGTTTTGGTACCGACATATCAGTCATAATTTGCTGAGGATAAAACGTATTAAATCCATTTACCCCGCCAAACATCATCATACCATCACTCAGTTTGCAACAGGCCAATTCACCAAATTCATAATCCTGAAGTCCGTCTGAAATATCGTAATTCACAAAATTCTGATCTTTCGGATCAAAACGCGACAGTCCTTTGTTGGAAGAAACCCATAGGAAGCCATAATCATCTTCCAATATTCCCTTTACAACATTATTTGGCAATCCATGATCTGTTTTAAAAGCTGTAAACGAAACAGAATCCAGATTATCCGTATTCCTGACTAAATTCAATCCACCACCCATGGTCCCAACCCACAAATTTCCTTCAGCCGATTCGAATATGGGTAGAATATAATCATTGCTTAATGAGTTTTTATCACCATGCTTATTCCGGAATACTATAAACCGGGGATTTTCCTTCGACAATTCTTCTGCGGGCAATACATTTAGCCCCGCATCGGTGCCAACCCATATATTTCCGCTTTTATCCTGAAGCAAACTACGTATGATGTTGGATGACAAATCACCAGGCTTACCAGTTGCTTTGTAATTGAGCAAACGATACCCATTTCCGGTTTTCATGTACTTAAATAATCCGGTAGAGCCATAAGTTCCCAGCCATATATTTTCATCTTTATCCTTAAGTAATGCAAACACGGAGTTAGCCAGTTCAGGAAGAGGATTGCCAGTCATTTTGGGTTTCATTGAATTTTTCAAATCAAATTGGATCAACCGAATTGGATAACCAGCTCCAGCCCATATTTTTCGATTATTTTCATGTCCCAGCTCAAGAATGGAATAGACATTATTCTCCAGTGATTCGCTACCAAACGGATAATTAACAAATCCATTTTTAAAATTTCGATTTTTTGTATGATCGAGGTAGTTAATTCCTCCTCCTTCAGTTCCGATCCAAATATTTTTCTCACTGTCCTCGTAGATTGCTCTAATTTTATTGTATGAAAGACTTCCTGTCTCAAATGTATTTTTATATAAGGCAAATTTTTTGCGTTTGGGATTGTATTTATTCAGTCCTCCTCCATTGGTTCCAATCCAAATAATTCCGGAAGAATCTTCGAACAGCGAATTGACAATCTCGCTGCTTAAACTATTTTCCGACAATCCAATCCGTACATGTGACTTTTGCTGAAGAACCTGGTTTCCGTTTGGATTATACGAAAAACTAAACAATCCCTGATTGCTGGCAACGATTAAATTATTGGAATTATCCAAAATAATATCACGGGCCAGAACATCCGAAACTTTAATAATCTGAAATTCAAATTGATCATCTTTTTCGAAACGCAGGAAATAGATTCCCTTATTGGTTCCGACAAAAACACCTTTCTGTACAGCACAGAGTGCCCGGGAATAAAAGGAATCTGCACCCGGGACTTCAACTTTTTTCAGATCTTTCCCACCACTTTTACATACGAACAAACCTGTACCGGTGCCTATCCAAATCCGTTTGAATTTATCAGAAACGATACGATAACAGGCTTCTCTTGCCATGACTGTTCCTACTGTTTCAAATAATTCCCTAACTGATATTTTTCCATTGGTTTCGGTTAGAATACTTACTCCTCCCATCGTTCCAACCCAGACAGTACCGTCGTCCATGCATTCGATATCCAGTACACGATTGTCAGCCAGACGTTTTGATTCGGTTGCAGTATTTCGAACCGGGATAAATAATTCCTTCTGTACATCGAACTTGCATACTCCTTCGTTCGATGTTGCAATCCATAAATTTCCACTTCGGTCTTCTTTAATCCTGAATATTAAGTTGCTGGTAAGTCCAACATCTCCAGTTTCTGAAGGATCGATCCGGTAAGTTTTAAAATTATAGCCATCGTATCGGTTTAGTCCGTCGTTGGTTCCAATCCATAAAAATCCATTGTGATCCTGAAAGACACAATTCACATCGTTTTGCGATAAGCCTTCACGAGTGGTAATCTTCTCAAAAACAAAATCCTGGGATTTCAATCCGTTAAGAAGAATGAAAAAAAGAAATATGAGAGAAATTTTTTTCATGAGTTAGTCAGGATATCATTCAATTTTCAAATACAAATATGAACATTAATGATTTATTTACAAGATATCCAATTCCATCGAACAAACGCAAAGCTTAGCGCAAAGGTTTGCAATTGAATTTAAATGTTTAGGAACATTGTTTTCGAATTCGATTTCCAAAAACAGAATTGATAAATGAAATTAGTAAACTGAATCAACATATTGGAAGCATAAAGTTTAAACCTAAAATCAGAATTTAATTGTATGCGTTTTTTTATATTTATTACTATTGATTTTATCCCTACAACTTTCTTTTCGACTTTTTTTTCTGTGATTTAAGCTTACATCTTTTATTACCTAAACCAGATCCGTCTTCAAATTGAGTTTTCACCTGCCGGATCAATTCTTTCAGAACTAATGATTTCAAAACGCCACTATCCTGCCCTTTTAGATTCGAATCAGGATAAATTCCGATATGATGATCCAAAGTCCGCTGTTCAGACAAATAAAACCTCGGCCTTTCCTCAAAGTCTGACATCTTAATCGGATGCCGGATCGGGTTACCAATTCCATCAGTTACAAATACCAAATGCCCTTTCTGAACCTGCCTAATTTCAATATGAAACAGCTTTAAGGCATCATTATACATTTGCTTATTGGTGATAAAATCCATCCGATTGAGTTCGGCGAATAAGTTTTCAAGATTTTGCTTCAGGTTCTTGCTATATGCCGTGAATTTCAAATCAATCTTTTCCTTTGGGTCATCATTTTTTAGCTGATAGGTTTGTTCCAACTCCTTGATGAACTTCTGTACTTTCTCCTTTTCAAAATTGTCTTTGATCTTCTTTCCGCTTTGTTTGTCAATTCGGGTGGAAACAATATGGAAATGTACCCGGTCAATATCTGCATGTCGGTATACCAGGAAGGGTTGGCTTCCATAACCAAGGTTTTTCATCAGGTTGTCAATTTCAGTCCGAATTCCCTTTTCTCCCAATCTGATCATGTCGTTCATGGTTGGATTAAATGAGATATGAAGTCCTTTGTTCTTTACCCTGGTATTTAAATCCTCAATACGCTTGAAAATCTGGTATCGGTGCTGAGCGGAGTATATAAATGGATTCGCAGAAGGTGTATTCCGGCTATGGTAATAGGTGGCTTTACCTTCTTTGGCCTTGCGCTCATTGTAATAAAAAGCATTCGAAGTACTTGATGCCTGATGGATGACAATTACCATTTCTTTGGTTTTTCTGGTTATTCATGACGGAATATTATCCATATACTTTTGTAAGAGTACAAAGCACTTTTTTAGCGTTTCGTATGAGTTGTTCAGGGTTCGCTTGTCCTCAGAATCGAGTTGATATCCCAAGTAAGTATTCAGCTTTTTGGCAATCTGATTCAGGTTAACACCGATCTTATTGAGTTCAAAATCCATTTGGCCCATTATTTCCGAAAATTCCGGACTCACTTCAATTCTCCGGATTTCCCTTTTTCGTAAAAGCTTAGCCCGACCAAAATCACTCAAGGTTCGATACCCTTCTTTCCGGCACCGTTCAGTCAACAATTCCTTTTCCCGGTCGGTCAGACGAACCCGGATTCCTTCACCAAGCTTTTTATTGTTCGGAGTTAGAGGCCTCATTTGGTTTGCTTCTGGATTGGCTGAATTTTAACTTTGAACTTACTTTTTGAAAGAGGGGAATCATTATCATCAACCTTTCAGGGAATGAGGGGAATGCTCCGCAGGACAGTTTTAGACCGTTTTTGTGGAACAAAAACACAACTCATACTTTTACCAGATCATTTAAACCAAAGGATAAATGGGAGAGGTAAAGAGT